>DASUGZ010000078.1:0-21898 GCA_036273755.1 Pseudolabrys sp.
TGATCTTCGCGCTGCTCGCCTTCGGCTACCTGTTCGGCTTCGTCGGGCTCTTGGTCGCGGTGCCGCTCGCCGCCACCATCGGCGTGCTGCTGCGTTTTGCCATGCAGCGCTATCGCGAGAGCGCCCTTTATAGCGGGGAGCCGCCGGCGTGACCGTAGCCAGTCCGCGCCAACTGGTGTTGGCGCTCGATCATGCGACAAGCTTTGCGCGCGAGGATTTTTTGACCGGCCCGTCGAACGCCGCGGCGCTTGCGCTCGTCGAGCGTTGGCCGGATTGGCCCAACCCCATCGTCGCGCTGGTCGGACCGGAAGGCTCGGGCAAGAGCCATCTCGCCGCGATCTGGGCGGAGGCGGCGGGCGCGCGCGTGCTGTCGGCGAAGCTACTGGCGGACGGCGACCTGCCGGCGGCGCTGTCGACCGGCGCGCTGGTCTTGGAGGATCTCGCCTTCGCCGGGCTCGACGAACGCGCGCTATTTCATCTGATCAATCTCGTCGGCGAGCAAGACGCCAATATGCTCATCACCTCGCGCTCGCCGTTGCCGAGCTTTCCGGTGGCGATCCGCGATCTCGACTCGCGGCTGCGCGCCGTGCCGAGCGTGACGCTGACCGCCCCCGACGACGCGCTGTTGCGCGCGCTGATCGTCAAGCTTGGCGCCGACCGTCAACTGACGCTGGATGATGCGCTGGTGAGCTTCCTTATCAACCGCATCGAGCGATCCTTTGCCGGCGCACGGGCGGCGGTCACCCGGCTCGACGAGGAGGGGATGCGCCAGCACCGGGCGGTGACGCGGGCGCTGGCCGCGGAGATTTTTCGAGAACTTTAAGCTCGATTCCGCTTCGGCCTTGACCGGACGGCCCCGCCGGCGCGAACTGTCATCTGCCGGCCACTATTTTCTGTTAGGGATCGGCTTTCAGGCCTTCCTTCAATGGCAGATCGCGCACAAGCTATTGCTTCAATAGAGGAAATCGCTCCCGCTGCGGCCCAGGACGAACCCGCTTCAGCGGCGATTTCGGCACTGCGTTCGCAGCCGCAGCGTTTCATCAACCGCGAACTGTCCTGGCTGCACTTCAACCGCCGAGTCCTCGACGAGGCCGCCAACGAAAGCCACCCGTTGCTCGAACGCGTGCGCTTCCTGTCTATTTCCGCCAACAATCTCGACGAATTCTTCATGGTGCGGGTCGCCGGTCTCAAAGGCCAGGTGCGTCAAGGCATCACGACCCAAAGCCCCGATGGGCTCAGCCCCAACGAGCAGCTGTCACGCGTGCGCGAGGCGGTGTCGCAACTCGCCAGCGACCAGCAGTCGCGCTGGCTGGATTTGCGGCCGGCACTGGCGGAGGCCGACGTTGTCCTGGTTGACGGTGCCGGCCTGAAAAAGCCAGAGCGCGTTTGGCTCGAGGAGCACTTCCTCACCCACGTGTTTCCGCTGCTGACACCGCTCGCCATCGACCCCGCGCATCCGTTCCCGTTCATTCCCAATCTGTCCTTCTCGATTGCGCTCCAGCTTGCGCGCGCCAAGGACGGTAAGCCGATGAACGCGCTCATCCGCATGCCGCAAAAGATCGAGCGGTTCATCCGTCTGCCGAGCGGCAGCGAGCAACGCATAAGGCTGATCACGTTGGAGGAAGCGACCGCGTTGCACATCGGCCGGCTGTTCCCCGGCTACGCAGTCAAGGGGCAGGGCGCCTTCCGCTTGATCCGAGATTCGGAAGTGGAAATCGAGGAAGAGGCGGAAGACCTGGTGCGTCTCTACGAGACCGCGCTCAAGCAACGCCGCCGCGGCTCGGTGATCCGGCTCGAACTCGAAAGCACGATGCCGGCGCAATTGCGCAACTTCGTGCAGCGCGCGCTCGCGGTCGCCGACGATGAAGTATTTCTGGTCGACGGTGTGCTGGCGCTCAACGACCTGTCGCAGCTCACGCGACTCGAGCGGCCCGACCTCGAATTCGTGCCGTACAACCCGCGCTTTCCGGAGCGCATCCGCGAGCAGGGCGGCGATTGTTTCGCCGCCATCCGGCAGAAGGACCTGATCGTCCACCATCCGTACGAATCCTTCGACGTGGTGGTGCAATTTCTCCAGCAGGCGGCGCGCGATCCGAACGTCGTCGCCATCAAGCAGACGCTGTATCGCACCTCCGCCGAGTCGCCGATCGTCAAGACGCTGGTCGAGGCGGCTGAAGCCGGCAAGTCGGTCACCGCGTTGATCGAACTCAAGGCGCGCTTCGACGAAGAGGCCAATATCCGCTGGGCGCGCGATCTCGAGCGCGCCGGCGTGCAGGTGGTCTACGGTTTCATCGAGTTGAAGACGCACGCCAAGTTGTCGCTGGTGGTGCGGCGCGAGGGCGGGGCGCTGGCGACCTACATCCATGCCGGCACCGGCAATTATCATCCGGTGACCGCGCGCATTTATACCGATCTGTCGTTCTTCACCGCCGACGCGGTGGTCGGCCGCGACGTCGCACGCATCTTCAACTACATCACGGGCTATGCCGAGCCGGCCGAGTTGGAGGAGATGGCGGTCTCGCCGATCAGCCTGCGCAGCCGCATTCTCGACCACATCGCCCGGGAAACCACGAATGCCCGCGCCGGCAAGCCGGCCGGGATATGGATGAAGATGAATGCGCTGGTCGACCCGGAGGTTATCGACGCACTCTACGATGCGTCGGCCGCCGGTGTCGGAGTGAACCTGGTGGTCCGCGGCATCTGCTGTCTGCGGCCGGGCGTGCCGGGCTTATCGGACAATATCCAGGTCAAATCCATTGTCGGCCGCTTCCTCGAACACAGCCGCATCTATTGCTTCGGCGCCGGCCACAGCCTGCCCCACCACAAGGCGGCTTTATATATCTCGTCCGCCGACATGATGCCGCGCAACCTCGACCGCCGGGTCGAAGCGCTGTGCCCGATTCTCAATCCAACTGTGCATGAGCAGATTTTGGATCAGATTATGATCGCGAATCTGAAGGATAATGAGCAAAGTTGGACGGTCTTGCCGGACGGCAGTTCGACGCGCATAAAAGCCGCGCCGGGCGAGGAACCGTTCAATGCCCATAAGTATTTCATGACAAATCCGAGTCTGTCGGGTCGTGGCAAATCGCTCAAAGAATCCTCCCCGCGCAGCCTTATACGCCGCCTCGTCGAAGGGGCGCCGTAAGCGTTCGCCCGCCATTTCGCGCCCACGTCCCACCGCCAATTTCGTCAAAGGCCGCCTCGATCATGGGCCGCCGATCGCAGTCATCGACATCGGCTCGAACTCGGTGCGTCTGGTCGTCTACGAAGGCTTGACCCGGTCGCAGACGCCGATCTTCAACGAAAAGGTTCTGGCCGGCCTCGGCCGCCAGGTGCAAACCACTGGTCTGTTGGCGCCGGCCGCGATCGACACCGCGCTGGAGACGCTCAAGCGCTTTCGCGCGCTGTGCGACACGCTGCACGTGCGCAAGATATGGGCGATCGCGACCGCGGCTTGCCGCGACGCCAAAAACGGCCGGGCCTTCATCGCGGAGGCAACCCGGATCACCCGCACGCCGGTGCAAATTCTGTCGGGCCGGCGCGAAGCCCATCTCACCGCCCTCGGCATCGTCTCCGGCATTCACAAGCCGGATGGCATCGTCGGCGATCTCGGCGGCGGTTCGCTCGAATTGGTCGATGTGCACGGTGCGCGCGTTCGCGGCGGTGTAACCCTGCCTTTCGGCGGCCTCGCCTTGCAGGATCTTGCCGGCCGGTCGCTGAAGAAAGCCGAGAAGATCGTTGCCGACGCCTTCGACGGCCTCGACATGCTGCACGACGGCGAGGACCGGACCTTCTACGCGGTCGGCGGCACCTGGCGTGCGCTGGCACGGCTGCACATGTGGCAGACCGGCTATCCGTTCCACGTGATGCACAATTACCGAATCTCCGCGCGCGAGGCGCTGGAGTTCTCACGGCTGGTGCATCGGGTCGACACCGACACGCTGTCGAAGATCGAGGTCGTCAACGCCGCCCGCCGGCCGCTGCTCGCCTACGCCGCGCTGGTGATGGAAAACCTGGTGCGCACCATCAAGCCCAAGCAGGTGATCATTTCCGTGCTCGGCGTGCGCGAGGGGCTGCTCTATTCGCTGCTCGATCCGCGAGAACGCGGGCGCGATCCGTTGATCTCGGCGGCCGCCGACCTCAACGTGCTGCGCTCGCGTTCGCCCAAGCACGGCGAAGATCTGATCGATTGGACCGACCGCTTCATGGCGTCGTCGGGCCTCGACGAGACCGCCGACGAGCGCCGACTGCGTCATGCCGCGTGCCTCCTCGCCGATATTGGCTGGCGCGCACATCCGGATTATCGCGGCGAGCAGGCAATGAACATTATTGCGCACGGCGCCTTCGTCGCGGTCGACCATCCGAGCCGCGCCTATCTGGCGCTATCGGTCTATTTCCGCCATGCCGGATTGAGCGAGGAAGATCTGTCGCCGCGGCTGCGCGAACTCGCCACCACGCGCATGCTCGATCGTGCGCGCGTGCTCGGCGCCGCCATGCGCGTTGCTTACATTATCACCGCGGGGCAGGGCGGCGTACTGCCGAAGACACCGATGCGTGTGCGGCGCGGAAGATTGGTGCTGACCTTGCCCGGCCGCTACGGGCCGCTCGGCAGCGATCGGCTCTACGGCCGCCTACGCCAACTCGCGCGCCTGGTCGGCCGCGAACCGATGATCGAGATATAGCGTAACTCACATCGTTAAATCGCGGTAAGCTCGCACGTCCCGTCGGCTGTGAGTCGCTCATCGAGGGTTAAAGACGCCTATTCGAATGCAACGCCGAGGCGTCGGCCTTCCGTCCAGACCACCTTGCAATGTCGCAATGCGGTTTCTCCGTCAACCGCCAACTGGAACGAGCGCGGCACGCCGAAACTGCTGATGACGCTGAGGCCTGCGCCGCTCGGCGTCAGGTCGTGGACGCTGCAGATGCACTCGGTTCCCGTCGCGCCGAATTTGATGACGCCGCGTTTGGATAAGGGAACGCGCGGTTCTTTTCTGCGCTCGATCATCGCTCACACGGTCCCGAATTGGCTTTGCGGTTCGGCGGCGTTGGATAAGGTAATGCGGTACTTTTACCGGCGAAATTTTAAAAAAAATCTCGCTGTGTCGGTTCAAATTAGTTGCAAATTTATGCGATCTCGCCGGCTTTCGGCGTATGCGCCGCCGGTTCGCCTTTATCGACGGTCACCACACGGCCCTTCTCGACCGCGAGCGCCAGTTGACCGTGTTTCAAGGCGAGCGCCTTGTCGCCGAACAGTTCGCGCCGCCAACCCTTGAGCGAGGGCACGTCGGCGTGGTCGTCGGCAGCGATGCGGTCAAGTTCGTCGACCGTGGCAATCACCTTGGCGGCGACGCCGTACCGCTCGGCGGTCATGCGCAGCAACACTTTGAGCAGTTCGACCGTGGCGGCGCCGTTCGGGGCCGGTTTGAATCGCTCGAACCGCGGCAGCGTTTTCGGGTCGCGCTCGAGCCCACGCTTGACCGCCTCGACAATCTGCTCGCCCCAGCGCGAGCGCTCGAAGCCTTTCGGCAGCGAGCGCAGATGGCCGAGCCGCTCGATCGTGGTCGGCGCCTGCACCGCGATGTCGCCGACAGTGTCGTCCTTGAGCACGCGCGAGCGCGGCACGTCACGCGTCTGCGCCTCGCGCTCGCGCCAGGCGGCGATCTCCATCAGCACCGCCAATTCCTTCGGCTTGCGCACGCGGGTCTTCAGCCGTTCCCAGGCGCGCTCGGGATCGGCGCGGTAGGTGTCGGGCGATGTGAGAACGTTCATCTCGGCATCGACCCAGCTGGTGCGCTCGCGTTTGGCGAGGTCGGCGGCAAGCTTGAGATAGACCGCGCGCAGATGCGTGACGTCGGACAGCGCGTAGGAGATTTGCGCGTCGCTCAAGGGCCGGCGCGTCCAGTCGGTGAAGCGGTGCGATTTGTCGAGTTGGTCGCCGGTGATGCGCTGCACCAGCGCGTCGTAGGAGATCGAGTCGCCGTAACCGAGCACCATGGCGGCGACCTGGCTGTCGAAGATCGGATGCGGGATCTTCTTCGCCATGTTCCAGACGATTTCGATGTCCTGCCGCGCCGCGTGGAACACCTTGACCACGGCCTCGTTCGTCATCAGCGCGAACAGCGGACCAAGATCGATGCCGGGGGCGAGGGCATCGACGACCACAGCCTCATCGGGCGAAGCGAGCTGCGCCACGCAGAGCAGCGGGTAATAGGTGGTTTCGCGCAGGAACTCGGTATCGACGGTGACATAAGGATGCCGCGCCATGCGCGCGCAAACCTCGGCCAGTTCGTCGGTTTTGGTGATCAAATCCATGCTTGTGGGCAACCTAACCCGATCCGGGGCGGTCATGTCTACTTCCCCCGCACGCGCGGCATGTGGATGAACTCCCACGGGGATGGCAGCGGCCCGATCGGCACCTCGATCAGCGTCGGCTCGCGGGCGGCAAACGCCGCTTTGAGCGCGGCGGCAAGCTCGGCCGGGCTGCGCGCGCGCCGGCCGGCGGCGCCGAAGCTCTCCGCGTATTTGACGAAGTCGGGATTGGCGAGATCCGAGGCGATCACCCGGTTGCCGAAGTGTTCCTGTTGGATGCGCCGCACGTTGCCGAAGGAGCCATCGACGAAGACGACCGCGACCAGCGGGATACGGTGGCGCATCGCGGTGGCGAGTTCGTTGGCGGTGTAGAGAAAGCCGCCGTCGCCGTTGATCGACAGCACCGGCACGTCGGGCCGCGCGTGCTGCACGCCGAGCGCGGTGGCGTAGCCCCAGCCGAGGTTGTCCTGGTAGCCGGGCGACAGAAACGTACGCGGCTTGTAGACAGGATAGACGAGGCGGGCGGCAAAGCCGATTTGCGTCACTTCGTCGACATAGATGCCGTCTTCCGGCAAACCAGCGCGGATGACGTCGACGAAGGCAAGCTGTGGTGCGATCTTCTGCAGGCGCGCCTTCCACTTCGCCTGGCGCTCGATCATCTCGTCGCGGCGCGAGATGCGGCGTGTATTGGTCTTCGCCAGCGCGTCGATCAGCTTGCGCAGCAAGAGTGTCGCATCGCCAATGAGCGCAACTTTTGGCTTGTGCTGGCGCGCCGGTTCTTCGCGGTCGGCGTCGACGCGTACGATCTGCAAATCCTTGTCGACGCCCCAGGCCGCAATCGGATTGAGCAGCCGCGTGCCGATGCCGAGCACCGCATCGGCCTCACCCCATAATTCGCGGCCAAGCGGCAGCGTGACGCTAAATGGATTGCGTCCATCAAGGACGCCGCGGCCGCGCCGATAGGCGAGCACGGGCGCCTGCAACATGTCGCAAAGTTGCGTCACCTCGGGCGACGCGTCGAGCGCGCCGCCGCCGACGACGATGAGGATCCGTTTGGCCTTGCCGAGGGCCTTGGCCGCCGCCTTGACCTTGTCCTCGTCGATGCGCAGCGTCTTCTCTGGAAGCGGCAGCACCGGCGTCACCGCGCCGCGCTGGCCCCAGACGTCGATGGCGCACTCGAGCGCAGCCGGTCCGCGCCGGCCTTGCCGCATCGAGGCGATCGCCTTGGCGACTTTTTCTTGTGCCTCGGCCGGCGCGTGGATGTGCGCGGAGTGATCGACCAGCCGTGCAAGAATGCCAGCCTGGTCGCGGATCTCATGCAGTTGCCCGAGCCCGCGGCCGATGGTCTTGTGCGGAATCTGCCCGATGATCGCCAGCACCGGCGCATTCATGCCATAGGCGGTGAGCAGCGCCGCGCCGGAATTGAGCAGGCCCGGCCCAGGTACGACCGCGTAAGCCTGCGGCTTGCCGGTCGCGAGTGCAGCACCCAGCGCCATATAGGCCGCGCCCTGTTCGTGCCTTGTGTGCACCACGCGCAACGCCTCGCCGGCGCGATGGAATGCGTCGAACAAATGGTCGTTGTGTACGCCCGGCAGCGCATAAACGGTGTTCAGCCCATGCGCGATCAGCGCGGCAGTCGTGGCCTCACCGGTCGACATCTCGGCAGCGGCGGTCTTTTTCGGGCGTCCGGTTTTGGCCATCGCGGGGTCCGGCTGTTGGCCGGCACAATGTGCGATAGGCCACTGCCTGTCGAGCCTGTTGCCTTGACAAAGCCCGACCCCCATGCGTCTTTCGCGCGCCTTTCAATCCTGACTGAATCGCCCGCCGGAACAGCCCCAAGAATCGTCCATAAGAATCGCCGATGCATCGTTATCGCACCCACACTTGCGGCGCCCTGCGCGAATCGGACATCGGAAAACAGGTCCGCCTGTCCGGATGGGTCCACCGGATCCGCGACCATGGCGGCGTGCTGTTCATCGATCTGCGCGACCACTACGGCCTCACGCAAGTGGTGGCGGACCCCGACAGTAAGGCGTTCAAGCTCGCCGAGACGCTGCGCGCGGAGTGGGTGATTCGTGTCGACGGCAAGCTGCGCAAGCGTCCCGCCGGCACCGAAAACCCGGAACTCCCGACCGGCCAGGTCGAGGTCTATATCGACGAGATCGAAGTGCTCGGCCCCGCCGCCGAACTGCCGATGCCGGTATTCGGCGAACAGGAGTACCCTGAAGAGACCCGGCTCAAATACCGCTTCCTCGACCTGCGCCGCGACAAGCTGCACGCCAACATTATGCTGCGCGGGCGCGTCATCGATTCGATCCGCCGGCGCATGAAAGAGGGCGGGTTCTTCGAATTCCAGACACCGATCCTGACCGCGTCGTCGCCGGAAGGCGCGCGCGATTATCTGGTGCCGTCGCGCATCCATCCGGGAAAATTCTACGCGCTGCCGCAGGCGCCGCAGCAGTTCAAGCAGCTCATCATGGTGGCGGGTTTTGACCGCTATTTCCAGATCGCGCCGTGCTTCCGCGACGAAGATACGCGCGCCGACCGCTCGCCGGGCGAATTCTATCAGCTCGATCTCGAGATGAGCTTCGTCACGCAACAGGACGTGTTCGATGCCGTCGAGCCGGTGATCCGCGGCGTGTTCGAGGAGTTCGGGCAGGGCAAGTCCGTGATGCCGAAGTTTCCGCTCATCCCTTACGCCGACGCGTTGCGCAAATACGGCACCGACAAGCCCGACTTACGCAATTCGATCGAGATGCAGGATGTGAGCGAAGCGTTCCGCGGCTCCGGCTTTAAGGTATTTGCAAAAATTCTTGAGACGCAGGGCAACGCTGTTTGGGCGATCCCGGCGCCGAAAGGCGGCAACCGTGCCTTCTGCGACCGCATGAATTCCTGGGCGCAAGGCGAAGGCCAGCCGGGCCTCGGCTACATCTTCTGGCGCGAGAGCGAGGAGGGCGGCGCCGGGCCGCTCGCGAAGAACATCGGGCCCGAGCGCACCAAACAGATCGCCGATCAGCTTAAGCTCGGCATTGGCGACGCCTGCTTCTTCGTCGCCGGCAAGCCGAAAGATTTCGTCAAGTTCGCCGGCAGCGCGCGCACCAAAGTTGGCGAAGAATTGGGCTTGATCGCCAAGGACCGCTTCGACATCTGCTGGATCGTCGACTTTCCGATGTACGAGTGGAACGAGGAAGACAAGAAGATCGACTTCTCGCACAACCCGTTCTCGATGCCGAACCTCGGCGTCGAGGAATTCCTTGCGCTCGACGCCAAGGATCAGGAGAAGATCCTCTCCATCAAGGCGATCCAATACGACATCGTCTGCAACGGCGTTGAATTATCCTCAGGCGCAATCAGAAATCATCGCCCCGAGGTGATGAAGAAGGCCTTCGCCATCGCGGGCTATCCGGAGGAGACGCTGGAACAGAAATTCGGCGGCATGCTGCACGCGTTGTCGCTCGGCGCGCCGCCGCACGGCGGCATCGCCCCCGGCATCGATCGCATCGTCATGCTGCTCGCCGGCGAAGAGAACTTGCGCGAGGTGGTGCTGTTCCCGATGAACCAGCGCGCCGAGGACCTGATGATGGGCGCGCCGTCCGAAGTGACGCCGAAGCAGCTCAAAGAGTTGCACATCCGGCTCGATTTGCCGAAGAAGTGACCGCGTATCTTTTTACAAAGGCGTAGTCTTGGCGACCGCGTTGACGCTCGGTGTCTCCGGCAGCGGGATAAACTCGATCTCATCCCCCGGCACTTTGCCGAAGTGGCCGGCCTTCCATTCGGCCTTGGCCTGCTCGATGCGTTCCTTCCGCGACGATACGAAATTCCACCAGATGTGGCGCGGCCCGTCCATCGGCGCGCCGCCGCAGATGACGAAATGCGCGTCGGTCGTCGCCTTGACCGTAATCTTGTCGCCCGGCTTGAACACCAGCAGCCGCCCCAGCTCGAATGTGTCGCCGGCGATGTCGATCGTGCCGTCGACGACATAGAGCGCGCGTTCCTCGTACACCGCGTCGAGCGGCAGGCTCGCGCCGGCGCGCAGCGCGATATTGGCAAACAGGGTGTCGTGCACCGTGGGCACCGGCGAGGTCTTGCCGTAGGCCGAGCCGACGACCACGCGCACGAAAGCGCCGTCGTCGTTGACAAACGGAAATTCGTCGGTGTCGTGATGGGCGAACCCTGCGTCCATCTCTTCTTTCGCCGCCGGCAGCGCCACCCACATCTGTAGGCCGTGGATCGGCCCGCCGGCCGCGCGCTTCTCGGCGCCGGTGCGCTCGGAATGCACGATGCCGCGGCCCGCCGTCATCCAGTTCACCTCGCCGGGGCGGATCGCCACCGCGGTGCCGAGGCTGTCGCGATGCATGATCTCGCCGTCGAACAGATAAGTGACGGTGGCAAGCCCGATATGCGGGTGCGGCCGCACGTCGAGGCCGTTGCCGGCGCGGAATTCCGCCGGACCAAAATGATCGAAGAAAATGAACGGCCCGACCATGCGCGTGCGCGCCGAGGGCAGGGCGCGACGAACGGAAAAGCCGTCGCCGAGATCGACGGTGCGCGGCACCACCACCTGCGCAATCGCTTCGCAGGCGTAACTATCGCCGGCCTGAGGGTCTTTGCCGGGGAAAAAGCTCATGCGGGCCTCCTTTTATGCCTTCAATCTCGGCAGTAGCTTGAGCGCGGCATCACGCTCGATCGATTGCCGTTCGACGGCGCTGAAGCCATAGGCGGCGATGCCGTCGGTAACTTCGGCCCCCGGGCGGAATGGATAATCGGTGCCGTACAAGACTTGTTCCAGCGCCACCATCTTCAACAGCGCGGCGATCTGACCCGGGGTGTTGCCCTGCGCCAGTTCGTAGTGGAACCTGCGGAATTCCGGCAGCGGCCCGTTCGGCAGGAATGCAGGCTTGCGCTCGCCGGCCAGCCGCGTGAACCGCCCCGTAAGGAACGGCAGCGTGCCGCCCGAGTGCGAGAAGATCCAGCGGATGTCGGGAAATTTTGTCGTCGTGCCGCTGAACACCAGGTGCGCGATGGTGCGCGTGGTGTCGGTGGCGTATTCGATCGAGCCGACCGGAATGCCCGGTACCAGACTCTTGCAGCAGTTCGGCGAGACCGGGTGCACGTAGACGATCGCCTTACGGCGGTTAAGCTCGGCATAGATCGGCGCAAACGACGGATCGCCGAGGTAGAGGGTACCGTAGCTGGTGAGCAGCCCGATGCCGTCGGCATGCAGCGTGTCGAAGACGTAGTCGATCTCTTTCAGGCTGCCTTCGGTGTCCGGCGGCGCGATGCAAGCGAACAGGCCGAAGCGTCCGGGATGATCGCGCGAAAGCCTCGCGGCGTAGTCGTTGAGCTGGCGTGTCAGCTTGCGTGATTCACCGACATCGCCAAACCAAGTTCCCGGCTGCACCACCGACAGCATGGCGGTGGCGATACCGTTTTTGTCCATGTCGTCGAGCGACATCTGCGGCGACCATTTCGGCCAGCGCAGACCGCCCCGCCGCGCGCTCACCGCGTCGCGGTGAAAATCCGGCGCGAAATGATGGTGCACGTCGATCTTGGTCAGCTTCTCGTCGGCCTGCGCCGGAGTCAACGCCATCGCCGTACCGGCGGCAACGGCCTGGGCGATGAAGCTACGCCGGCTCAGCGACGAACCCGCGTCGCAGCACGCGCAGCCGCGCAAAAGATGACGCGAAATTCCGGTCATGATGACGGTCCCTTACGCCAGCGTCACGAATTGCTGCCCCTTCACCGCCTCGCGCAGACTGTAGAAGGCCTCGTTGACCTTGCCCCAGTTCGGCGTCTTCTTCATCACGGCGAGCCAGCGCACCACGTTCGGGTAGGGAGCAAAATCGACACCGATTAACTCGCCCAGCGTCACGATGCCGGACCCGAAATAGTCGGCGATGGTGATCGCATTGCCGCAGAGGTAGGTCTTGCCGCCGCCCAACCAATGATCGTTGAGCACCTTGAGCCAACGCTTGGTGTTCTGCTTGCCGACTTCGAGCGTCGCAGACTGCGCCTCGTCGCTCCGTCGCTTGAGATGCGGGAAGAGCTGGGGGTAACAAAGATTGTAACCCCACTCGCGATAAAACTGGCTATTGATCCAGTCCATCACCTCGTTGACCTTGGCGCGCTGCTTCAAGTCTTTCGGATAGGCCGGCGAGCCGATCTTGTCGGCGAGATATTTCAGGATCGCCGAGCTTTCGGTGAGCTTGAAATCGCCGTCTTCCAGCATCGGCACCAGCGAATTTGGATTGATGCTGGCATACGGCTCCTGCATGTTTGCGCCGGTCATCAGGTCGACCAGTTCATGATCCATGGCAATATTATTATCGGCCGCAAATAGAAATACCGGCCGGCAGGCTGTCGAAATCGGGTGCATATAGAGCTTCACTGTCGTCCTCCCCTTGGGTCGTTTTGACCGGCACGTCCCGGCGATTTTGCGCGCGGTATCCCTTGCGGCATCGTAGCGGAACAGGCGCCGGGTAATCCACGGCAGCGCCGTCAACACTTTGTTAACCATGCGCGGGCGCATCTCTCCCATTACGACGCTTTATGAATCGGCGCAGCCTGCGGTTTAAGCCAGCCTTTACGGGGCCATGTCTCAATATCCGGACCCTCGAATGAGACTGACCGGTTGGCCGCTAGAATGGGTCTGATTGTGCGCGCGTTGACGCGCAAAAATCTCATTGCCATCGTCGGCGGCGTGGTGCTCGCCGGCGCGCCCTTGCTTGCATTCGATTTCTGGCTCGGCGGGCTGATCGACCGGCAAGGACGGGAGGAGGTTGTCACCTCCGCCCAGCGCGCCCTGGCGCTCGCTGATTCGCGCGTCGCCCAGGTGATCGAGGCGCTGGACGGTCTGGCCGCGCGCGGCGTCGATGGTTGCGAGCCGGCCGATCTCGCGGCGATGCGGCAGGCCGCGTTCGACACCGCGCCGATCAAGGAGATCGCCGTCATCGGCCCGCAGCAACACACATTGTGTACCGACCTCGGCCTGCCGCTCGGCCAGCGCAAAATCGTCGCTTCCGAGCCGCTCAGCGGCGCCAGTTGGTATACATTCGACATCGTTCACCTGGAATCCGGCCAAGCGATGGTGCGGCTGCGCCGCACGGTCGGCAGCGGCCCTAACGAAATTGCGGCGCTGGTGCCGTCGTTCCAATTCCTGCCGCGCGTCTCCGCCCATGGCAATCCGTTCAGCGCCTATGCGCGCATCACGACCGCGTCTGGCACGTCGATTGCCACGAGTGGCGTTCGCCCGGACGGCGGCAATGCAAGCTTCGTCGCCGAGAACAAATCGGAAAGATTTGGGTTCGACGCCGTGATTGCGATGCCGCGCAGTCACGTGATCGCCGGCTACGTCGAGTTGCAATGGCTCGGCCTGTTCGCGGCCGGCGCCGCCGTGATCGTCCTCGCGGTGTTCTCTGTGGTGATGACGCGGCGCGCCCCGCCCAATCCGGTGACCGAGATTGAAAACGCCCTGCGTGCCGGCGAATTCGTGCCCTACTATCAGCCGATCGTCGATATCCGTTCCGGGCAGTTGCGCGGCGCCGAGGTGTTGGTGCGCTGGAAGAAGGCCGATGGCTCGCTGGTCTACCCCGGCTCGTTCATTCCGCTCGCGGAATCGAGCGGACTCATCCGCGACATGACGCGCGACCTGATGCGGCGGGTCTGCGTTGAGGCGGGCTCTGCCATCGGCCTCCGGCCCGGCATGAAAATATCGTTCAATCTTGCCGGGCAGCTGTTCAGCGACGAGACGATCGTCAACGACGTGCGCAAGATCTTCGTCGGCTCGCCGATCAAGTTCTCGCAAGTCGTGCTGGAAGTGACCGAGCGCGACCCGATCGAAAATTTCACCGCGACGCGGCAGACCATCGCGGCGTTCCAGGGGCTCGGCATGCGCATTGCCATCGACGATGTCGGCACCGGCCACAGCGGGTTGTCTTACATGCTTAAGCTCGGCGTCGACATTATCAAGATCGACAAGATGTTCGTCGACGCCATCGGTACCGACCGCAACTCCACCGCCATCGTCGAGACGCTGGTCGATCTCGCCCACAATATGCGCATGGACGTGGTGGCCGAGGGCGTGGAGAATTTTGAGCAGGTTGCCCACTTGCGCCAGCTCGGCATCCGCTCGGCGCAAGGCTATGTGTTCGCGCCGCCGCTTCCCGGCAAGGCCTTCCTGCAACTGGTCGAGGCGATCGATCCGCTGCCCGCGATAGCCGCCGAGCAAAAGCCTCGGCCGCAAGTCAGCGCCGCCTGACCGGAGCGATTGCCGCGCTGCCGGAAATGAAAAGGGGCGGCCGAGTGGGCCGCCCAGTCTTAAACGCCACGCGGGAGGAACCTCGTAAACGGGTCGGCGCCGATAAGCGCCGGCCCACGTGACTAAATCTCAGTCATGACTTCGTCATGAGCAGACCGATTCGTCAATCCGGAAGTTATCGGATTTATGACGTCGCGCGCCGGTTGTGGCCGGCAAGTCAGGGCGAGTTTTCGGTCTCGCGGGCTATTCCCCTGCCAATTCTTGCTCGATGGCCGCGATAAGTCGCGGATCGTTGGGCTCGGTCGCCGAGGTAAAGGCCGCTTTCAGCCGTCCCTCGCGGCCAATGAGATATTTGTGGAAATTCCAGCGCGGAGCCTCGAGCGGACGCTCCTGCGCCGCCCATTTGTAGAACGGATGGGCATCCGGCCCCTTGACCGCGGCCTTTTCGGTGATCGGGAAGGTGACGTGGTAGTCGCCTTGCGCAGTCTGCAGGATCTCGCTCTTGCCGCCCGGCTCCTGGCCGCCGAAGTCGTTGGAGGGCACGCCGAGGACCATCAGTCCTTTGCCGCGAAACTGCGTCCACACTGCCTGCAGGCCGGCATATTGCGGCGTATAGCCGCACTGGGACGCAGTATTGACCACAAGGATCGGGTGGCCGGCATAGGACGCGAGCAATATGTCGTTCCCGTCCAGGCCCTTGAACGTAAACGCGTAGGCCGTGATTCGGCTCATGGTGGCAGCCTGCACCAGGCGCGGTGCGAAAGCCGCAAGCGCGGCGCCCAGCAGCAATTGTCGGCGGTCGATCATGGCGCGCAGTATAGCCGCCGCCGGCACCGCCATGTGCGCAAAATTCCGTGAGCGGGCCGCGAGCGGCCTTCCGTTACGCGGCTTCCGCGAAGAAGACGGTGGTCTCGAAGGCGTAGCCACAGGCCTCGCACTGCCAGAGATGGCGCACGTGGCGCTCGTCCATCAACTCGGACCACTCCGGCATGAACAGCGGTTCGGCGCACTGCGCGCAGGCGGTCTGCGGTCGCGCGTGCACACGCTTGGACGTATCGCGCGAGTGAAAGTTCATGGGGCCTCCTCCGATTTTTTAAAGCCCATATCTCCCCGCTGGTTCTTTCTCATGGCGGCCATGAGAGGTCAGCCACGCGCGAGAGTGAAGCAGCAAGGCTGACGTAACAGTCTCAGAGTCTGATGAAATTTTTGCGACGGACGCGAAGAGATTGAGTCAAACTCGGGACAATACCGTCTGCAATGCACGGCTGACGCCGGGCAATGATGGCCGTATTTACGAAATCGTGAGGTGATAGGGCCGCCGGTTTCGGTTATATGGCGGGCCTTCGTTAACGCTTGGGAATTCCGTGTTACAACCCGATCGACCTGCGGCGGCGCAGTCCGCCACACATCAAAATGTGGCGGGAATAGCGCGCTACCGGCCTTACGTGCTCTCCATTGTGCGCATCGTGGTGGCCTTGCTCTTCTTTGAGCACGGGATGTCGCGCCTGTTCGGTTTCCCGTCGCCGCTGCCGACGCCCGCGCTGTTCAGCATGTACTGGTTTGCCGGCGCGATCGAATTCGCCGGCGGCGCGATGGTTGCGGTCGGTCTGTTCACGCGTGTCGCCGCTTTCGTCATGTCGGGCGAGATGGCCTTCGCGTATTTCCTGAGCCATGCGCCAGGGGGCTTTTTCCCGATCCTCAACCGCGGCGACGCGGCGATTCTCTATTGTTTCATTTTTCTCTATCTCGCCTTCGCCGGCGCGGGACCGTGGAGCCTGGATGCGCTGTTGAGCCGCAAGCGCGGTTAGCGGGCGCTTGCCGGGCCGGCGCGGCTGTTGAATTATAGCGCAATGCCGGAAAAGGTCCTCGTCAAACCGCGTCCCAAGACCAAGACGGCGGTGCAAAAGCCGCCGCTGTGGAAGGTGATCCTGCTCAACGACGACTTCACGCCGCGCGAATTCGTGGTGCTGGTGCTCAAGGCCGTATTCCGCATGAACGAGAGCCAGGCCTACAAAGTGATGATGACCGCGCACCAGAAGGGCGCCTGCGTCATCGCCGTCTATACCCGCGACGTCGCCGAGACCAAAGCCAAGGAAGCGACCGAGATGGGTAAGGCCAAAGGCTATCCGCTCTATTTCACCACCGAGAAGGAAGAGTAGGCCTTTGGCTGCTGCTCAGCACTTGCGGAAATATTTGAATACGTCCGGCGCGCGCATCCAGATGAACTCGTGGGTGAGGCCGCCGTGCTGGTTGATCCAGCCCTTGATGCCGGCGGGATAGGCGCGCCACAGCGTCGCGGTCGCCTGCGGCAGATGGGCAAGGTGGAAGCCGAAGCTCGCCTCCGGCGTGACGCAGATGCGCGAGCGCGGGATATGGCCGAGCAGCACGGTGCAGGCCGACTGGCACGGGCCGACGATGCGTACGCTGACGCCGCGCGCGGCATAGCCCGCCCAGCGCGCGTCGTATTGGGCGACACTGCCGCCGTGGCTGTCGGAAACGTCGATGGTCTCGGCACGCGCCGGCAGGGTGGCGAGCGAGAGGATGGCGGCGAACAGGATGGCGGCGGATTTCATGACTTGCTTCCCTCGTGGACTTTCTAATGTAGCATGACAGTTCACGCGGACCAGCCAGGGAGAGGAAGCAGCAATGCCGCAACGCGTCTTGATCACCGCCGGCGCGGCCGGCATCGGGCGGGAATTCGCCCGCGCCTTTGCCGCCAATGGCGCCAAGATTTATGTCTGCGACATCGATGAGGCAGCGCTTGCGGCAATCGCCAAGGAGATCCCCGGCCTGACCGCGCAGCGCTGCGACATGAGCCAACGCGGCGAAATCGCAGCGATGGTGCCGGCCGCCGTCGCGGCGCTCGGCGGGCTCGATGTGCTCATCAACAATGCCGGCATCGCCGGGCTGACGCTGCCGGTCGAGCAATACCCGCCCGACGACTGGGACAAGGTCGTCGCCGTCAACCTCACCGCCATGTTTGACGCCACGCGCCTCGCCATCCCGCATCTGAAAAAGTCGAAAGCCGGCGTCATCATCAACATGTCGTCGATTGCCGGCCGCTTCGGCTTCGCCAACCGCAGTCCCTACGCCGCGACCAAATGGGCGGTGATCGGCTTCACCAAGACGCTGGCGCTGGAGCTTGGGCCGAGCGGCATCCGCGCCAACGCCATCGCGCCCGGCGCGGTCGAGGGCGACCGCATCGTGCGCGTATTCCGCGGCCGCGCCCAGATTTCCGGGCGCTCGTTCGAGGAGATCAAGGCCGAGGCGATGGCGGCGCAGTCGATACAGGCGATGGTCGATCCCAAGGACATCGCGCAGCTTGCGGTGTTTCTCGCCTCCGATGCGGCCAAAGCGATCTCAGGACAGGTGATTCCGATCGATAACGACCGCCAGCACGCCTGACGCTTCAAGTTTTCGCAAAAATTGACTCACTGAATCAGGAAATCCTCCACACCCAGCGGTCATTCTACCGCCATCGACCTTGCAAGGGGGGTACCCATGCGAGAGTGGTTCTGGCCCTCGGCGCCGGTGGCGGCGATCTTGTATTTCGTGCTCTACCCCGACCAGTTCGCTAACTTCGTCGGTTGGGCGGCGCGTTTCGTTCACTAGCGCGGCCGGTGCGTCAGCCTCGCGGGCTATTGCCCGCAGGTCCACATGTAGCCGATTGGCGTCGACACGTAGCACGGGCCGAAGCCGCCGCCGTTCCAGCGCCCGTGATAGAAGCCCGGCCATGCCGGCCCGTAGTAGTGCGGCCCGCTGCGCCAATAGTCCCGCTCGCGCTCGCGCGCGATCACCTCGGGCGGCCGATAGCCGGGCAGGAAGCCGTAGCCATGCCAGTGCTTGCTGACGTGCTTCTTCTTGTGCGCCGGCGCGCCCGATGCTGGGGCGGCGAGGGCGAGCGCTACGGCAACGGTGAGACAGCGGGCGAAGGCGCGGGTCATGCCCCACTAGGCGGCGGTTTTCGTGGTGAAACTGAGACGGCGACTATTTTGACGCTGCTTCGCGATGGGCCGGCGCGGCCAGTTGTCCTCGCGCCAAAGTTGTTGAATAATATTGTTTTCCCATCGTCAACGGCCTGGTCAAGCTGAAGTACAGCTTCAGCGCGAACGTGACGCTGCCGATTCCGATCAGGAAGCCAAAGCGCCCGGTTATCATTCCGCTGCCGAAGGCTTGAGCGAAAGGCCGCCCTTGAGGCGGCCTTTTTGCTGCGCCGCTGGGCGCATCAGCCCTCGCTTTGGAAAAGACGCGGCACTGTTCTGGTCAGAATTCTGTCGATCAGCATCTTCGTCGTGTCGCGCAAGACGGCATTTTGCACGGCGGCCTGCGGCGTTGACGGCCAATTGGCGTTGTCAATTTCCTGGTGATTTGGCGACGCGCCGCTGAGACCTGCCGCCATGGCGTTGCCGAAGTCGCTTGCGCTGAATGGCATGCGGATATTGTTGAAGTTGCTGTCGTACAGCATGGGCGTGATGACTGCGAAGACGGTGGTTCGGCTGACGATCGTGGCGTCGTGCTTGACAACACCGAGGCCACTGATGATCTGGTTGGTGCCGGCGTCTTGGCCGCGGTAACGAACGATGGCGAGATAGAAATTGCACTTCGGCACGGTCAAGGCAGCGGCGCGCAAGGCGGTCATGAATTCGGCATTGCGATTGCGGGTGAAGATATCGCCGGCCTGTCGCGTCTCGTAGGCGAGGAGGGCGGGGCGGGACAGATACATGCGGCGCACCGTCATGCCCGGCAGTAGGGCGGCGACCTTGCTCGCCGCCAGATCGTCGATGCCCCAGGAGTCGATCGGCGTGGATTGCAGGGAATTGCCGAAGATGGTGATGCCGATCGTTTGGACGTCGAAGCGGTGGCCAATCGCCGAGGCGACGCAGACGCTGCCGCTAACCGACGCCTGCGGCTGGTTTTGCAAGCCGTCGGTCTGACACCCGCCAGCGGCCAAGGCCGCCATCAAGCAAAAACCGGCGAGCCCGCGCCTCAGCACCGTCATCGCAAGCGCCCCCACCCCGTTACCAGCACTAACGTTAGGTTGTAACCGCTGTTTTGGCAACGGGGCGTTTCGTGCGGTTGACTTGCGACCCTGACGGGAGAATTATGGATTTGCTACCCGCGCAGGGCGCGTGGCTTTTCCGGGAGAGAGACCAATGTCTTATCGACGCATTGCGATGATGTTCATCGGCGCGCTGTTCACGGCGTTTTTTGTTGCGTCCATCGTGCACGATGCACAAGCCCAGACGGTCGATCCGTGCAGCTATGGCTGCCCGAAAGACGGCTGCAACTGTCCGAAGAGCGGCGGCGGCCCGGTCGGCAAGTAAAGGCGCCGGAGAGGTGGCTGAGCGGCTTGTCCCGCGCTAGCCGTCCCTTGTCGGATACGCAGCAGGGATAAGACTTGCGACCACCGGCCCCGTCACCTCTTCTTTTTCACCGCCGGTTTCGCCTTCGGCTTCACTGTCTTCACGACCGGCGGCGGGGCGTCCGCCTCCGCCTTGGCGTCGGCCGCCTCCTTGGCAAGCCGCAGCGCGCGCAGCTTCGCGGTCTTGGCACGCTCGGCTGCCTCGCCGGCGCGGTAGTCGGCCATCGCAACCGCGCCTTCGCGCTGCTGCATCTCTTTTTTATGGAACGCGGCTTGCGCGCGTTCCATGTCCTTCGGTGATTTGCTCACGGAGACCTCGTAGCCGCGCCACCGGTCATGAATTTCCAGAGCCAGGAGCCGCCCCAGCCGACGGCAAACCATTGCAGAAAGACGCCGAACAGCACCGGGCCGACGCCGCCGCCGTGCGGATTGCCGTCGATCAGAACCGCGACGATCCAGGCGGGGATGTGAACGACCCGCCAGAGGTTTTCCAACCTGAAGTCCCAGCCGCCGTCGGGCGCGTAGGCCAAGAACAGGCACGCCGCGAGGGCGCCGAACAGGCCGAGCACGATTCCGTTGCGCAGATAACGCTGCATGGTTTGCGGATCGCTCACGAACACCTCTTCCTTCGCATTAACTCGGCTGCTGTTACGAGCAGCCGGTGGTCGAGCCGCAGGTGTCGCATTTCATGCAGGTGCCGTTGCGCACCAGCGTGAAGTTGCCGCATTCGCCGCACATCTCGCCTTCGTAGCCTTTGGCCTTGGCCTCGGCGCGGCGTTCGGAGGCCAGCGCCTTGGCGGACGGCTCGACATCGTGGCGATGTTCGAGCTGCTCGACGGGCGAGAGCTTCGCCTCCGGCTCGGCTTTGAGCGCGGTGGCGGCGCCCGCAAAGGCAGTGACGTTGCCGCCGCCGGCGACCGCCTGCGTGCCGGAACTCACCACCGAGAGGCGGTCGGTGCGCGAGCGGGTCAGTCCGCGCGAGACGAAGTTGGAGGCGGGCGTCGCCTTGCCTTCGGTCTCGCCCTTGCCGAGCGCGTCGAAGCCCGACTCGCTCGGGTCGACATGGGCGAGGTCGAAACGCTCGAGGTAGGAGACCGCCAGCTCGCGGAACACGTAATCGAGGATCGAAGTGGCGTATTTGATCGAATCGTTGCCCTGCACCGGGCCCTGCGGCTCGAAGCGGGTAAACGTAAAGGCATCGACGTATTCCTCGAGCGGCACGCCGTATTGCAGGCCGAGCGAGATGGCGATGGCGAAATTATTTAGCAGGCTGCGCAAAGCCGCGCCTTCCTTGTGCATGTCGACGAAGATCTCGCCGAGCCGGCCGTCGTCGTATTCGCCGGTGCGCAGATACACTTTGTGGCCGCCGACGACGGCCTTCTGGGTGTAGCCCTTGCGCCGCGACGGCAGTTTCTCGCGCTCGCGCAGCACGGTGATGCGCTCGACGATCTTCTCGACGACTTTTTCGGCCAACCCGGTGGCGCGCGCCGCAGCCGGACGCTCGATGAAGGCCTCGACCGCATCCTCCTCGTCGTCCTCATCCGCGATCAGTTGCGAATTGAGCGGCTGGCTGAGCTTTGAGCCGTCGCGGTAGAGCGCGTTGGCTTTGAGCGCCAGCTTCCAGGACAACAGGTAAGCTTCCTTGCAGTCCTCGACGGTGGCGTCGTTCGGCATGTTGATGGTCTTGGAGATGGCGCCCGAGATAAACGGTTGCGCCGCCGCCATCATGCGGATGTGGCTTTCGACCGAGAGATAACGTTTGCCGGTGCGGCCGCACGGATTGGCGCAGTCGAACACCGGATAGTGCTCGGCCTTCAGATGCGGCGCGCCTTCGACAGTCATGGCGCCGCAGACGTGGATGTTGGCGGCCTCGACCTCGCGCTTGGAAAAGCCGAGCGCGGCGAGGAGATCGAACGAGGGCTGGGCGAGTTGTTCGGCGGCGATGCCGAGCGTGTCGCGGCAGAACG
>DASUGZ010000079.1:0-24328 GCA_036273755.1 Pseudolabrys sp.
CGGTACGGATTGCGCCGCTTTCCGCAGCATCGGCAAGATATCCTCCACTTTGTCGGCAATGAGAAGGTCGAAATTCAAATCGTTGCGAATGAACTCCAGCGCCTTCATGTGGTCGAGTAGGGCGCAGAGCGGCTGCCAGAAGCCTTTGATATTGGCGAGCAGGATCGGCTTCTTGTGGCGGCCGAGCTGCGCCCAGGTCATCTGCTCGACGATTTCCTCCAGCGTGCCGACGCCGCCGGGCAGCGCGACGAAAGCGTCGGCCAACTCGAACATCTTGCGTTTACGCTCGTGCATGTCGCGGGTGACGATCAACTCCTTTGCGCCTTTGGTGGCGTGTTCACGCGCCACCAGGAACTCGGGGATGATGCCGGTAACCTCGCCGCCATGCGCGCGCACGGCTTGCGCCACTTCGCCCATGATGCCGACGGCGCCGCCGCCAAAGACAAGGCCGATGTCGTTCTCAGCGAGGGTCTTGCCGAAGGCGCGGGCGGCCGCGACGAAAGCCGGATCGGTGCCCGGCCCGGAGCCGCAATAGACGCAGATTTTGCGGATTTTGTTAGGGTTCTCGATTCGATTCATACCCTGCATGTGCGCTGCGCTTGCGGCAGCGTCAAGGCGGCGGGGCGCCATCATTTATCGCCGCGGAATGCCGGCGGCAGGGTGATTACGCCGAAGAATCCGCCTATATGAAGGCCCTGAATGAGCGACCACCACCATCATCGTACCGATAGCAGCACCGCCCCGGTCTCCGGCGACCGCGGCGCGCTGCTGCGTACCGTGGTGCACCTGTGGCCCTACATCTGGCCGTCCGACCGCGCCGACCTCAAGCTGCGCGTTGGCGGCGCCATGCTGTTGCTGCTCGCCGCCAAGCTCGCGACCATCGCGGTGCCCTTCACCTACAAATGGGCGACCGACGCGCTGGCCGGACAAGGCAGCGCCCCCGTCGCGGCTTCGGATTGGCTGGTGTGGGCGCTCGCCGCGCCGATTGCCATGACGATTGCCTATGGCGGCATGCGCATCCTGATGGCGGCGCTGACGCAACTGCGCGACGGCGTCTTCGCCAAGGTGGCGATGCACGCGGTGCGGCGTCTCGCGTTCCGCACCTTCGTGCATATGCACGAGCTGTCGCTGCGCTTCCATCTCGAACGCAAGACCGGCGGGTTGACACGCGTGCTCGAACGCGGCCGCAACGCCATCGAGACCATCGTGCGCATGGTCATTCTGCAGCTGGCGCCGACCATTATCGAATTGCTGCTGATCGTTGCCGTGCTGATGTGGAAGTTCGACTGGCGCTACGTGCTGGCGATCATGGTCACCGTCGCCGTCTACATGACCTACACCTACCACGCCACCGAATGGCGCATCGGCATCCGCCGCAAGATGAACGAGAGCGACACCGACGCCAACATCAAGGCTATAGACTCGCTGCTCAACTACGAAACGGTGAAGTATTTCGGCGCGGAGGAACGCGAGGCGCAGCGCTACGATAAGTCGATGGCGCGCTACGAGGAAGCGAGCACGCGCGCCTATACCTCGCTCGCCATCCTCAACGCCGGGCAGGCGGTGTTCTTCACCATGGGCCTCGCCGCGGCCATGGTGATGTGCGCCTACGAGGTGCGCGCCGGCACCAAGACGGTGGGGGATTTCGTGCTGGTCAACGCCATGATGATCCAGCTCTACCAGCCGCTCAATTTCATGGGCATGGTGTACCGCGAGATCAAGCAGGCGGTGACCGACATCGAGTTGATGTTCTCGATTCTCGCGCGCGAACCCGAGATCAAGGACGCTCCCGGCGCGCCGCCATTGCGCGTGACCAGCGGCACCATCCGCTTCGAGGACGTGCGGTTCGCCTACGAGCCGGGCCGGCGTATCTTGAAAGGCATCAGCTTCGAGGTGCCGGCCGGCAGGACAGTGGCGGTGGTCGGCCCATCCGGCGCCGGCAAGTCGACCATCTCGCGGCTGCTGTTCCGCTTCTACGATCTCGCCGGCGGCCGCATCCTGATCGACGGTCAGGACATCGCCAAGGTCACGCAAGCCTCGCTGCGCGACGCCATCGGCATGGTGCCGCAGGACACCGTGCTGTTCAACGACACGGTCCGCTACAACATCCGCTACGGCCGCTGGGAGGCAAGCGACGCCGAGGTGGAGGAGGCGGCCAAGCTCGCGCAGATCGACCCGCTCATCCGCCTGGCGCCGAAAGGTTACGAGACGGAAGTCGGCGAGCGCGGTCTCAAGCTGTCCGGCGGCGAGAAGCAGCGCGTGGCGATTGCCCGCACCATTCTGAAGGCGCCGCCGATCCTGTTGCTCGACGAAGCGACCTCGGCGCTCGACAGCCATACCGAAAAGGAAATCCAGGACGCCCTGGAGCGCGTGTCCAAGGGCCGCACCACGCTGGTCATCGCGCACCGCCTCTCCACCATCGTCGGCGCCGACGAGATCGTCGTGCTGGACGAGGGCGAGATCGTCGAGCGCGGCACGCATTACGCGTTGCTGGCCCAAGATGGGCTCTACGCCAGCATGTGGAATCGCCAGCGCGAGGCGGAGGAGGCGCGCGAGAAGCTGGCGCTTGCCGGCGAGGAGGCCGCCGCGCCCAACCGCAATCCGCCGCCGGTCGCCGACGCGATTTCAGCCGCCGACGTGATCCCGGCCGAAGCGCCGGCCGACGCCGCGGAGTAGAATAGGGCATGTCGATCTACGATTCGATTCGCGCCCAGGCCGTGCCGATCACCCCGGAAGGCTATCCCTTCATCGGCGCTTTTGCCGTCGTGAGCATCGTTCTGTTCTGGCTGTGGACCCCGCTCGGCTGGCTCGGCACGTTGCTGACGATTTGGTGCTGCTACTTCTTCCGCGACCCGCCGCGGGTGACTCCGGTGCGCGATGGGCTGGTGGTGGCGCCGGCCGACGGCCGCATCAGCCAGATCACCACCGCGCCGCCGCCGCACGAACTCGGCCTCGGCGATGCGCCGGTGCTGCGTATCTCGATCTTCATGAGCGTGTTCGATTGCCACGTGAACCGCAGCCCGATGGCCGGCACGATCGAGAAAATCGTCTACCAGCCCGGCAAATTCGTGAGCGCCGATCTCGACAAGGCGAGCGCCGACAACGAGCGCAATTCGCTCGTCATCGTCACCGCCACCACCCGCATCGCGGTTACGCAGATTGCCGGCTTGGTGGCGCGGCGCATCGTGTGCTTTGTGCGCGAGGGCCAGCCGCTCGGTGCCGGCGAGCGTTTCGGCATGATCCGCTTCGGCTCGCGGCTCGACGTCTATCTGCCGGACGGTACGATGCCGCTGGTCGCGGTCGGGCAGACCTCGCTCGCCGGCGAAACCGTGCTCGCCGATCTGCGCAACACCGACGCCGGGCGCGCGTTCCGCAGCGGCTAGCCGCAAACAAATTCGTTAACGAGACGGCAAAGCCGGGCTTGCCGCGCCGTGGCGCGAAGGGCTGCAAACGTCTATATTGGCGGCATGGTGTTTCCGCCGTTCGATCCTGCGCCGCCGCGCCGCCGCCGCTTCAAGCCGATCCCGGTGCGCACGCTGCTGCCCAATCTGATCACGCTGCTCGCGCTCTGCGCGGGCTTAACCGCCATCCGCATGGCGGTCGAGAACCGGCTCGATCTCGCGTTGGGTGCGATCGTCCTGGCGGCGACGCTCGACGGCATCGACGGGCGCATCGCCCGCATGCTCAAGGGCACCTCGCGCTTCGGCGCCGAGCTCGACAGCCTCGCGGACTTCGTCAATTTCGGCGTGGCGCCCGCGCTGATCCTGTACTTCTGGGGCCTGCACGAACTCAAGAACGCGGGCTGGATCGCCGCCATGGTCTTCGCGATCTGCGCCGGCTTAAGGCTCGCGCGCTTCAACGTGATGATCGACGATCCGAGCCAGCCGGCCTGGGCGGGCAATTTCTTCACCGGCATTCCGGCGCCGGCGGGCGCCATCACCGTGCTGCTGCCGATCTATCTCAACTTCCTCGGCGTGGCCAACGGGCTCATCACCGATTGGCTGACGTTGGTCTATACCCTGGCGATCGCGCTTCTGATGGTGTCGCGGCTGCCGGTGTTTTCCGGCAAGCGGGTCGGCAAACGTGTGCCGCCCGAGATGGTGCTGCCGGTGTTCGTCGTGGTGGTGCTGTTTTTCGCCCTGCTCATCAGCTATCCGTGGGTCGTCCTCACCATCGGCACGCTCGCTTACCTCGGCTGTCTGCCGTTCGGCTGGCTGTCCTATCGCAACTATCAGCGCAAGGACGCCGAAGCTGCCATGGCGGTGGCTGGCGATGCGCCGATGGTCGTGCCGGGTCATGCCGGCGACGCCGACGACGAGCGTCCGGCGCGCTTGAACTGATCGCAAAGTGCGCGGTCACTTCTTGTTGCGATAACCCTGGGTGCCGAACGGATAGCCGGGCATCAGGTCATAAGGGTGGGCCCAGCCGGGCAGCGCCTTCATGCGCTCGAGCCAGGCGCCGATTGCCGGATAATCCTTGGCAATGTCGAAGCCGAACTCCTCGGCCGGATAGTACAGATAACCGGTCATTGAAACGTCGGCGATGGTCGGCTTGTCGCTCACCAGATATTTGCGGCTGGTCAGGCGCTTGTTGACGATCGCGAGATTACCTTGCGCGCGCGCTTGCAAGAACGCCATCACCGCCGGATCGCCCGCGGGCTTGGCGAAATTTTTCAGGAAACGAAACGGCCCGAGGAAGCCGTTGACCTTCTGGTTGTCGAAGATGATCCAGCGTAGCGCTTCCAGTTCCTCGTCTTCGCCCTGCGGCTTGAACTTGCCGCTGCGGTTGGCGAGATACGTGAGGATCACGCCCGACTGACTAAGCTTTTTCTTGCCGTGCACCAGCGTCGGCGCTTCGCCCATTTCGTTGATCGTCGCGCGAAATTCCGGCGTGCGCTGCGGCGCCGCACCGAAGAAGTCGTACCAGACCGGCTCCCAGTCGGCGCCGATCAAATTGAGCATCAGCGCGGCGCGGTAAGCGTTGCCGGACTGGGCGAAGCAGTAGAGCTGGTATTCGGCCATGGCTGGTCCTGACTATTGCACTGACGGTTCACGATTGAGCGTCACCGGCGCTCCGGCGGTGGTTTTGCCTTCGAAGCGGCCGTCCGCAAAGGCGAGTTGCGCCAGCGGCTGGTTGTTCTCATCGGCGATGGTGAGTGCACCCTGGGCCAGCGTCCAGCGCCGGCTGGTGAAAAAATTGCCCGGGCAGCCGCCCTCCGGCATGAGGGTACCTCCCTGGCCGCCCGCCGCGCCCTCGAAATTTATGCCGCAGGATGGCGCGTTGGGAGCCGACAGGATCCATCGCCCGTTCATGATGAGAGGCCGCTCTGGCGCTGCCGCGGGCGTTGCCTCGCCGAGTGGATTGGCGGCGCAGCCCGCCAGCAACAGCGCGACAACGGCGCCGCCCGTGACCCCGATCGTCGGCATGAAGCGGCGAGGCCTCACTTCATGGTTGGAATGACGAATTCGGCGCCTTCTTTGGTGCCGGTCGGCCAGCGCGAGGTGATGGTCTTGGTCTTGGTGTAGAAGCGGATCGAGTCCGGGCCGTGCTGGTTGAGGTCGCCGAAGCCGGAGCGCTTCCAGCCGCCGAAGGTGTAGTAGGAGAGCGGCACCGGGATGGCGAAGTTGACGCCGACCATGCCGACCTGCACGCGGTTGACGAAATCGCGCGCGGTGTCGCCATCGCGTGTGAAGATGGCGACGCCGTTGCCGTATTCATGGTCGGACGGCAGCCGCACCGCTTCGTCGTAGTCCTTGGCGCGCACCACCGACAGCACCGGCCCGAAGATCTCTTCCTTGTAGATCTTCATGTTTGGCTTTACGTCGTCGAACAGGCAGCCGCCGATGAAATTGCCGTTCTCGTAGCCCTGCAATTTGAAGCCGCGGCCATCGACCACGAGCTTGGCGCCTTCCTTGACGCCGATGTCGATATAGCCGCGCACCTTGTTGAGCAGTTCGCGGGTGACCATCGGGCCGTAGTCGGCCTTGTCGTCGCTCGAGGGTCCGATCTTCAGGTTTTCGACCCGTGGGACCAGCTTGTCGAGCAACGCATCGGCGGTCTTCTTGCCGACCGGCACCGCGACCGAGACCGCCATGCAGCGCTCGCCGGCCGAGCCGTAGCCGGCGCCAATCAGCGCGTCGACCGCCTGGTCCATGTCAGCGTCCGGCATCACGATCATGTGGTTCTTGGCGCCGCCGAAACATTGCACGCGTTTTCCGTGGGCGCAGCCGGTCGCATAGATGTACTCGGCGATGGCCGAGGAGCCGACGAAGCCGACCGCCTTGACGCGGGGATCGGTGAGCAGCGTGTCGACCGCTTCCTTGTCGCCATTGACGACATTGAGTACGCCTTCCGGCAGGCCAGCCTCCAGAAACAGTTCGGCGATGCGCATCGGCACCGACGGGTCGCGCTCGGACGGCTTGAGGATGAAGGCGTTGCCGCAGGCCAGCGCCGGCGCCGCCTTCCATAGCGGAATCATGGCCGGGAAATTGAACGGCGTAATGCCGGCGACGACGCCCAGCGGCTGGCGTATCGAGTAAAGGTCGATGCTCGGCCCGGCGCCTTCGCTGTATTCGCCCTTCAACAGATTTGGAATGCCGCAGGCGAATTCCACCACTTCGAGGCCGCGCTGGATGTCGCCGCGCGCGTCGGGCAGCGTCTTGCCGTGCTCGGAGGAGAGCAGCTTGGCGAGGCTGTCATATTCCTTCTGCACCAATTCGAGAAACTTGAACATGACGCGGGCGCGCCGCTGCGGATTGGTCGCGGCCCAGGCCGGCTGCGCCGCCTCGGCATTGGCGATTGCCGCCTCGACCTCGGAATGCTTGGCGAGCGCGACCGTGGCCTGCACCTCGCCGGTATTCGGATTGAAAACGTCGCCGAACCGCCCGGAAGTCCCTTTGACGGTCTTGCCGCCGATGAAATGGCCGATTTCACGCATAGTTCGTATTCCTCCAACTCGATGGGTCGCCGACGGGATCCGGGGGCTTCGCCGCCCTTTTGTAGCGGATTTTGGGGCTTTTAGCGGCCAAACGCGGCGATTGGGCGACGTTTTTTCTTTCACGAATGATTAGCCTTTACTGCGTCTTAACAGCGCCAGTCTAGGGTCCTCCTTAACGGTCGTCGCAGCCCTGTGCGGCCGCTTGCATGCGTTTGGGGTAGTCGTTCATGGATATCGCAACAAGTCTCGGTCTCTTATCAGGCGTCGGCGTCGTCTGCCTCGTGATCCTGATGGGCGGCGACTTGCACATGTTCGTGAGCGAGCACGCCATCGTCGTTATCTTCGGCGGCGCCGGCGCCGCCACCCTCATCCGCTTTCCGCTCAGCTCGATTTTTCACGGCGTGCCGCTGGGCGCAAAATTCGCGTTCACGATGCGCCGCATGACGCAGCGCGAACTGGTCGATGAGCTTGCCAGCATCGCTGAGATCGCCCGCAAATCCGGGCCGATGGGCCTGGAAAAGGTCGAGGTCGATGATCCTTTCCTCGCCAAGGGCATCCGCTTCGTCGCCGACGGCTACGACACCAATTTCATCCGCGACAATCTGGAGCGCGACCGCGACAATTTCCTCACCCATCTCGACGAAGGCCAGAAGATCTATCGCGCGGTCGGCGACTGCGCGCCGGCCTTCGGCATGATCGGAACGCTCATCGGCATGGTGCAAATGTTCGCCAACATGACCGACCCGTCCAAGCTCGGGCCCTACATGGCGACCGCGCTGCTCGCAACCTTCTACGGCGCCGTCGTCGCTAACATGTTCTGCCTGCCGATCGCCGACAAATTGCATCTCAAGCTCGTCGACGAAGAGGTCAACCGCACGCTGATCATCGACGGCATCCTTATGATCCGCGAAGCCAAGAGCCCAACGCTGGTGCGCGAAATGTTGCTCGCCTATCTGCCCGAGAAGCACCGCCACAGCGAAGAGGAAGACGACGCGCAGGCGGCGGAAACGGTCCCCGCATAGCGCGGCGTATCGGGAACGGCGAGCATGGCGAGACGCAAGGAAGGCGCGCACGGCGGTGGCCACGGCTGGTTCGTGACCTTCGCCGACCTGATGGGGCTGCTGGTCAGCTTTTTCGTGATGCTGGTCGCCTTTTCCACGCAGGACTCGGCCAAGCTGAAAGCCGTGGCGGGCTCGATGCGCGACGCCTTCGGCGTGACGGACCAGGCGCGCTATAACGGCATCATCGAGGTGCTCGGCCTGCCGACCCGGCCGAAGCTGAAGAACGCCGCCCTTATTGATCCGAAAGACGCGTCGCCGAACCCGACCCCCGACGAAAACGAAAAAGAGCGAACCCGCGGCGCCCGTTTGAAGCGCGATCAGCAATTTGCGCTGGCGTCCGCCTCGCTTCGGCAAGCCTTGCAGGACATGCCGGAAATTTCCGAAGCCTCCAAGCACATCATGGTCGAGGAGACCAAGCAGGGACTCAACATCGAGATCGTCGACCAGGACGGCCGCTCGATGTTCCCAGACGGCGCCAAGGAGCCCTACGAGCGGACCCGTAAGATCATCCAGAAGATTGCACCGTCCTTCAAGGCGCTGCCGTACCGGATCGCCATTACCGGCCATACCGCTTCGAGCAAGGTGCCGGACAAGCCGGGTTATGGCGCCTGGGAACTATCCGCCGACCGCGCCAACGCGGTGCGCGAAATTCTCGCCGCCGAGGGTGTCCCGCCAGGGCACATTTTCATGGTGGCCGGCAAGGCCGATACCGACCCGCTATTTCCGGACAACCCGGCTTTGTCGCCAAATCGCCGCGTGACGATCACGCTGATGCGCGAAGAGCCGCCGGTTCCGGTCGACCTGAAGCCATAGGCGTACCGGCATTTGCCGAGGCCGGTCCCCGTTGGGACCCCTAAAGACGCCCATATTCCCCAGCGTGAGGCGATGTTATAACGCCGGTCATAGCAGCGGCGGACCGTACCGATCTCCATGACCGAGGGCGTTAATGACAGCGCGGCTTCCGCCGAGGCCACGGCCGCCCGTCGCGGTACCGACGCCCCGCAAAGCCTTCTGGCCCTGGCGCTCGGCAGCGTAGGGGTCGTCTACGGCGACATCGGCACCAGCCCGCTTTACGCCTTCCGCGAGGCCGCGATCGCCGCGAGCGACAATCATGTCGTCAGCCGCGCCACCGTGCTCGGCGTGCTGTCGCTGATCCTGTGGGCGCTGATTATCACCGTCACGGCGAAATACGTGCTGGTGCTGTTGCGCGCCGACAATAACGGGGAGGGCGGCACGCTGTCGCTGACGGCGCTGGCGAGCCGCGCGCTCGGCCGGCGCACCACCTTTGTCTTCGTCGTCGGTGTCATCGGCGCGGCGATGTTTCTCGGCGACAGCGTCATCACGCCGGCGATTTCGGTGTTGTCGGCGGTAGAGGGCCTGAAGCTCGCCAGCCCCGCCTTCAGCGACGTGGTGGCTCCGCTGACCGTCATCATCCTGATCGGTCTGTTCGCCGCGCAAAGCCGCGGCACCGCCAAGGTGGCCGCCATGTTCGGGCCGATCATGGTGGTCTGGTTCATCGCCATCGCCATTGCCGGGGCGCTGCACATCCGCGACGACCCGCACGTGCTGGCGGCGATCAATCCGCTCTACGGCATCAAATTCATGCTCGATCACGGGCAGATCGGCCTTGTCACCCTCGGCGCGGTGTTTCTCTGCGTCACCGGCGGCGAGGCGCTCTATGCCGACCTCGGCCATTTCGGCCGCAAGCCGATCCAGGCCGCGTGGCTGAGCCTGGTGCTGCCGGCGCTGCTGATCAACTACTTCGGGCAGGGCGCCAAGGTGCTGGCCGACCCGATGGCGATTGAAAATCCGTTCTACCGCCTGGTGCCGGATGACTTCCTGCTGCCGATGGTCGCGCTGGCGACCGCGGCGACGGTGATCGCCAGCCAAGCGGTGATCACCGGCGCCTACTCGCTGGTGCACCAGGCGATCCAGCTCGGTCTTTTGCCGCGGCTCGCCATCCTGCACACCTCGGCTTCGCATGTCGGGCAGATTTATATTCCGCGTGTCACGGTGGCGTTGCTGCTCGGGGTGCTGCTGCTGGTCGGACTGTTCCGCACCTCGAGCGCGCTCGCCTCCGCCTACGGCATCGCGGTCGCGACGACCATGGTGGTCGACGGCGTGCTTGCCTTCATCGTGATCTGGAAGAGCTGGCATTGGCCGCTGTGGAAAGTGGCGCTGCTGATGATCCCGTTCGTGGTGGTCGACGTCACCTTTTTCTCCGCCAATTTCATGAAGCTGTTCGAGGGCGCCTGGGCGCCGCTGCTGTTCGGCGCCACGATGGTGCTGCTGATCCTGACCTGGCGGCGCGGCAGCGGCATCCTGGTCAACAAGACGCGGCGCACCGAGGTGCCGATCGAAACGTTGCTGCGCAGCCTCGAGAAGAAGCCGCCGCACAGCGTGCCGGGCACCGCGGTGTTCCTGACCAGCGATCCGGGCTTCGCGCCGACCGCGCTGTTGCACAACCTCAAGCACAACAAAGTGCTCCACGAGCAGAACGTGATCCTCACCATCATCACCGCCGACACGCCGCGCGTGCGCGAGGACGAGCGGGTGCAGATCGCGCCGCTGTCCAAGCAGTTTCTGCGCGTGTCGCTGAAGTTCGGTTATATGGAGCAGCCCAACGTGCCGAAGGCGCTGGCGGTGGCGCGCAAGCTCGGCTGGCATTTCGACATCATGTCGACTTCGTTCTTCCTGTCGCGGCGCGCGCTGAAGCCCTCGTCCAAATCGGGCATGCCGGCCTGGCAGGACCACCTGTTTATCGCCCTGGCGCGCTCGGCGAGCGACGCCACCGACTTCTTTCAGATCCCCACCGGGCGGGTCGTGGAAGTCGGCACCCAGGTCACCGTATAACGCAGAGCTCGACAGGCCTTTCCGCTAACATATTGACTTACAACAAAAATATTAAAATCTCTCTCTGCGCTTTTCGCATAGCTTGTTGCTCCAATTTGCGCATTTGGCGGTGCTGGCGCACCGGTTCCGGCGTTATAAGCCGCGTCTCCAAATTTTTTTGCACTGCAACAAACCCAGGTCTACTCCCCCATGTCTCAGTCGCTTGCCGCCGGCCACGGCGGTTCGGTCGCGTCCCAGGAAAATGGCGGCGTTACGCCGAAGGCCGGCTTCTGGGCGCTGACGGTTGGCTGCATCGGTGTCGTCTATGGCGATATCGGCACCAGTCCGCTCTACGCCTTGCGCGAGTCGGTGCTCGCGGCGTCCGGCGGCGGACGCGCCGTCGATGAGCCGGTGGTGCTCGGCATCCTGTCGCTGATCATCTGGGCGCTGCTGCTGGTGGTCACCGCCAAATACGTGCTCATCCTGCTGCGCGCCGACAACAACGGGGAAGGTGGCACGCTGGCGCTGATGGCGCTCGCCTCGCGTGCGCTCGGCGGCAGCCGCGGCGGCGGCGTTGTGATTCTTCTCGGCATCATCAGCGGCGCGCTGTTCTACGGCGATGCCATCATCACGCCGGCGCTCTCGGTGCTTTCGGCGATTGAGGGTCTGAAAGTAGCGACGCCCGCCTTCGACGATTTCGTCGTGCCGCTGACCGTGGCGATCCTGATCATGCTGTTCGCCGTGCAGTCGCGTGGCACCGCCAGGGTCGCGACCTTCTTCGGTCCGATTATGTTGATCTGGTTTGCCGCTATTTCCATCGGCGGCCTTTGGCATATCGGACAAAATCTGAACGTCTTGTATTCGTTCAACCCGTACTACGGCGTCTATTTCCTGACCCACCACGGCCTGATCGCGTTCTACACCCTCGGCGCGGTGTTCCTGGTGGTCACCGGCGCGGAGGCTCTCTATGCGGACCTCGGTCATTTCGGCCACAGCCCAATCCGCTTCGCCTGGCTCGTCGTGGTATTGCCGTCGCTGCTGCTCAACTATCTCGGGCAGGGCGCGCTGGTGCTCGCCGATCCGAAGGCGATCGAAAACCCGTTCTTCCTGCTGTTTCCGCAATGGGCGCTGTTGCCGATCGTGGTGTTGGCGACGGTGGCAACCGTCATCGCCAGCCAAGCGGTGATCACCGGCGCCTATTCGCTGACGCAACAGGCGATCCAACTTGGTCTTTTGCCGCGCGTCGAAATCCGCCACACCTCGGAAGCTTTGTTCGGCCAGATCTACATGCCGCGCGTCAATACGTTCCTGCTGGTCGGCGTGTTGCTGCTGGTCGCCCTGTTCCGCTCCTCGAGCGCGCTGGCGTCGGCTTACGGCATTGCCGTGACCGGCACCATGGTGGTCACCGCCATGATGGCGATCATCGTGATCAAGCGGGTCTGGGGTTGGCCGCTCGCCGGCGCGCTCGCCTTGATGCTGCCGTTCTTGTTCATCGATCTCACCTTCCTGACCGCCAATCTGCTCAAGGTGGTCGAGGGCGGCTGGATTCCGCTGGTCCTTGGCGCCGTGGTGATGACGATGATGTATACGTGGCGGCGTGGCAGCCGATTGCTGTTCGAGAAGACCAGGCGCCAGGAAATCCCGCTCGGAGGCCTCGTCGCCAAGCTCGAAAAGAAGCCGCCGGTGCGCGTGCCCGGCACCGCCGTATTTCTCACGAGCGATCCGGCGAGCGCGCCGACCGCGCTGCTGCACAGCCTCAAGCACTATAAGGCTCTGCACGAGAAGAACGTGATCCTCACCATCGAAACGGCGGATACGCCGCGCGTCGATATGGCCGAGCGGGTGCGCATCGCGCCCGTCGGCGAGACGTTCTCGCGCGTGGTGCTGCGCTTCGGTTTCATGGAGACGCCGAACGTGCCTAAGGCGCTGGCCGTCGCGCGCAAGCTCGGCTGGCAGTTCGACATCATGTCGACGTCGTTCTTCTTGTCACGTCGTTCGCTGAAACCGGCCGCCCATTCCGGCATGCCGCGCTGGCAGGACCGGCTGTTCATCGGACTCACCCGTTGGGCCAATGACGCCACCGACTATTTCCAGATCCCGACCGGACGGGTGGTGGAAGTCGGCACCCAGGTGACCGTCTGACGGATTCCGGCTAAAAGCGCGGCTCGTGAACCCGGAGTTGTGTCATGGCCGATGAGATGGCGCGCGCGAATGAAGTCGAAAACTTGACGCCGGACCAGGTAGCCGCGGGCCTCAAGGCCGGCCGCATGCTGCTGGTCGACGTGCGCGAGCCGAACGAGACGGCGATGGAACGTTACCCGGATGCCGCGATCGTACCGCTGTCGTCGTTCGATCCGGCCGATATCCCCGATCCGCAAGGCAAGCAGGTCGTCTTCGCCTGCCGCTCCGGCCGCCGCTCGGTGACCGCCTCGCTCGCCGCGCAGGACGCCGGTTATCCCTACAAGTCGCATCTCGCCGGCGGCATCATCGCCTGGAAGGCCGCCGGTCTCCTCACCGAGACCTGAAGGCGCGGCTCGGTGCGCCGTGATCTTCCGGCCGCCAGCGCCGGTGCTGCCATAGCCACTGCTCGGGATGCTCGCGGATCCAGCCTTCGATCACACCCATGACGATCTGCATGGTGGCGGCGACATCGACCCTGCCCTCGCTGTCGCGGGCGGGGACGATGTCCTCGGTAATCTCGCCGGTGAACCGGTTGTCTGGAAGACGGATGATGCGCGCGCCGACGATCGGGCAATCGAAATGGCGCGCGAGCCGAGCCAGCAGCGGGTTGGCCATGGTGCGCTGGCCGAAGAAGGTCACCTCGACGCCGCGAACGTAATATTGGTCGACCAGCATCCCGACATGAGCGCCGCGTTGTAGCGCCTCGGCGAGCTTGATTGGCGCATCGAGACTGGTCGAGATCAACTGCCCCATGCTGGCCTCGCGCGTCTGCGAAATCCAGCGCTCGAGCCGGGCGATATTGGGCCTGCGGTAGAGCACGGCGCTGTCGAGTTTATAGGTCGCCGCGCAGATGCCCGGCATTTCCCAATTGGCGAGATGGGCGGCAAAGATCAGCGCCGGCTTGCCATCCTCCGCGAGGCGCTTGAAACGCTCGACGCCGGTTTGCGGTATCTCAAAGCGCCCGCGCCGTTCGGGATGCGCGGGATCGTAGTCCCACAGCCGGTCGAGGTGGGCGAACTCAGCGCCCATGCGGCCGAGGTTGTCCCAGGTGCCGCGGAGGATAGTCTCGATCTCGACCGCGGTTTTTTCCGGAAAGGCAGCCGTGAGATTGGCGCGGGCGATGCGGTTTTCCGGCAGCAGCGGGCCGATCATCCGCATCGCGCGGCCGGCGAAGTTGGCGAGCCGGTCGGGATCGACGCGTCGCATCAGCTTGATCGCCGCGACGGCGATGGCGCCGACGACCGCGTTGCCGGCGCGTTTAACGGCACCACGTAGCCTGATTGCCAGCTGCGGTCCGACCGGCATCAGAACAAGACGACGACTTTGCCGAACACCTGCCGGCTTTCGATGCGCGCCAGCCCCTTGTCGAACTCGGCCAGGGGAAACTCGCTGTCGATGATCGGCGTCATGCCGGCGGCGATTTTCGTCAGGCTGTCGCGGATATTGCGCATGGAAGCGCCGAACGAGCCGAGAATCTTGTACTGCTGTTGAAACAGCTGCATCAAATTGATGGTCGTCGTCGGTCCGGCGGTCGAGCCGCAGGTGACGAGACGCCCGCCGCGCTTCAGGCAGAGCAGGGAAGCGTTGAAGCCTTCGCCGCCGACATGCTCGAACACGACGTCGACGCCTTTCTTGGCGGTGAGCTTGCGGGTGACGCCCTCGAAGCGCTCGGTCTTGTAGTTGATGACGTGATCGGCGCCGAGCGCCTTGGCCTTTTCCGCTTTCGTGTCGTCGCCCACGGTAGTAATGACGGTGCAGCCAAGTGCCTTGGCCATCTTGATCGCCACCGAACCGATACCCGAGCCTCCGGCATGCACCAGGATGGTTTCGCCGGGTTTGAGCTTGGCGTTGTCGAACAGCATATGTTCGACGGTGCCGAAAGCGATCGGCGCGCAAGACGCATCGCGCAGCGACACGCCGTCAGGCACCGGAATGACCAGCCGTGCCGGCAGGTTGATCAATTCCCGCGCGAAGCCGTCGATGTGAAAACCCATGATGCCGCCGACGTTCTCGCACAGATTGTCGCGGCCCTCGCGGCAGGCGGCGCACCGGCCGCAGGTCATGGCGCCGTACATCACGACCTTGTCGCCGACCTTGAAATTTTTAACGCCGGAACCGGCCGCTGCGATCTCACCGGACGCCTCGGCGCCAACGACCAGCGGCAGCTTGCGCTTGGCGAAGGCCATGCCGCGATAGCCCCACAGATCGAGATGGTTGAGCGCCACCGCCTTGACGCGGATCTGCACCTCGCCCGCGCCCGGCGGAGGTGGCGGCGGGACCTCGGCAAGTTCGAGCGTGCGATCGGCGATGAGTTGCAGGGCGCGCATGTGGGCAGGCGATCTCTTTATTTTTTGCGTATGATCTGGCCCGAAAACCGGTTCCCGCTTTTCGGGATCATGCGCGTTGCGCCGGCTCGAGACCCAGCACGAGCGAGACGTTCTGTCCGCCGAAGCCGAAGGAATTCGAAATTGCATGCGCGACACGCGCGTCGCGTGCCTTGTTCGGCACGACGTCGAGCGGGATTGCCGGATCCGGCACGGTGTAATTGATGGTCGGCAGGATGCGCTGATGCTGCAAGGTCAGGATCGAGAACACCGCTTCCACCGCGCCTGCCGCCGACAGCGTGTGCCCGATCATCGATTTGTTCGACGAGATCGGCACGCTCTTCATGCGCTCGCCAAGCACGGCCGAGACGCCGAGATATTCCATCTTGTCGTTTTCCGGGGTGCCTGTGCCGTGCGCGTTGACGTAGCCGATGTCGTCGGGCGTCAACCCTGCGTCCTTGATGGCGTTGGCGATAGCGCCAATGATCGGCTTGCCGTCCGGGCTCGAGCGCGTGCGGTGGAATGAATCCGCCATCTCGCCACAGCCTTCCAGCACGCCGAGGATTTTGGCGCCGCGCGCTTTGGCCGAGTCGTAGCTTTCCAGCACCAGCGCGCCGGCGCCTTCGGCCATGACAAAGCCGTCGCGGTTCTTGCTGAAAGGCTTGGCCGCGCCCTGCGGCGGTTCGTTGCTGGTCGAAAGCGCCGACAACAGCGAGAAGCGGATCACGGCCTCCGGATTGATCGAGCCGTCGCTGCCGATGCACAGCGCCGCGTCCGCCTCGCCGCGGCGGATCGCCTCGACGCCGAGCTGGACCGCGCTCGCGCCGGAGGCGCAGGCGGTCGACAGCGAGATCGGAGCGCCTTTGGTGCCGAACTTATCGGCCAGGTGTTCGGCCACCGAACCGATCAGAAAGCGTTCGTGATAGGCCGGAAACATCGAGCAGGCGCGCAGCAGGTCGCCATAGCCGATTTTGTCGTTGGCGCCCGATTTTGCCGCGATTTCGATGCGCTGCGGCCACTCCACTTCGATCGGCGGCACGGCGATGAACAGCGGTCCCGGGAAATCGCCGGCGGCGCCGATGCCGGATTCGGCGATTGCTTCCTCGGCGGCGATCTCTGCAAGATTTTCGGTGATGTCTGCGTTCGACGGCAGTTTGTTGAGGAAGTCGATGCAGCCGGCGATGCGCGTGCGCAAGCCGTCGGTCGGAAAGCGGGTGATGTTGCGAATGCCGGATTCGCCGGCCGTGAGCTTGGCCCAATTGTCCGTCTTGCCCGCACCGAGCGAGGTGACCACGCCGAGGCCGGTCACCACCACGATCGGCCGCCCCATTTTGTCCCTGGTGCCTGCCATCAGTGCCTCCTTCAGCCGGCCTTCTCGATCAAGGCGAGACCTTCGCCGCGCCAATGTCCGACGCCGGTGACGACGACCTGGCGAAGATCGCCGCTCATCGGCCGTTCCAGCCCGCTCGTATCGCATGGCGGAAACAGACTAGCATGGTCGAGCGCGATCGCGGCCAGCGCGATATTCATGGGGAATTGCGGCTCCGGCCCATGGCCGAGATAGGAACCCGTGGCGCGCACGGCAAGATCGCCATGCGCTTCGAGGAAGGCGCGCTCTTCGCCTGTGGCCGGCGCGCCGCCGGCGGCGCCGGAGAGCGTGGCGGCGTGGCCGGTCGCGATTTTATCCTTGATCTTGTCCCACAGCCGCGTGAGCGCCGCGGTGACGTCGCCGGCGGCCCGCTTGCTGCGGTCGGAGACGACGGCGGAAAGCTTCGCCAGAGGCTTGGCGCCGCGCGCCTCGGCGTGTCCGCGCGCTTCCAATACGAGAAAGGCGCCGATCGAGCCGAGCGCCACGCCGCCTTTGCCCTTGCGCTCCCATACCGGCAGCAGCCGATCCTTGAGCGCCATGCCGGCGAATTCGAAAAACATGATCGAGTCGGGCCGCTCGCCGTTATAGGAGCCGCCGACCAGCGCGATGTCGCTTTGACCGGCGACGATGCGTGCAAAGGCGACACGCACGGCGTCGATGCCGGCCGATTCCTCGCCCATGAAGGTGCGCGAGGAGCCGGTGACGCCATGCACGATGGAGATGTTGCCGGCGAGCAAATTGGAAAGCTGCGCCAGGAATAGCGTCGGGCGCAGGTCGCTCATCAGCCGCTCGTTGAGATAGGCGCCGGGATCGGCCGCCCCGGCGATTCCGCTGAGGATCGTGCTGTCGACGGTAAGATCGCGTTCGCCGCCACCGGCGGCGACGATCATGTCCATGTGCGAGAGGATGTCCGGTTTGCCTTTGACGCCGGCCGAGTCGAGCGCAAGCCCCGCCGCGTAAGTGCCGATGCGCTGCCACGGCTCCATCTGCCGCTGGTCGCCTTTTTTTGGAATCTGGGTGTCGAAATTGATCGGCGCCAGAGGATGCACGACGAACGGCGCGAGGGTCGTTTCATCGGCGCTCGGCTGCGCCGCCATCAACTTTTGCCAGTGGGCCTCAGGTCCTTCGCCGAGGCAGGAGACAATGCCGATGCCGGTGATCCAGACCTCGCGCGCGGCCTCAGCCATCGGCCAGCGCCTCTTTGCCCAAAAGTCCGACATCGACGGCGCGCCGGCGCATTTCCGTCGCGAAGTCGGGACCCGGGAACGGGGCGACATGGAAGGTGATCGTGCCGTTGCAAACCTGGCGGCCTTCGCAGGTGAGTGTCGTATCCATCATGGCGTAGCCGGAGCCGTCATGCGTGCGCTTCGCTTCGGCGACCAGCGTCTTGCCCGGCTTGACGAAGCTGCGGAATTTGGCGTCGCGCACCGCCGCCAGAAACGGCATGCGCCGGTAGTTGTTGGCGGCGACCAGGAACCAGCCGGCGCATTGCGCCATGGTCTCGATCATCAGCACGCCCGGCAGCAGCGGGTAGCCGGGAAAGTGCCCCTCGAACACGACGCTTTCCTGCGGCACCGTCGACTCGCAGACGATCTTGCCGGCGTCGAGATCGATGCTGACGACACGGTCGATCAGCAGAAAATACTCAAGGCGCATCGGAGCGGCCGCGGCTCACGCGCCCTTGGCAGCGACGAGCTCGTCGATGCGGGCGGCGAGGTTCTTGAGCACGAAGTACTGGTCGGTGGTGGCTTTGCCGTCGTTGACTTCCTGTGTCCATTGCTCGAGCGGCATCTTGATGCCGAAGGCCTTGTCGATGGCAAAAGCGATATCGAGGAAATCCAGGCTGTCGATGCCGAGATCGTTGATGGCGTGGCTCTCCGGCGTGATGGTGTCGCGCGGAATATCGCAGGTCTCGGCGATAATATTGGCGATGGTTTCAAACGTCGAAGACATCTGTAACTCTCTGATTCATTTAAGTTATTGAGATCGCCCGACCCCGGTGTCTGGTCCCGCGCGCGCGCTCCCCGGCACCGCCGTCCGCCGGCCTGCGGCTGGCAGCCCGTATAGCGAAGCGGAGCCTTAAGTTCAATGGCGGCAGGCATTTGCCCGTCAATGCGCCGGATCGCTGCGGCGCCGTTGCCGTGGTCACCAGCGGCTGTTGGTTGTCTCGATCGGCGCGCAGTTGTTTCGCCCCGCGAGGATGCAATCCTCGTGCTTGCGGAGTTCCGCCATGGTTTCGGCGAGCCATAGGCCGGTTCCGATCAGCAGCAGCACGACCACGAAGGCCGCGGCGTTGACCTTCATGCGGTGGCCGTAATCGTCGGTGTCGTCACCGCGTTCGTACTTTGCAAGATCGTCGACCGGCGAGGGCGCGTGCAGCGGCGTCCGGCTGCGCCGGCGCGGGAACAGCACCACGCGCGATTCATTGTCGGAGGGTCGCTCGCTCGGCATTCCAGGAACTATAGCACACCGTGCGTGGGCGTTCGATGGCCGGCCCGGCCCCGGAACTTGAATTGGACGCCCCGCATCAGCGCGTCTAGATTGCGCCTCGTCAGGAGAGAATAGACCATGACCCGAGTTGCATTCGTCATCGTCGTCGCGCTTTGCGCCGTACTCGCGGCCTCACCAGCTTTCGCGCATGACTATACCGCCGGCGGCTTGAAGATCGGCCATCCTTGGGCGCGCGCGACGCCAAAAGGCGCGACCGTCGGCGGCGGCTATTTGACCCTCACCAACAATGGTACCGCGCCGGAACGGCTGATCGGCGGCTCGACCGCGGCCGCCAAAGGCTTCGAGCTTCACGAGATGAAGATGGAGGGCGGCGTGATGAAGATGCGACCCGTCACCGGCGGCATCGAGATCAAGCCGGGGCAGACGGTGACGCTCGATCCCAACGGCTATCACGTCATGCTGGTCGGGCTGAAGGACCAGCTCAAGCAGGGCAGCCGCTTCAAGGCGACGCTCGATTTTGAAAAGGCCGGCAAGGTCGATGTCGACTTCGTGGTCGAGGGCGTCGGCGCCAAGAGCGGCGGCGAACACGACATGAAGATGGACCACGGCATGCAGATGAAGTGAGCGCTTGCGGTCACCGCTCGGCGAACGCCAGTTCGGCGTCCGCCGGCGGCATCATGCGGAACACGTTGAGCGTCATCGAGATCATCACGTAATAGCCGAGAATGCCGACCAGCTCGACGGTGCCGGCATCGCCGAGGACGGCGTGCACGCGCTTATAGGTGGAGTCGCCGACGCGATTGGTCTTGTACAGCTCGCGCACGAAGGCGTAGATCGCGCGCTCGTCCTTGGCCGCCGATTTCGGCTCGCGCCCGGCGCGCAGATCCGCGATCGTCTTCGGCTTGACGCCGGCTTTTTCCGCCATGGGCGCATGCGCGAACCACTCGTATTGCGCGCGCCACAGCCGCGCCGTGCATAAAATTGCGAATTCCGAGAGCCGCGCCGGCAGCGCGGTCTTGTAGCGGCAGTGACCGCCGAGCGCTTGCGCCAGATGGCCGAATTCCGGAGCGTGCAGCCAGACCGCGAACGGCCCGCGCGGCGTGATCGATGTGCCGCGCGGCCCCGAGCGGATCGCATTCATGAGTGAGCGCTGGGCTTCGCTCATCTGCGCTTCGTCGAGGACGGGCAGGCGGGGCGTCGGACGCTTCGCGGGCATGAAAAATCCTTTTGGGGAAGGCGAGGGAAGTCTTCGGAGCTTTCGATTATGTTGGAGCGGCGCGGCCTTCACAAGGCGGTCGCTCAGCGGCCGTCTCTCGCCCAGCGAAGCGCCCGTTCGAGCCGGTCGTTGCCCCAGAACAATTCGCCGTCCGGCGTGACGAAGCTCGGTGCGCCGAAAATGCCGAGCCGCTGCGCCTCTTCGGTCTGCCGGCGCAACGCGCGCTTTGTCGGATCGCCGCGCGCGGCCTCGAACACGGGAACCGCGTCGACTTTGAGCTGTGCGAGAATATCGCCGAGCACGCCGGCATCCTCCACCGGCCGGCCGTCGCCGAATTGCGCGCGAAACACGGCGCGGCAAAACTCCTCGCCCCAGTCGGCGTTCAGGCCGACCAGCGCGACGCGCGCGGCGGTGAGGCTGTTCTGCGGGAAAGGCTCCGGCCGCCGGAACGGCAGACCGAGATCGCGGCTCAGCCGCTCGAGGTCGCGCCACATGTGACGGCCTTTGGCGGCATAGAGATTGAACGGCGAGGTGTCCCAGCCCTGAGATTTAAACAACGGCCCGAGCAAAAACGGCCGATAGCGCACGGCGACGCCCGTCTCGCGCGCGAGCGGGCCAATCCGCATCATGGCCGGATAGGAATACGTGGAGGCGAAGTCGAACCAGAAATCGAGCGTCATCGGCGCACTATGCCCGGTCCGTGCGCGGCGCGCACGGCCGGCAGGAGCCTACTGCTGCACCACGGCCGTCACGTGGATCAGGCCGCGGTCGATCATGTGCAGCGCCTTGGCCGCCGCCAGCGACAAATCGAGCATCCGGCCTTTGTTGAACGGCCCGCGGTCGTTGACCGTCACCACCACGCTGCGGTGAGTTCTGGCGTCGGTCACGAGCACGCGGGTGCCGAAGGGCAGGGTGCGGTGCGCGCAGGTGAATTTGACGGGGTCGTAGCGCTCGCCGGAGGCGGTGCGCCCCGAGTAGTCTTTGTCGTAGAAAGCGGCCACTCCAGAAATCTGCTTGACGTTTCCCGCGTGTGCCGGCGGGCCGGCAAGCAGCAATGCTGCCGTCGTCCCCGCTACCACCCAATCGTTGCGGATCATCCCTCCCCCTCCGCGAACTTAAGCCTCGCCTGTATCCCAGTATCACGCGCGCGGCAAAAATATGACCGCGCGCGTCAATGCACCGCTTTTGCCGTCCGCCGCGCGGATTTGCCGCGTTGAGCGGCAGCACGCGGCTTCTCCGGCGCCGCATCGCTTCGTTTGTCGAGGTGGGTTTGTGTCATTTCAACGCGCGCCCTGCATTCCTCATGCAGCGCTGCGAGCTCCTCGTCGCTGAGATCCTCGATCGAGGCGAATTTGTTCTCCGCGCCCTTCATCGCCAGCACCAGCTCGGACAATTTGAGCTGGATCGCCAACGTGTCGCGGTTCTGCGTATTCTGGATCAGGAACACCATCAGAAATGTGACAATGGTGGTACCGGTGTTGATTACCAGCTGCCAGGTATCGCTGTAGTCGAAGATCGGGCCGGTGACGATCCACGCCAGCACCACGGCCACCGCCAGCAAGAAGGTATACGGATGCCCGGTCCACAGCGCGGTCGCCTGGGCGAAATGGGAAAATCGCCCGGCAAGGCTCAAACTGCCGTCGTTGTGCGCTGAATTCGCGCGATGAGCGGATTTTGCGGTCATTCGTCCCCCGGAAGCGCCCCTGCTGAAGGCCCTCGCCTACAGAAACGCGTGGCCCCGGCGCCCGGTTCCATCCGTGACCGGCGTTTTTGGAACCCGGCCTACGTCCGTCGCGTTTCCCTGACACGCGAACTCATTCGCAAACAGATGGAAGGAAATTGCCATGATGGGTTGGGCCATAACGTTTCTCATCATCGCCTTGATCGCCGCCGTGCTGGGCTTCGGCGGCATTGCCGGTGTCGCGATCGAGGCCGCCAAGATCGTGTTCTTCGTGGCGGTCGTGTTGTTCCTCATCGCCGCGTTGGTGGGGCTGGTACGCGGGCGCGCGCCAACTGTACCGTAGCGTCAGCGTCACCGTTCGAACGACGAGGCCCCGCGCGGTCACCGCACGGGGCCTCGGCTATTTTCTGCCACTCAGCAGGAGCGCCGCAGGTTGTCGAGCCAGGTCAAACCGCGCGCAGCGTATCAAGCCTGCAGGCGTTGCCGTACCGCGATCGCCTGCTCGGCGGCGGCGGTTCCGGTAAACCAGCCGCCATGGGCGGTCGAAAAGTCGCCCTTCGAGCAGGCTTCGCCGGCGAAAAACAGGCGGCCGTCGACCGGCGCGGCGAGCGCCATGCGGCACTCCGCCTTGCCCGGCAGCGCATAGGAGTAGGACCCGAGCGCGAACGGGTCGGCGCCCCAGCGATGCATGGCGATCGGCGTGAGCCGCGCCGCGAAATCGTTGCCGAACACCGACGTCAGTTCGGTGACGGCGGAATCGAAGAAGGCGCGCTCGCCGCCACCTTCGAGCGCTGCGGCGTTGCTGCCGCCGAAATAGGCCTCGATCACTGGCCGGCCGAACGGGCGGATCTGATAGCTCGCGGTCGCGACGCGGTCGGTGTGGGCGAAGACGCGGCTGTTCGGCTCGAACTCCTCGGCCCGCTCCAGGGTGATGAACAATTTGTCGGCAAGGCCGAGCGGCAGGCCTCGCCCGGCGTCGATCTTGCCGGGCAGGGCAGGCAAGAACAACGCTTCGTGACGTGCGATGACGCCGGTCGGCAGCGTCACAATCGCCTGATCGGCGATGATCGCGCCCTTCGCGGTCTCGATCTTGATTTTGCGTCCGCTGTGATCGATGCGCGTGACCGGGCAACCGAGCGCCATGCGCAATTCGCTGCCCGCCGCGGCAATCGTCGCGCCATAGCCTTCAACCACGCTCCAGTTTGTTTCCGTATCCTGGTAGTTGATGAAGTCGCGTCCCGAGACGCGGCCGAGTTCGGCGCCGCTGATGTAGGTGCCGATGGCGGTGACCAGATTGTTCCAGCGCCCGCCCGGCGGCAGCGCCTCGCTCGCGGCGACGTCGCCGCCTTTGGCGAGCATCTCCTCGAGCCGGTCGTAGAGGCCGTCCATTGCTTTGCGGAAGTCCGCCTGTTCTTCGAGCGGGAAGCGGATCGGCAGCGACGGCCGGCCCCAAGGCGGGCGCGACCTGTCGACGGTGCGGCCTTGCTGTTGCGCGATCTCGGCCCAGGGATTGCGGTCGGCCGAATGCAGCCAACCGCAGCCGAGGTCGAGCGCAAAGCCGCCTTCATTGACCGTCCAGGCGCGGCCGCCGAGCCGGTCGCGGGCCTCGATCAACAGGCAATCGACGCCGGCGGCCCGCAGGCGGCGGCCCGCGGCGATGCCGGCCGCGCCGCCGCCGACGATCGCCACTTCGGTTTCGCTACTGCTCATTGCAGCTTTCAATGTAGTCGGTGACGGCGGGTTTCACAAAGGCGGCGCAAGCCGCAGGCGTTGCGGCCAGACGCGCCGATACCGGCCCGGTTTCCCGCGACTGCGCCGACCGCGCGCGCTATAGTGGCGGCCGGTTGTTACGATGGCGAGGTGATTTCGTGACACGGGCTGTGCCCCGTCGTTATTCGCGGATCGACATTGGCCGCGCAATGTTGCCGGCGTTGGCGGCGGCGTGTCTCCTTGCCGGCGCGGCGCTGGCGCAGCCGGCCAACATCGACGACCTCAAGCAGCAGCTTCTCGCCTATCAGAAATCCGGCGATTACGAGCGCGGGCTGGCAGCAGTGGGGGCGAGGGCGCAGGCCTATGTCGAAGCGCACGCCGCCGGCGCCACCAAGCCGGCTTTGGTGCTCGATATCGACGAGACTTCGCTGTCGAATTGGCCGCGCATCGCCGCCGACGATTTCGGCTACATCCCGAGCGGGGCCTGCGACCGCTTACCGAAGGGACCTTGCGGCGCCGCGGCTTGGGAGCGCAAAGGCGTGGCGCCCGTCATCGCGCCGACGCTG
>DASUGZ010000080.1:0-18703 GCA_036273755.1 Pseudolabrys sp.
GTGCGCGTCGAATTGCAGGCCGATTGTCTCGCCGGGGTGTGGGCGCACCATTCCGACCAGCGCTGGAAATCGATCGAGCCGGGCGACGTCGAAGCGGCGCTGCAGACGGCGGCGGCGATCGGCGACGACCGGCTGCAGCAGCAGTCGCGCGGCACCGTGGTGCCCGACGCCTTTACCCACGGCACTTCGGCGCAGCGCCAGCGCTGGTTCACGACCGGGCTGAAACAAGGCACGCTCGCGGCCTGCGATACGTTCGCGGCGGCTTCACTGTAGGGGTCCTTCGAATGCCGGGCATCGACAAAAGCAGACAATTCGTGCCGCTCAAGATCGCGGTCTTGACCGTCTCCGACACGCGCGAACGCGCCGACGACAAATCCGGTAATACGCTGGCCGAGCGCGTGCGCGCCGCCGGCCACACGCTCGCCGAACGCGCCATCGTCAAGGATGAGGTCAAGGCGATCCGCCGTCGCGTCAAGGACTGGATCGAGGACAAATTCATCGACGTGGTGATCACCACCGGCGGCACCGGCTTCACCGGGCGCGACGTGACGCCGGAGGCGGTCGAGCCGCTGTTCGAAAAGAAGATGGACGGCTTCTCGACGATGTTTCTTCTGGCGAGCGAAAAGAAGATCGGCACCTCCGCGATCCAGACCCGCGCCACCGCGGGCGTCGCCAACTCGACTTATGTTTTTTGCCTGCCGGGCTCGCCCGGCGCCTGCGCCGACGCCTGGGACGAGATCCTGGTGCACCAGCTCGACTACCGCTACCGGCCGTGCAATTTTGTTGAAATCCTGCCGCGGCTCGACGAGCACTTGCGGCGGCCGAAGGCGAAAGGGGCGACGGCGTAGCTAATCCGCCTCATCCTGAGGAGCATCGCGAAGCGATGCGTCTTGAAGGACGAGGCGGCCCCATGGTTCGAGACGCGCCTTCGGCGCTCCTCACCGTGAGGCCGTTATAACTCCAAATCCCAATATTCGGCGACGACGTCCTCGCCCCAGCTGTGTTTCTTTTCGCTGGAGGTGAGCCGGAAGCCGGCTTTCTGATAAGCGCGGCGCGCGGCGAGGAGAATGCTGTGCGTCCATAGTGTGACGCGTTTGTAGCCGGCCGCGCGCGCGAACGTGACGCATTCGTCGACCAGCCGCTGGCCGAGACCGATGCCGCGCCCCTCCGGCTCGACCAGCAGCAGGCGCAGCCGCGCCACGCCGGGCGCGTCCTTGACCAGCATCACGCAGCCGACGTTCTCGCCGTTCATTTCGGCGATCCAGCAGCGTTCGAGTTTCGGATCGAAGTTGTTGACGAAGTCGGCGACGATCTGCGCGCAGAGGCCCTCGAACGGCGCCCCCCAATTATATTCCTGCGCGTAAAGCTCGGCATGGCGCGCGACTATCCAGCCGAAATCCCCGTGGCGGGGCTCACGAAGGATGTAGGCCGGCTTGGCGGCGATAGCCGGCTCACCGAGCAGGGCCTCGATGGTGGTCATCGCCGCCACCAGTCGCGCCTGGTCGTCGGGCTTGAGCTTGCCGAGCATGTCGCCGACCAGGTCCTGCGAGCGCTTTTCGAACGGCGCGAAAGCCTTGGCGCCGCGCGTGGTCAGCGCAATGTGGCTTTGGCGTGCATCTGCGCGAGAGGGCTTGCGGCTAATGAAGCCGCGCTTCTCGAAGCTGCGCAGCACGCGCGAGAGATAGCCGGCGTCGAGATCGAGCGCGCGGCCGATGTCGCTCGCGGTCGTGGCACCATGCGCCAGTTCGTAGAGCACGCGCATTTCGCCGAGCGAGTAGGGGCTGTCGAGATAGTTTTTGCGCAGCACGCCGATCTGCCGCGTGTAGAAACGATTGAAGCGGCGCACGTCGCCGGTGCGTTGCTGAAGGGTGCTGGGCACGAAGGCAGCATTGGCCGATTAGTTGATAAAGTCAAGTAATCGCTCAATGTCCTTCTGGACTTGAAGCGGGCATCACCGCGCCTGCCGCGCCCCCGTTGCCAGCATGGCGAGCCGACGCCGGCCAATGCGGCGCAGGATGGCGGCGTCGGCATCGGCGCTTTGCGGGTGGCCGCCGAGCCGCTCGTAGTGGGTGCGCGCGATCAACAGCCCGTGCTCCGGCTTGGCGCCGCCGCCGAGGGCGACCCGAACCAGCATGAACAATTCTACCAGCCCTGGCCGCAATAAGTCAGCGACGCCAGGCGGGCGGAACACCGCCGCGCGCGGTTGCGCGTGCCCACCGCTTGCCTCGATGAATCGCTCGGCGGCGCTCTCCCAGCCGGTTTCCGGCACGCAGCCGGCGCGCAAGAACATCAGCCAGGGCGCGCGGGTGGCGGCGGCCGCGGCTTTCAGCCGCGTGCCCAGCGGCTCGCTCGAGGCCAAGAAGCGGCAGCCGGCAACTTCAGCCACTTCTGCGGTGGCGTCGCTCGACCCGGCATCGGCGATCACGACGTCACCGAGCAACCCGGCCGTCACGCCCGGCACCAGCGCCGCGAGGGTAGGCACCAAAGCGTGTTCCGATTCGTGGGTGGCGATGATGGCGCTGAGCATGGAACTCCGGACTCGAATGGCGCGTTGCACCATATCATGTGGCTCTTGTCGAACGCGCCACGAGATCGGCCACTAAACTGCTCAATTTGTGGGCTTTCTAAAAATGTTCTTGTTATGTTCACGTCGGCTCATTAGGTTACCGCCATGGCTCGAAACACCGCAGCCCTGAGACGCCCGCCGGAAAAGGAGCTGCCCTCCGCGCCGGCGGGCGTCTATGTCGACGACGCGACCGAACTGCTCGGCGTTGTGGTCGAGCATGAGCGGCGGCGCGGCCGCGGCGCGCAGAGCAACGCCTCGGGCCGCTACGAGCCGTTGGCGCGGATCGCCTTCGACGACGGCTGGCGCTCGCTCGACGAATTGCCGCCGTTCAAGACGACGGTGCAGGCCGACACCACGCGCAAGATCATCACCCGTAACGACTCGCCCGACATCGGCTTCGACCGCTCGATCAATCCCTATCGCGGTTGCGAGCACGGCTGCGTGTACTGCTTTGCGCGCCCGACGCATGCTTACCTCGGCCTGTCGCCCGGGCTCGATTTCGAGTCCAAGCTGTTCGTGAAACCGGAAGCCGCCGAGCTTCTGGAAAAGGAATTGGCGGCGCCCGGCTACGACCCGAAGGTGATCGCCATCGGCACCAACACCGATCCCTACCAGCCGATCGAGCGGCGTTACAAAGTGATGCGCCGCATCCTCGAAGTGCTCGACCGCGCCGGCCATCCGGTCGGCATCGTCACCAAGTCGGCGCTGGTGCTTCGCGACCTCGACATTCTCGCCCGCATGGCCGAGCGCAAGCTCGCCAAGGTGGCGCTGTCGGTGACCACGCTCGATGCCGAGCTGGCGCGCAAGATGGAGCCGCGTGCGGCGACGCCGATGCGGCGCCTGGAGACGCTGCGCCGCCTGGCGCAGGTCGGCGTGCCGACCACTGTGATGGTCGCGCCGGTGATCCCGGCGCTCAACGACATGGAGATCGAACGCATCCTCGACGCCGCCGCCGCCGCGGGCGTCAAGGAAGCCGGCTACGTGCTGCTGCGCCTGCCGCTCGAGGTGCGCGACCTGTTCCGTGAATGGTTGCGGGCAAATTTCGCGCATCGTGAAGAACACGTGTTCAAACTGATCCGCGAGACACGCGGCGGCAAGGACTACGATTCCACCTGGGGCAAGCGCATGAAGGGCACCGGGCCTTATGCCTATCTGATCGGCCGGCGCTTCGAACTGGCGTGCGAGAAGCTTGGGCTCAATGCCACGCGTACGCAGCTCACCACCCAGCATTTCAGCGCGCCGAAAGCGGAAAACCAACAGCTCAATCTGTTTTGAAGGCACGGCTTTCGCTACCGCTGCGGATCGTTGACTTCATTCCGCCGCCGCGTGCTTAATCGCGCATGACCGATGCGCGCATGAATGAGAGCGAGTTTCTCAAGCTCCTCAAAGAGCGCCTGCCGGAGCTTCGAGAAGCCCTCGACAAGGAGAAATACTTCGTCGTTGACAAATTCATGCGGCACGCGCAACGCGCGATCTACGATGAGGATCGCGCGTGCTTCGAAATCTGTGTTCGGCTGGCGGAAGAGGCGTATCTGAACGGCGACAAAGATATGAAATCCTCGATCGATACGATGTTCATGGAGAATCTAGAGTTCGTGACGCCCAGGCGCTCGCACTACTGGGCCTGGGAAATGTTGCCCGACTCGCTGAAGGAGCTCTATGTCGCTTTCTGGGGGACGTGGAAGGTTCCCGACAAGCCGACGCACGTGTGGAAGCCACCGAAGCGTCGATAACGTTCGCTGTCATCCACACCCGCCGCTTCTTGCATTGACTTGAGCCAGCGCGCCGCGCACTGATCGCGCATGGCCGCGAGATCGAACGCCAAGGTCAAGAAACTGCCGCAGCGTCTGCCGTTGGCCGAACCCGTGCAGCGGCCGAGCTTCCGCCGCGAGCGGCGCGCGATGGCCAGGGGCATCTTCCCGATTGCCGGCTGCGACGAGGCGGGCAGGGGACCGCTCGCGGGACCGGTGGTGGCGGCGGCGGTCATCCTCGATCCCGAGCGCATCCCGCGCGGCTTGAACGACTCGAAAAAGCTCGACGCCGAAGCGCGCGAAAAACTTTACGTGAAAATCTGCGCCAGCGCGCAGGTTGCCGTCGCTTTCGGCGCCGTCGATCGCATCGATCGTGACAATATTCTGCGCGCCTCGCTGTGGGCGCTGGCGCGCGCCGTGAAGGCGCTGCCTATCACGCCGAAGCTTGTCTTCGTCGATGGCAATATGAAGATCGACTGCGGCTGCGACTGTGAGGCGGTGGTCTCGGGCGATGCCCTGGTTTTATCGGTCGCCGCGGCCTCGATCGTCGCCAAGGTCACCCGCGACCGGCTAATGACGCGGCTCGGCCTCGAGCATCCCGGCTACGGCTTCGAACGCCATATGGGCTACTCGGTCCCCGAGCATTTCGCCGCCTTGGCGCGGCTCGGGCCGACCATCCATCACCGCAAATCCTTCGCTCCCGTCGCCGCCAAGCTCGCCGCGCTGGGCGACGTTACCGACGAAACGCTCGCGGCGTTGTTGCCTCTTTAGCGCGGCTTCTCTATCTCTGGCCCGGCGCATGATCTTGCGCGACTAGATCGTATTTCACCCCCTCCGGGCCAATGCATTACGTCTCCCTGATCATCGAATCCTTACGTGGGCGTCCGCGGACGGTGTTCTGGACCGTGGCGCTGACGCAGGCGGCGCTGTGGACGCTGATGCCGGCGCTCGTCTATTCGGCGCCTCCCGGTGAAGTGCCGCTGCTCCTCGCCATCGGCCATGAATTCGTGCTCGGCAGCTATCTCGGGCCGCCGCTGTCGTTCTGGCTCGGCGAATTCGCCTACCGCGTCGCCGGCGCATTCGGGCTCTATGCGCTGGCGCAGGCTTGCATCGTCGTCACCTACTGGGCCGTATTCGCGCTCGGCCGCCGCGTCGTCGGCACGCGCCACGCGGTGCTCGCCGTTTTACTGATGATCGGCATTGCGGCCTTCGCGGTGCCGAGTCCGGATTTCGGCCCGGCGATTCTTTCGGCGCCGCTGTGGGCGCTGGCGCTGCTGCACTACTGGCGGGCGCTCGGCGAGCGCGATCGCGGCTCATGGTTCCTGCTGGCGCTCGATCTCGGTCTGCTGCTGCTGGCAAGCTATGCCGGGCTGATCCTCGTCGTCCTGATTGCGGCTTTCACGCTCGCGACCCCGCGCGGGCGCGCCGCGCTGCGTCATCCCGAGCCGTGGCTTGCGGTGTTGCCGTTCCTCATTGTGATCTTTCCGCATCTGGCCTGGCTCAAGAGCGCCTACGATCTCGTGGTCTCGGGTCTCAACGACGGCGCCGCGGCGGGCCGGCTGCCGCCCGGCTTGCGTTTCTGCTTCGCGTTGGTTGCGACCCATATCGGCCTCGGCGTGCTGGTCGCTTTTGCCACCGGCTACCCGCGCCGGCGCAAGGAGCGCGCGCCGGTGATCGACCGCGCGCCGGTCGAAGCCCTGGCGCGGCTGTTCGTCTATTTCTTTGCGCTGATGCCGGCGGCTTCGGCGATCGCCATCGTCTTTGCCGCCGGCAGACTAGGCCCGCTCGACCGCGTGACGCCGCTGGTGGTGTTGTCCGGGCTCGCCGTGGTGATGGCGGCCGGCGACCACGTGCCGCTCTATCGCGAACGCATGGTGTCGTTTACCTGGCTCGGCCTTCTCGCGGCGCCGCCCGCGGTCATCGTGTTGGGCATCCTGTTTTTGCCGTGGATGGCCTTGGTCAATCTCAAGGTGATGCAGCCGGCGCGAACCGAGGGCGCGTTTTTTGCCGACAGCTTCCAGCGCCGCACCGGCCAGCCGCTCGCCTACGTGACCGGCGACGTGCAACTTGCGCCGCTGGTCGCGCTCGGCGCGCCGAGCCGGCCGCACGTCTATTTCGACTGGGCGCCGCAGCGCAGCCCATGGGCGAGCGCCGCCGACTTCCGAAAATCCGGCGGCCTTCTGGTCTGGCCCGCTGTCGACAACAGCCGCACGGCGCCGGCTGGCCTCAAGGGCCAGTTTCCCGACATGGTGCCCGAAGTGCCGCGCTCGTTTGCGCGGCCGATCCAGGGATTTCTGCCGCTGATCCGGCTCGGCTGGGCGATGCAGCGGCCGCAGACGCCGTAGCGGTATCCACAGCATCCACAAGGCGCTCCTGCGGCCGGCGGCGTGACCCGTTAGGCTGGCGCTTTCAGGCAGGGGGGTCCCATGGCCAAAGCGGCAAAGACAAAAGCGAAAGCGGGCGGCGGCATTGCGGAAATGCTGGAGAATTTTTTCGGGCTTAAGGCGCAGGGTACCGACATCCGCACCGAGCTCGTCGCCGGCCTCACCACGTTCCTGACGATGGTCTACATCGTCTTCGTCAATCCGGCGATCCTGGGTAAGACCGGCATGGATGCAGGCGCCGTCTTCGTCGCCACCTGCATCGCCGCCGCTGTCTCGACGATGGTGATGGCGCTCTATGCGAACTATCCCATCGCGCTCGCGCCCGGCATGGGCATCAATGCCTTCTTCGCCTTCACCGTCGTGCTGGCGATGAAATATACGTGGCAGCAGGCGCTCGCCGCCGTGTTCTGCTCCGGCGTGTTGTTCCTCATCATTTCGGTTTTCCCGATCCGGCAATACGTCATCGATGCGATCCCGCGGAACCTGAAGTTTGCGATCTCCGCCGGTGTCGGGCTTTTCCTGGGCATCATCGCGCTCGAAGAAGCGAAAATCATCGTCGCCAGCCCTGCAACGCTGGTGACGCTGGGCGACCTGAAGCAGCCGGCCGCAATCCTGATGTTGATCGGCTTCGTGCTGATCGCCGCGCTAAATTTCCGCCGGATCATGGGCGGAACGGTCATCGGCATCCTCGTCGTCACCGTTGTCGGATTGCCCCTCGGGCTCGCCCACTACGGCGGGATCATTTCTTTGCCGCCCTCACTGAAGCCGACGTTCCTGCAACTCGACTTCTCGCCGCTGTCTAAATTGTTCGCCGGAGGCGGATCCGTCGAATACGGCTTCCTGATCGTCATCCTGAGCATCCTGATGATCGACGTTTTCGATAACGCCGGCACCTTGATCGGCGTCACCCATCGCGCCGGACTGCTCGACAAGAAAGGCAACCTGCCGCGCATGAAGCAGGCGCTGATCGCCGACAGCTTTGCCGCCATGTTCGGTGCGGTGATCGGCACCTCGACGACGACGAGCTACATCGAGAGCGCGGCCGGCGTCGCGGCCGGCGGACGCACGGGGCTGACCGCGGCGTTTGTGTCGATATTCTTCCTGCTGGCGCTGTTCTTTGCGCCGCTGGCCGGAATGATTCCGGCCTACGCCTCGGCAGCGGCGCTGTTCTACGTGGCCTGCGTGATGACGCGCGGACTTGCCGAAGTGGATTGGGAGGACATCACCGAATACGCGCCTGCCGTGGTCACCGCGATCACCATGCCGCTGACCTATTCGATCGCCACCGGCATCGGCCTCGGCTTCATCACCTATGCGGTGGTCAAGGTGATCTCCGGCAAGATCAAGGACGCCTCGCCGGCGGTGCTGGTGCTGGCCGTGCTGTTCGCTATCAAGTTCGCGGTGGCCGGATGAATGTGTAAACTTGGGCGGTGCTGTCCGCCCCGTTTCCGGCGCTCGCCGCCGCTAGCGGGCCGCCGCGCATTCGGATAACAAGCAGCCGGGCGGGCGGTGCAAGGAGCGATGCCAGGCATTCAAGACATGTTTGCCGAGGCCTTTCGCCAGCACCAGGCCGGGCGCCTCGGCGAAGCTGAGCGGCTGTATCGGCAGATCCTCGCGGCTGACCCGCGCCACGCCGCAAGCCTGAACATGCTCGGCGTGGTGTCGCACCAGACCGGACGGCGCGATCTGTCCGTCGAGCTGTTCGGCCAAGCGGTCGCGATCGATCCGGACTCCGCCGAATATCGCTCGAATCTCGGTATCGCATTGCAGGAGCAAGGACGGCACGAGGAGGCGATCGCCAGCTACCGCACCGCCATCGCGCTCAAGCCGGACTACGCCGAGGCGCACAATAATCTCGGCATCGCACTCTCGGGCCAAGGCAAAAGGGACGAGGCGGTGGCGAGCTTCGCCCGCGCGCTGGAGCTTCGGCCGGACAATGCCGTGGCGCACAACAATCTCGGCAATCTGCTCAGGGATCTCGGTAGATTGGATGAGGCGGTCGCTTGCTATCGCGATGCGCTCGCACTCATGCCGGGCTATGTCGAGGCGCACAACAATCTCGGCTGCGCCTATCGCGACCAGGGGATGCTGGATGAGGCGCGCGCCTGCTTTCGCCACGCGCTCGGTCTCAGGCCGGGCTATGCCGAGGCACACAGCAACCTCGGTATCGTGCTCAGGGCGCAGGGCAGCCTCGACGAGGCGGCCGCGAGCTACGGCGAGGCGCTCGCGCTCAAGTCGGATTTTCAGGAGGCGCTCAACAACCTCGCCAATCTGCTGGCCGCCCGCGGCGAGCCGCTACAGGCCCTGGGCGTCGTGCGGCGCTCGCTGCGGATCAAGGAAACGCCGGAAGCCAAGGACATTTTCGTCGCCTGCATCAAGCCGCTGCGCTTCAAGCATCTCGACGAGGAGGTTCGCGCCATTTTGGTCCGCGCGGTGAGCGAGCCATGGGGCCGGCCGACCGACCTGGCGCTGGCCGCCGTTGCGCTCGTCAAGGCGAACCCCGGCGTCGGCGAAGGCGTGGCGCGCGCAAGCGCGGCATGGCCCCGGCGGCTGTCCGCACCGGAATTGTTTGGCCCGTCGGGACTTGCCGCGGCCGCCGCCGATCCGCTGTTGAGAAGCCTGCTCGAAACAGTGACGATCCCGGACGTCGAACTTGAGCGCTTCCTTACTATGTCCCGGCACGCCATGCTGGAGCCCGGCGCGGCGGACAGCGAAGCGAGCGTCCTCGATTTCCACTGCGCGCTGGCTCAGCAATGTTTCATCAACGAGTACGTCTATGCCGTGACCGCGGAGGAAACGGTGCGCGCGCGATCGCTGCGCGATGCGCTTGCCGCTGCTCTTGAGACCGGCGCGTCCGTTGCCGCCGGGCAGCTCGTTGCCGCCGCCGCTTATTTCCCGCTCCATTCTATTCCTCATGCGAGCCGGCTCGTGGACATGCAATGGCCCGACGCGGTCAACGCCGTGCTTACGCAGCAGATACGCGAGCCTGCGGAAGAGCGGCAATGCGGTGAAAGCATTCCCCGCCTGACGGCTATCGACGATGAAGTGTCTCTCAAGGTGCAGCATCAGTACGAGGAGAACCCATACCCGCGCTGGATCCGGCCGGCACCTATCGACAAAGCGCCATCCATCGACGTCTTTCTGCACCGGCACTTTCCCCGCGCCACGTTCCAGCCGCTGAACAAGACCGATGCCATCGACATTCTGATTGCCGGCTGCGGCACCGGCCAACATTCGATCGAGGCGGCAGAACGCTTTGCAAGCGCGCGCATGCTTGCCGTCGATCTCAGCGTGGCGAGCTTAAGTTATGCCAAGCGCAAGTCGCAGGCGCTCGGTTTGACTACAATCGACTACGCGCAGGCGGATATTCTCAAACTCGCGTCGCTCGACCGCAGCTTCGACCTGATCGAATCGGTCGGTGTGCTGCATCACCTCGACGATCCGCTTGCCGGCTGGCGCGTGCTGCTGTCGCTGCTGCGGCCTGGCGGCTTCATGCGGCTCGGCTTCTACAGTGAGATTGCGCGGCGCGACATTGTGCGCATTCGGACCTTGATTGCCGAACGAGGCTACGGGCGGACAGCGGACGAGATCGGGCGGGCGCGGCAGGATCTGATCGGCGGCGCGGCAAGCGGCGGCTTTACCGATGCTCTTGCGTTCAATGATTTTTTCAGCATCAGCGAATGCCGCGACATGCTGTTCCATGTGCAGGAGCATCGTTTGACGATCCCCGAAATCGAATCTTTCCTCGAGGAGAACGACCTGCAATTTATCGGCTTCGATCTCGACCTTCGTCTCATCGAGCAATATCAGGCGCGCTTTCCGGACGACAAAGAGATGAATGACTTGAAGCAGTGGCACGTGTTCGAGACGGACAATCCGAACACTTTCACCAACATGTATCAGTTCTACGCGCAGAAACCGCGCTAGGCCGCGTCGGCGATCAGACGCTCAACGCCTTCTTGATCGCCAAAAAATCCCGCCACGCGAAACGTTTTTGCAGCGGGCTGCGCAACAGGAATGCGGGATGGAAGGTCGGCATGGCGCGGATCTCGCGTTTGCCGGTGTCAAATGAGAACCAGCGCCCGCGGGTCTTGGTGATGCCTTCCTTGAGGCCGAGCAGCGTCTGCGCCGACGGCCCGCCGAGGCACACCAGAATATCCGGATCGGCGAGCTCGATCTGACGGCGGATGAATGGCAGGCAGATTTGCGATTCCTGCGGCGTCGGTGTGCGGTTGCCGGGCGGCCGCCACGGCACGATGTTGGCGATGTAAACGGATGTGCGGTCGAGGTCGATCGCCTTGAGCATCAGATCGAGCAATTTGCCGGAGCGGCCGACGAAAGGCAGGCCCTCGATGTCTTCGTCGCGGCCGGGCGCTTCGCCGACGAACATCAGGCGCGCTTGCGGATTGCCGTCGGCGAACACCAGCTGCGTCGCGCTCGGCTTCAGCGCGCAGCCGTCGAACTTGTCGAGGATGGCGCGCAATTCGTCGAGCGTCTTGGCGCTCTTGGCCGCTTCGCGCGCGGCCATGATGGCCTCGTCAGGGGCGGCGAGCGGTGGGGCGGTACGGCCTTTGGTTTCGAGATCGGGCGGCAGCGCAACCGGCCGCGGCGCTTTGACCGGCGTGGGCGGCCCTACCGCCGTAAAGTGATCGGCCGGCTGCTCGCCGACAAGGGCGTCGACACCGGCTTCCAGATAGAAGTCGAGCAGATCGCGCGCCGGTTTGCCGATGGTCTGGGTCATGGACCGAACTTTAGCATGGCAGCCGCGCGATTGCCCCCGCTGTGCAAAAGTGGAATATCGGGAGCGAGGAGACCGATATGACCGACCTGCCAGGGCGCGAAGCTATGGAGTTCGATGTGGTCGTCGTGGGGGCGGGCCCCGCCGGCCTCGCCGCCACCATCCGCCTCAAGCAGATCAACCCGGATATCTCGGTCGTGATCGTGGAAAAGGGTTCCGAGGTCGGCGCCCATATCCTGTCCGGCGCGGTCATCGATCCCGTCGGGCTCGACAAATTGCTGCCGGACTGGCGTTCCGAAGACGCCCCGATCAAGACCGCAGTCACTACCGACCGCTTCTATTGGCTGTCGGCCAACGGCGGCATCCGGCTGCCGAATTTCGCCATGCCGCCGCTGATGAACAACCACGGCAATTACATCGTTTCGCTTGGCAATGTCTGCCGTTGGCTCGCCGGCAAGGCGGAGGCGCTCGGCGTCGAAATCTATCCCGGGTTCGCCGCCGCCGAAGTGCTGTTCGACGCCAACGGCGCGGTCGCCGGCGTCGCCACCGGCGACATGGGCGTCGGCAAGAACGGCGAGCCGAAGGATAATTTCACCCGCGGCATGGAATTGCGCGCCAAATACACGCTGTTTGCGGAAGGCGCGCGCGGCAATCTCGGCAAGCAGTTGATCGCCAAATTCGGCCTGGCCGAGGGCCGCGAGCCGCAGAAATTCGGTCTCGGCTTGAAAGAGCTGTGGCAGGTCGCGCCCGACAAGCACCGCAAAGGGCTGGTGCAGCATTCGTTCGGCTGGCCGCTCGACGGCTCGACCGGCGGCGGCTCGTTTCTCTATCACTTCGACGACAATCTGGTGTCGGTTGGCTTCGTGCTGCACCTCAACTACTCAAATCCGTACGTTTCGCCGTTCGAGGAATTCCAGCGCTTCAAGACGCATCCATGGGTGCGCGACACTTTCGCCGGCGGCAAACGGCTCGCCTATGGCGCGCGCGCCGTGACCGAAGGCGGTTACCAGTCGGTGCCCAAGCTCGCGTTCCCCGGCGGCGCGCTGATCGGCTGCGACGCCGGCTTCATGAACTTGCCGCGCATCAAGGGCAGCCACAACGCCATGCTGTCGGCCATGCTCGCGGCCGAAGCCACGGCCGCCGCGCTTAGCGCCGGGCGCGACCATGACGAACTCACCGGCTATGACGCCGCGTGGCGCTCGTCGCCGATCGGCAAGGATCTTTGGAAGGTGCGCAACGCCAAGCCGCTCTGGTCGAAGCTCGGCACCACTTTCGGCATCGCGCTCGGCGGCATCGACATGTGGTGCAATACGTTCGGCTTTTCTCTCTTTGGCACCATGAGTCACGGCAAGCCGGACTACGCGACGCTCCAGCCGGCCGCCGAATGCGCGCCGATCGCTTATCCCAAGCCGGACGGCAAACTTACCTTCGACCGGCTGTCGTCGGTTTTTCTTTCGAATACCAATCACGAGGAAGACCAACCGGTGCATTTGCGCGTCAAGGACATGGCGCTGCAAAAATCCTCCGAACACGACATATTCGCCGGGCCGTCGTCGCGCTATTGCCCGGCCGGGGTCTACGAATGGGTGCAAGAATCGCCTGAAGCGGGCGGGGCGCCTAAATTTGTCATCAACGCGCAGAACTGCGTCCACTGCAAAACCTGCGACATCAAGGACCCCAATCAGAACATCACCTGGGTCCCTCCCGAAGGCGGCGGCGGGCCGAATTATCCGAATATGTGATGAAAGCCGGCTATTCCGGCCACGATACCGCCACATCGGGGTTTTCAACCTGAGCCGCGGCCGCCGCGACTGGCGTTCTTGCGGGGGCGGCGCAAAAAGGCCATTCTCGGCGCAACATCGGCGGTTTGAGCGCAAGCTGCAGCTACCCGCCTCATTGGAGCACAAGCCCGTGACGTCTTTGAGCCTCGCCCGGTGCACTCTCGGCACCGCGCTCGCCGCTTTCCTCGCCGCCGCGCCCACCGCACTGTATGCCCAGGGGCCGACCGTGCTGGATCTCGCTGGCATGACCTCATCCGGCAGCTACCTCGCCGCCCGCCATGCCGGGCAGATGCGCGAGGCCTCCGCCGCGGCCGCCTATTACCGCGCCGCGCTCAAGTACGACCCGAAAAACACCGATCTGCTCGATCGCACCTTTCTGTCGCTGGTGGTCGGCGGCGATATTGACGAGGCGGTGCGCTACGCCGAGCGCATCGCGCAGGCCGACAAGAACGATCGCGTCGCCCAATTGGTGCTCGGCGTGCATTTGTTCAAGCAAAAGCAATACACCGCGGCGCGGCGCAATCTGGCGCAGTCGATCCGCGGGCCGATCACCGATTTGACGGCGACGCTGTTGACGGCCTGGTCCTTCGCCGGCGCCGGCGACGCGAAATCGGCGATCGCCGCGATCGACCGGTTGAGCGGGCCGGACTGGTACGCGATCTTCAAGGAACTGCATGCCGGAATGATCCTCGACTTCACCGGCAATCAGGCCGAAGCGGGCAAACGCTTCGAGCACGCCTACAAGCTCGACCCGACGGCGCTGCGCGTCGTGCAGGCTTACGGCAGCTGGCTGTCGCGCAACGGCAAGGTCGACGAGGCGCGCAAGGTCTTCACCGATTTCAACAAGGCGCTGCCGAACCACCCGCTGATCATCCAGGGGCTGAAAGAACTCGCCTCGACCTCGAAGAAGGCCGAAGCCGACAGCAAAGCCGCGCCGAAGACGGCGGCCAAGCACAATGCTCGCTCCGCCAAGGCGGAAATCGCGCACGCCGCCGCCGCCGGACTGCCCCGTATCGTCGACACGCCGCAGGCCGGCGCCGCCGAAGCGCTCTATGGCCTCGGCGCTTCGCTCGGCCGCCGCGGCGGCGAAGACCTCGGGCTGGTCTATCTGCAACTGGCGCTCGCGCTCGAGCCCAACCATCCGCTGGCGCTGCTGTCGCTCGCCGATCTCTACGAGTCGCTGAAGAAGCCGGACCTGGCGATCAAGGCTTACGAGCACGTTCCGGCGAATTCGCCCTTGCACCGCAACGCCGCCATCCAGATGGCGACCAACCTTGACTCGCTCGACCGCTCGGCCGAGGCCGAGCAGCATCTCAACGCTCTGATCAAGGAGCACCCGGACGATCTCGAGGCGATCGTCGCGCTCGGCAATGTCCTTCGCGGGCACAAGAAGTTCGCCGAATGTGCCGACGTCTATTCCAAGGCCGTTGCGCTGGTGCCGCACCCGGAGAAAGCCAACTGGGTATTGTTCTATTTCCGCGGCATCTGCTTCGAACGCGCGCATCAATGGCCGAAGGCGGAGGCCGATCTGCAAGAGGCGCTGAAGCTGTTCCCGGAGCAGCCGCACGTGCTCAACTATCTCGGCTATTCCTGGGTCGATCAGGGCGTGCGCCTCGACGAGGGCATGGACATGATCAAGCGCGCAGTTCAGCAGCGGCCGGACGACGGCTACATCGTCGACTCGCTGGGCTGGGCCTATTACCGCATCGGCAACTACGAGGAAGCGGTCAAGCAACTCGATCGTGCGATCGAGCTCAAGCCGGAAGACCCGACCATTAATGACCATCTCGGCGACGCCTATTGGCGGGTCGGCCGTACCCTTGAAGCGCACTTCCAGTGGGCGCATGCACGCGATCTCAAGCCCGATCCGGAAGACCTGCCGAAGATCGAGGCCAAGCTGAAGAACGGCCTGCCCGACGAGACCTCGTCGCAGGCCAAGGCCGGCAAAAAAAGCGGCGACGGCGGCTAGCGCGTTCCGCGATGGCGGTTGTTGAAGCCTCGCTGGCCGACTCGGCGCTCGCCAAGATCAACCTGTCGCTGCGCGTCGTCGGCCGCCGCGCCGACGGCTATCACGAACTCGAAAGCCTGGTCGTCTTCGCCGACGTCGGCGACGGGTTGGTGCTGCGGACCGGCGGTCCGCTCGCTCTGGAGATCGACGGCACGTACGCCGCGGCCTGCGGCGCGCTCGCCGACAATCTCGTGCTCAAGGCCGCTGCCGCGTTCGCCGCGCGCGTTCCCGGGTTGCGGCTCGGCCGCTTTGTGCTGACCAAGCAATTGCCGGTCGCCGCCGGTATCGGCGGCGGTTCGGCCGACGCGGCGGCAGCGTTGCGTCTAATGGTCCACGCCAACCGGCAAATCTTCGCCCAAGTCGACTTTGCCGACCCGCGGGTGCGGGAGATCGCGCTCGGCGTCGGCGCCGACGTGCCGGTGTGCCTCGAATCCCGCGCGCGCATCATGCGTGGCGTCGGCGAGCAGTTGCTGGCGCCGCTCGCGCTGCCGCCGCTGCCGGCGCTGCTCGTTAATCCGGGCGTGCCGTTGGCGACGCGTGACGTCTTCGCCGGGCTCGCTGGCAAATTCAGCAAGCCGTCGTCCGCCGAGGTGCCGGGCGATGTCGCGGCGATGATCGATTGGCTTCGCCAACACGGCAACGACCTCACCGAACCCGCCATCGTCTGCGCGCCGGTCGTCGCCGAGGTGCTCAACGCCTTGAGGGCTTTGTCCGGCGTTCGCCTCGCCCGCATGTCGGGTTCGGGACCGACCTGTTTTGCGTTGTTTGCGTCGGCCGAAGACGCGGCGAGGGCGGGGCGCACCTTGCAAGCCGCGCACAAAGATTGGTGGATTCAAACAACGACACTGCGTTAGGAGCGGCGTTGCCCGGCTTCCGCGGAACCGTTGCGGGCGTGACGAAATGCGGCTAGTCCACGCGGACAGGAGAACAGTATGAAGGGTTTTGCAATCGTTGCCGTCGCCTTGACCGCGGGTCTTGTGCTCGGTGTCGCCGATCCGGCGCTGGCGCGCAGCAAGCATCATCATGCCAAGGCCAAACCGGCCTGCGAGGATCGCTACGTCACGTTTTCCTGGGACTTCATTTGGGCGCTGCGGCCCGATCCGCAGCCGAATGGCTGCGCGCCGGCGGCCTACGACGCCGGCCGCTTTGTCGGGCAGGATCCCGACCGCAATATCCGTCATCAACTGCGCCGCGACCCGGAAGAATATTACACGACGCGCTGAGCGAGCCGCTCAATGGGCGCGCGCGATGCAGAAAGCGACCGACTCTTCCAGCGCCGTCTTGATCGGTGACGGCGGCACCAGCGCCAGTGCGTCGGTGGCGATCGCGCCGTAGTGCCGCGCGCGGCCGACGGTGTCCTCGATAGCGTGATGCCTGGCCATCATCGCCAGCGCGATGTCGAGATCGCCGTCGCGGATTTCGCCCTGGCCCAGCGTGCGATTCCAGAACGCGCGCTCGCTGTCATTGCCGCGGCGGAACGACAGCACCACCGGCAGCGTGATCTTGCCCTCCCGGAAATCGTCTCCGACGTTCTTGCCGAGCTTGGCCGACTTGCCGCCGTAGTCGAGCGCGTCATCGATCAGCTGGAAGGCGATGCCGAGATTCATGCCGAACGAGCGGCAGGCCGCGAGTTCCGTCTTGTCCTTGCCGGCGAGCGCCGGGCCGACCTCGCAGGCGGCGGCGAACAACTCCGCGGTCTTGGCGCGGATCACCGCCATGTATTCGTCCTCGTTGGTGGCGGTGTTTTTTGCCGCGCCCAGCTGCATGACCTCGCCTTCGGCGATCACCGCGGCGGCCGAAGACAGGATATCGAGCGCATGCAGGTTGCCGACTTCGACCATCATCTTGAATGCCTGGCCGAGCAGGAAATCGCCGACCAGCACGCTCGCCTCGTTGCCCCACAGCATGCGGGCGGCGAGCTTGCCGCGCCGCATGTCGCTTTCGTCGACCACGTCGTCGTGCAGCAGCGTCGCCGTGTGCATGAACTCGACCGCGGCGGCGAATTTGATGTGGCCGTCGCCGGAATAGCCGGCGAGCCTCGCCATGGCGAGCGTGAGCATCGGCCGCAGCCGCTTGCCGCCCGAAGAGATCAGGTGGTTGGCGACCTCGGGGATCATGGTGACTTCCGAGCCGGTGCGGGCCAGGATCGTCGTGTTGACGCGCTCGAGGTCCGATGCCACCAGATCGGCGAGTCGGGTGAGCGAAGCGCCTTGTGGACTTTCGAAGGGGACAATGACGGCCAAAATGCTCTCTCCCGGGTCGTGTCGGCGGCGAGCATAGAAACGCTGTCTTAACGGGGCAAGTGCGTTAAATTACCAGTCTACCGCAAGCGGACGCAGGGCACAGGCTAAGGGGACCTCCAGTGGCGAAACGAACCTCCATGTCGGCGGTAAATAGTTCCGGCAATCTCAGCCCCTATTCGATTGCCGTCCTGGTGCCTTGCTTCAACGAGGAGGTCGCGGTCGCGAAAGTTGTCAAAGACTTCCGCGCCGCGCTGCCGGAGGCCACGATCTTCGTCTTCGACAACAATTCGACCGACAACACCGTGAAGGCGGCGCGGGCCGCCGGCGCCGAGGTGTATCGCGAAAAGCGCCAAGGCAAGGGCTATGTGGTGCGGCGCATGTTCACCGACGTCGAAGCCGACATCTATGTGCTGGTGGACGGCGACGCCACATATGACGCACCGAGCGCGGCCGGCATGATCGAGCGGCTCCTTGCCGACCGCCTCGACATGGTGGTCGCCAATCGCGTCGACCGCGAGGAGGCGGCCTATCGCGCTGGCCACCGCACCGGTAACTGGCTACTGACCTCGTTTGTCGCCTGGGTGTTCGGCCCGAGCTTCAACGATATGCTGTCGGGCTACCGGGTGTTCTCGCGCCGCTTCGTCAAATCGTTTCCGGTGCTGTCGGGCGGCTTCGAGATCGAGACCGAGCTGACGATTCACGCGCTCGAACTGGGCATGGCGGTGGCGGAAGTCGACTCGCCCTATTACGCGCGGCCGCAAGGCTCGGCCTCCAAGCTCAACACCTGGAGCGACGGTTTCAGCATCTTGCGCACCATCATCAGGCTCTATCGCGCCGAGCGGCCGCTGCCGTTCTTCACCGCCATCGGGCTGATGCTGGCGATCGCATCGATCGGCTTCGGCACGCCGGTGGTGGCCACCTATCTGGAGACCGGCCTGGTGCCGCGGCTGCCGAGCGCCGTGCTGGCAATGGGATTGATGATTCTGGCGTCGCTGTCGGTCGCGATCGGCCTCGTCCTCGACACGGTGACGCGCGGCCGTCGCGAGATGAAGCTGCTCGCTTATCTGGCGCTGCGGGCGCCGGGCGAGGAACGCCGGAAGCGCTGACCGCTATTGCGTCTTGCACACGGGAAGGTGCTCGATCCGTTTGGCGCTGCCGTAGAGACCGCACAGGACTTCGGGGCCGTCGGTGCGGAAAATGTGCTTCACCGGCTCGGCCTGGCTCACCGCAAT
>DASUGZ010000081.1:0-6142 GCA_036273755.1 Pseudolabrys sp.
CGGCGCGGGTGTTGACTAGCACGATGTCGAAGGGCTGGAGCTTGTGGCCGATGCGCCTGAGCTCGGCCTCGACCTCGGCGGCGCTGACCACATGACCGTCCGGCAGGGCGCGGAAGTCGAGCTTGACGCCAGGCCGGAAGAACCAGTCGAGCGGCACCTCGTCGATGGTGATCATGCGGTTGCCGTGGATGTCCTTCGACTGGAAGTGATAGGGCGAATCCATGTGCGTGCCGTTGTGGGTGGCAAGCTGGACGAGCTCGAAGGCCCAGCCTTCGCCGTCCGGCAGATCCTCGACCTTGAGGCCGGGGAAGAGCGACGCCACCAGCGGCGCGGTCTGCTTGCCGGTCTGATACTCGATCTTCGGCCGCATGAAGGGCGGGTCGAGCACGGTGTCGTTGTCGAGCGCGACCGAAATGTCGATCATGCGGCTGGGCAGTTTCATTGCGGCGTCCTCCTGCGTGTCGCATGCGATGCTAGACGAGGCCCGCCAAGGCGGGAAGGCGGGCCCATCACTGTCGTTCTCACGCAGACGTGTGACAATTGTGTAATGCCGAAATGCGCGCCGACGGCTATAGAAGCGCCAACCGTTCTCTGGGAGACACACATGATCCGCCGCTTCTCTGCCGTCCTTGTTGCCGGCGCCTGCGCGCTGGTGCCGTTCACCGCCAAAGCCGAACCCGCTGTCGTCATTCCGCCGCCCGCAGTGGCCGAAGAGGCCGCGCCGTCCGGACTAGAGACCGCCGTGCTCGCCGGCGGCTGCTTCTGGGGCGTGCAGGCCGTGTTCCAGCACGTCAAGGGCGTCACCAACGCCGTCTCCGGCTATGCCGGCGGCGCGCAGAAGGACGCCGACTACGAACGCGTCAGCGCGCATCTGACCGCCCACGCCGAGAGCGTGAAGGTGACCTTCGATCCGAAGCAGATTTCCTACGGCAAGATCCTGCAGATCTATTTCTCGGTGGCGCACAACCCGACCGAGCTGAACTACCAGGGCCCCGACCACGGCACGCAATACCGCTCGGAGATTTTCCCGCAGAGCGAACACCAGCAGAAGGCGGCGCGCGCCTATATCGCGGAGCTTAACGCCGCGCACGTGTTCAAGGCCCCGATCGTGACCAAGACCGACACGATGAAGCAGGCGTTCTTCCCGGCCGAGGCCTATCACCAGGACTACGCGACGCTGCATCCCATGCAGCCCTACATCGCCTACAACGATGCGCCGAAGGTGGACAACCTCAAGCGGCTGTTTCCCGACGTCTGGCGCGACAAGCCGGCGCTGGTGGCGGAAGCGGCGAAGACGAACTGAGGCTTTCGTAACATCGGTCGACGACCCTGCCCAGCAGAGGTGATAAAGCTTGCCATATACAACCTTAGGTGGCAACATGGCTGCCATGGGGGTGCGCGTATGTGGCCGTTCGCAAAGAAGCCCGTTGTCGATGCTGACACCGCGGCCTGGCATGTCGACAATTTCACCTGGCTCGTCCGCCAGTTCGCCGGCGGCGCTTTCGCACAAACCAAATTGGTGCTGCCCAAGCCCGGCTTTTTTACTTCCGACGGTGAACAGGGACACGCGCTGGCGCTGCGTATCTTCGACCAGGTCAAGAACTATTGCGAAATGCGCGACTGGGAGGTCGACCTGGTCGAGGATGACAGCGCGATCGCGCGCGACCTCCCACCCTCGCTTGCTTTCACGGGGCCCAGCCGGCACGCGCTCGGAACGTTCAGCGCTTCCCGCAACGCAGTTCAAATTTCTTATGTGCCCGCGCTGCTCCGTCACCCCGAGCGCCTCGTCGCCACCTTCGCGCACGAACTCGCGCATTACCTGTTGGCAACCGCAAGCGAGCCGCCGCCCTGCGTCGACGACGAGATGGAATGCCTGACCGACCTCGCCGCGGTGTTTATGGGCTTCGGCGTTTTCCTGGCCAACGCGCGTTTCCAGCACGAGACCTATAGCGATGGCGTCATGCACGGCTGGCGTATCGGCCATTCCGGCTATTTGCCGGAGGCCGATTTGATTTTCGCGCTGGCGCTGTTCCTGCGTGCCAAGGGCTTCGGCGTGGAGGCGGCCGGAGACAGTCTCAAGTCGCACCTTGGAGCGCTATTGCGACGCGCGCTTCGCGATCTTCCGGAAGACCATCCTGACGTCATTCATATTCGGCAAACCCTGGCGGATGCCGAAGCCGGCCAAGGGCCACAGGCAATCGCAGCAAAGGCGGGCTAATCAGTCCACCGGCGACGATCGAAATTACGAAAAAGACTATCCGGTTGCCTTGGCGTCAGAATAATGCGAGCCGGGAAAAAACCCAGGCTACGCTGCGTCGGCAATTCCGGGAAGGTCACACGCGGCGTCGAAGTCGATTTCGCAAGCGGGGCCCGGGCGCTTGAACAAATAGCCCTGCTGCTGGGTGACGCCGGCAAGACGGAGCAGTTCGTATTGCTCCGCGGTTTCGACGCCTTCCGCCGTCGTCTCGATATCGAGACCTTGCGCAAGGGTCACGGTCGCCGAAATGATTGCCGCGCTGTCGCTGTGCGTGATCATATTTTTGGTGAACGACCGGTCGATCTTGATTCGATCGAAAGGAAATATCGTCAACTGACTGAATGACGAATAACCGGTGCCGAAGTCGTCAAGCGCGACGGTGATGCCAACATCCTTGAATTGGTGCAGGGTCGGCAGACACTCCGTTGCGGATTCGATCAACGCGGTTTCGGTGATTTCGAACTCCAAGCGATCGGCCGACAGCCCGGTTTCGGCAAGCACCGACATCACGACGTCGGACAGGTTGCTCTTTCGAAACTGTACCGGCGATAGATTGACCGCGAGTTTGATATTGGCCGGCCAGGTTACCGCCTCGGCGCAAGCGGCCCGCAGCACCCACTCGCCGATCTGAGTGATGAGGCCGGTCTCCTCCGCGAGCGGAATGAAATGACCGGGGGCGATGAGGCCCTTGACCGGGTGCCGCCACCGAACCAGTGCCTCCGCGGCACATATTTTCCGCGACCGGGTATTGATGATCGGTTGATAATGCAACTCGAGTTCGTTTTTCTGAACGGCGCGACGCAATTCATTTTCAAGTTCGTGGCGCATGTGCGCCGCTTCGCTCATCTCCGTATCGAAGAATCGAAAACCGTTGCGGCCCGCCGATTTCGCGCGATAAAGCGCCATGTCGGCCATCTTCAACAGGCTGTCGGGGTCGGTGGCATGTTCGGGCGCCAGAGCAATGCCGATGCTGGTGCCGATATTGAGCTCATTGCCATCGATATTGAACGGCTCCGTGAACCACTCGATGATCCGGCCGGCCAGCACCCTCGCCGCCTCGCGTGGGTCGGCCTCGCCCCGTTGAATGATGGCGAATTCATCGCCCCCGAGCCGCGCCAGCACATCGGTTTCCCGCAGGAATGACTTCAACCGCAGGGCGACCGCCCGCAGCAGGGCGTCGCCGGCGGGATGGCCGAGCGTGTCGTTGACGTATTTGAAGCGGTCGAGATCGAGCAGCAACACGGTAAAAGGCTCGCCGTAGCGGTCATGACGCGCGGCGGCGGTCACGATCTCCTGCGTGACGGCCGCGCGATTGGCGAGCCCGGTCAAGTCGTCGTGATGCGCCATATAAAAGATCTTGCTGTCGGTCGCGCGCCGGTCGGTCACGTCGTCGATGACCGTGATCAGATGGCTCGACCCGGCCGGACCTTCGTGCACCACCAGGCGGGTGGTGGCGACAACCCGCAGACCCTTGTTCGGCGTGTGCAACGGAAACTCGGCGACAATGATCTGCTTTTGGGAGGCCGCCGCCTCCCGGTCGAGCTTGATGACTGTTTCTGCTTCCTCGGCCGCATAAACCGTCCGCACGGTTTTTCCGATGAGTTGCTCGCGCGACATTCCGATAAACGTCTCATAGGCGTCGTTGACCAGCTCGATTTCAAGCGTGTCGGCGTCCTTCACAATGACCGGCAGCGGAAGATTCTCGATGACGGTGTCGAGAAACTTCCGCGCATGGGCCATGTTCATTTCGGCCTGCCGGCGCGCCTTGGCGCTTCGAGTCAGCCGCAACTGGTGGCGAGCGCCGACCGCCGCTCCGAGCAGGAGGATCAAAGTCAGGCCCGCGCCGGCGAATAGAAAGATCGTGCGGGTGTGCCGGTAGTTGGCGAAGATGTCGCCTTCCGCCCGCCCGACCATGGTGATGACCGGCAAGTGCGGCGACACGCGGTAGGACACCAGCCGGTTGATGCCATCGACGGCGCCGCCGCCCCAATAATAGCCGGTGGGCGATTTTGCCAGCGCCTGCTGCAGCGCCGGTTGCATGACACGGCGGCCATTGGTGGGGCCGCTGGTTCCCGCCGACGCCAGGATGACGCCGTCGAGGTTGCGCAGGATGACGCTGCCGTGGGCGCCGAGGTCGACCGATTTGTAGAACTGTTCGATGAATTCCAAATCGACGCCGGCGGAAATCACACCGGCAAAACCGCCGCCGGGCTTGTGCACGCGTCGCGACAGGACAATGGTCCACCTGCCCGTCAGCCGCCCGAGCTTGGGCGCGCTGATGACCAATCGATCTTCGGTGGCGAAGCGCTGTGTTGAAAACCAGGGGCTGTCGCCGACATAGGCGGTGGCCAGCGTCGCGCCGGATGCAACGAGCGTTTTGGCGTGGCCGGTTTCGTCGACGATGGCCAGATGCATCGACGATTCGTCGGGGACGCTCGCCCACATGGCGCGGTGGTTCAGATCGAAGTGGGCGGCATCGGCGTCGTATTCGTGGGCGAGCAGCAGCAGCGTGCGGTCGACGCCGCGCAGCATCGACACCGTGCTCTCCTCGAACAGGCGGGCCATGTTGCCGCCCTGGGCGATCGCGGCATCCAGCGTCTGCTGCCGTTCGAAGCGCAGCACCGCGTTGATGGCGACCCACAGAAAGACGACGATCAGCAGGCAGATCAGCGTCGCCGGTTGCAGCGATGCCTTCCGCCAAGCGTGAAATTGACCTGAAGCCGACAGACGAGGTGCCACTGCCAGGTGATCCGCTACAGCACGATGAATTTCCTGAGCCGCGTATTGGCTGCCCAAATATCGTGCATGGCGGTTGAATTGCGGTTATTGGCCGCGCGGCAAAATGACCGGTGGTTAACGTCGGATGAAAGACATTGGTTGTTATTTCATGCATGGCGCACGCCGCTGCGAGTTGTGTGCCTGGGTCCCCGCTTTTTCGGCAAGACGTGGTTTGCGCTTTTGCGCGGGGAGGAAGAACAGCGAAGGCGGCGCCACATACTCCGTTCGTTCCCGCGCAAGCGGGAATCCAGGGCCAAGATCGCTGGCGCTGGGACCTGCCGCCCCTGGGTCCCCGCTTTCGCGGGGACGAAGAATAGCGAAGGCGGCTCCACATACTCCGTTCGTTCCCGCGTAAGCGGGAATCCAGGGCCAAGAATGCTGGCGCTGCGAATTGCCGCCCCTGGGTCCCCGCTTTCGCGGGGACGAACGGATAGATAGTCGTCATCTCTCCTGCTCCGCCGCGCGCGCCGCACGCTCCGCGAGCATCTGCTGCCACATGTCGTCGTAGAGGTGGCGCTGCTCGTAGGTCAGCGGCGGCGCGTCGGGCATCGGATGGTGCGTGCATTTCTCGCGCGGGTGCACGCAGTAGCGATGGCGCTTGCACAGCCGCTCCGGGCAGCCGCGCCAGCGGTCCTCGTAGAGCGCATGGCGGCGCCACAGCATCGCGCGGAAGTCTTCGTGCATCTCGGGATCGGGCCGGGCGCGCTCTTCCGCGTCGATGATGGCGTCGAGCTTTTCCGCGCGGCGGAAGTGCGCGTACATGCGCGGATGCGGCGCGGGACGAAGGACGGATTCGGTGCGGCGATGAGACATGAGGTTTGCTCCAGGCGTGCGTGATTGCTCCCCGCCTTCGCCCTTGCGGGCTTCGGCGGGCTGCGCCGCGCGCCAAACCCGGGCGCGCTCGGCACCCTCGCCGCACCCTTCAAAAGGGTGGCGAGGGGGTGGAGCGCCGGAAGGCGCGATCCACCAATCCACCCGGCTTCGCCCATTCGGGCACCGCCGGGCCGGGCCGCTCTCGCTCGGAGGGCCCGTCGCCCTCCGGCGCTCCACCTGCGGCGATTTTTGGCTCCCGGGTCCGTGCTTCCGGGCGGGGACAGGGCGCGAGCC
>DASUGZ010000082.1:0-28312 GCA_036273755.1 Pseudolabrys sp.
CAAGCCCGGCGGTACAGGATTCCGCGGTGGCGACCAGCAAATTCTTGCGCTTGCAGATGGCCATCAATCGCTCAGCGGCCTTGACGATGTCGTCATCCAGCATCGATGGCGCTCCAGGGCAGCCGCACGGTCGCCGTTGCATAGGCGACGATGCCTTCGCCGCGGCCGGTGAAGCCGAGTTTCTCGCTGGTGGTCGCTTTGACCGCGACACGGCCAGCGTCGATGCCGGCAAGGCGCGCGATGTTTTCGCGCATGGCCTCGCGGTGCGGGCCGATGCGCGGCGCCTCGCAGACGATGTTGATATCGATATGGCCGATGCGTCCGCCGCGCCGGGCGAGCCGCGCGAGCGCGAAGGCGACGAAACGGTCGGACGAAGCGCCGCGCCATTGCGGATCGCTCGGCGGAAAGTGCACGCCGATGTCGCCATCGGCCAATGCGCCAAGGATTGCGTCGGTCAGCGCGTGGAGGACCACGTCGGCGTCGGAATGGCCGGTGAGCGCCTGCGTATGTGGGATGCGCACGCCGCCAAGCGTCACATGGTCGCCGGCAGCGAAGGCGTGCACGTCGATCCCGGTGCCGGTGCGCAGGTCGCCCAAGGCCGCCATTTGCAATCCTTCCGCACGCGCGAAGTCGCCTTCATTGGTGATCTTGATATTGCCGGGCTCGCCGGCAAAGACGCTGACCTTGAGCCCGGCCCATTCGGCAAGCGCGGCGTCGTCGGTGAAGTCGTCACGACCGGCTGCGGCGGCGCGGCGATGCGCGTCGAGCAAAGCGCCGAAGGCGAAGCTCTGCGGCGTCTGCACCAGGCGCAGCGAATTGCGGTCGAGCGTCTTGTCGACGTTGCCTGCGGTGTCGACCGTCTTGACGGTGTCGGTGACCGGCAGCGCCGGGATTGCCGCGCCGCTTTGCGCAGCCGCCGCGATCGCGCGCGAGATCAGCGCCGCGCTGCCGAAGGGGCGGGCAGCGTCATGGACGAGGACGATGTCCGGTTTTTGCGCGGCGAGTGCTTCGAGACCGGCTCGCACCGAACTTTGCCGTGTAACTCCGCCGAAGACGTGGGGAAGAAGAGGAAGTTCGGCGGCCGCGGCCGCGAACATGGCCACGTCGTCGCGGTGGATTACCGGCTGTACCGCGCCGATTTCGGGATGTTTCACCAGCATCGCAAGGCTGCGCCGGATCATCGGTTCGCCGCCAATTGGCTGGAATTGCTTGGGCAAATCGCCGCCCGCGCGCGATCCTCGCCCGGCGGCGACAACGACGGCTGCGACCCCTGCCATGCTGCATTGCTCCTGAATTGCCGCTTGGCTTTAGCGCGTTCCCGCCGCAGCGGGAATGCACGAACCCGACAACGCCGCTTTTAAGGATGAACAACTTTTTGCAGTGCAGCACTTGCGCGGCTCGCGGAACTGGCTAAACTCTGAGCAATGAAGCGGCGCGCCTAAATGGTAGGCAATAGAGCGATGCGGGACGTAAACCGGCCCATTACAGGTGGTTTTCTGCAGATCGGTACGGTGACCGTACCGAACCGCGTCATTTTGGCCCCCATGTCCGGGATCACTGACGCGCCGTTCCGCCGGCTGGCCGAACGGCATGGTGCCGGTCTGGTGGTGTCCGAAATGACGGCGAGTTCAGCGCTCGTCGAGGGTCAGCGCGAGGCGCGCGTGCGCAGCGAGGGGCAGGGCGTCGCCGTCAACGTCGTGCAGCTCGCCGGTTGCGAGGCGCAGTGGATGGCCGAGGGCGCCCGCGTCGCCGAGGCGCAAGGCGCCGCAATCATCGACATCAACATGGGTTGTCCGTCGAAGCAGGTAACCAACGGCGCCGCCGGGTCCGCGCTGATGCGCGACCTCGACCATGCTCTCAACTTGATCGAGGCGACGGTCGCCGCTGTGAGCGTGCCGGTGACCTTGAAGATGCGGCTTGGCTGGGATCACGTCAGCATCAATGCGCCGGAGCTCGCGCGGCGCGCCGAAGCCGCCGGTGTCCGCATGATCACCGTGCACGGCCGCACCCGATGCCAGTTCTATGACGGCAGCGCCGATTGGACTGCGGTGCGCGCGGTCAAGGACGCCGTGTCGGTGCCCGTCGTCGTCAATGGCGACATCCGCACATTCGACGACGCCGAGCGCGCGCTTATCGCGTCCGGCGCCGACGCGGTGATGGTCGGCCGCGCCGCACAGGGCCGGCCCTGGTTTCCCGGGCAAATGGCGCGCTATCTCACCACCGGTGAACGCGCGCGGGCGCCGGCACTCGCAGAGCAGTTTGCACTGATCGACACATTGTACGAAGAGATGCTTGCCCACCACGGCTTGGCGATCGGCCGCCGCCACGCCCGCAAGCATCTAGCCTGGGCTCTCGATTCTGCGGCGGCGACCGCCGGCGTATCGCTGGACCTGCTCAAGAACCACCGCGCCCGCGTTCTCACCGCGGAGGAACCGCGTGAAACGCGCCGGCTGCTCGCCGACGCCTATGACGATTTCGCCTGGAGGGCCGCCGCATGAGCCGTGCGCACGCGGTTTCCGAGACCGTCAATTCGCCGGCCGACGCCGTGCTGCATGCGTTGCCGCATCCCGTGATCATGATTTCGCCGGATGGCAAGATTGCCGACGCCAATGTCGCAGCCGAGCAATTCTTCGAAGCGTCGATACCGGTGCTGCGCCGGCACATGTTGCGCGATTTGGTGCCGTTCGGCTCGCCGTTGCTCACCTTGATCGAACAGGTGCGTCAGCGCGGTGCGCCGGTCAACGAATACAAGGTCGATCTGGCGACGCCGCGCAATCCGGGCGAGCGGCTGGTCGACCTGCACGTGGCACCGCTGGCGGAATTCACCGACCACGTGGTGGTCATGCTGCAGGAGCGCACCATCGCGGACAAGATGGACCGTCAGCTCACGCACCGCGGCGCAGCGCGTTCGGTGATTGCGCTCGCCGCCATGCTGGCGCACGAAATCAAAAATCCGCTGTCGGGCATCCGCGGCGCAGCGCAACTGCTCGAGCAATCGGCCGGCGATGACGACCGTCCGCTCACCAAGCTGATCTGCGACGAGACCGACCGTATTGTGAAGCTGGTCGACCGCATGGAGGTGTTTGCCGACGAACGCCCCGTCGAGCGTGAGCCGGTCAACATCCATGTCGTGCTCGACCACGTGAAACGACTGGCCCACACCGGTTTCGCGCGCCATATCAAATTCATCGAAGAGTACGATCCGTCGCTGCCGCCTATCTTCGGCAACCGCGACAAACTGGTTCAGGTCTTTCTCAATCTGGTGAAGAACGCGTCGGAGGCGATCGGGGAGGGTGCAGTCGACGGCGAAATTCAGATCACCACCGCGTTTCGCCCCGGCGTGCGGCTGGCGGTGCCCGGCAGCAAGGCGCGGGTATCGTTGCCGCTTGAATTTTGCGTAAAGGACAACGGCAAGGGCGTTCCCGACGATCTCATGCCGCATTTGTTCGACCCCTTCGTCACCACCAAACAGAGCGGCAGCGGGCTCGGCCTTGCGCTGGTGGCGAAAATCGTCGGCGATCACGGTGGCATCATCGAGTGTGAATCGCAGCCGCGGCGAACGACTTTTCGCGTGTTGATGCCGGTCTACAGCGGTGACGAGGCTATGGCCGACGATAGCCTGCCCATCGAGAGCCCGTGAGGTAGCACATGCCGACGGGAAGCATATTGGTTGCCGACGACGATGCCGCGATCCGCACCGTCCTCAATCAGGCCTTGTCGCGCGCCGGCTACGAGGTGCGCTCGACCGGCAATGCCGCGACACTGTGGCGCTGGATCAGCCAAGGCGACGGCGACCTGGTCATCACCGACGTCGTCATGCCGGACGAGAACGCATTCGACCTGATCCCGCGCATCCGCAAGGCGCGGCCCGACCTGCCGATCATCGTCATGAGCGCGCAAAATACGTTCATGACGGCCATAAGGGCCTCCGAACGCGGCGCCTACGAATATCTGCCCAAGCCGTTCGATCTGAAGGAATTGATCGCCATCGTCGGCCGCGCATTGTCGGAGCCGAAAGAAAAGCGTCCGGTGAACGCCAAGAGCGAGGACTTCGACAGCATTCCGCTGGTTGGCCGCTCGCCAGCGATGCAGGAAATCTACCGCGTGCTGGCGCGGCTGATGCAGACCGACCTCACTGTGATGATCACCGGCGAGTCTGGCACCGGCAAGGAATTGGTGGCGCGCGCTCTGCACGATTACGGCAAGCGGCGCAGCGGATCATTCGTCGCCATCAACATGGCGGCAATTCCACGCGATCTCATCGAGTCCGAATTGTTCGGTCACGAAAAGGGCGCCTTCACCGGCGCCAATTCGCGCAGCGCCGGCCGCTTCGAGCAGGCGGAGGGCGGCACGCTGTTCCTCGACGAGATCGGCGACATGCCGATGGAAGCGCAGACGCGTTTGTTGCGCGTGTTGCAGCAAGGCGAATACACCACGGTCGGCGGCCGCACTCCGATCAAGAGTGACGTGCGCATTGTTGCGGCGTCGAACAAAGAATTGCGCGTTCTGATCCAGCAAGGCCTGTTCCGCGAGGATCTGTTTTTCCGCCTCAACGTGGTGCCGCTACGGCTGCCGCCGTTGCGCGAGCGCATCGAGGATGTGCCCGATTTGATCCGGCATTTCTTCGCTCAGGCGCAGCGCGAAGGCTTGCCGCCCAAGCAGATCGACCAGGCCGGGCTCGAACGCCTCAAGCATCACCGCTGGCCCGGCAATGTGCGCGAACTGGAGAACCTGGCCCGGCGGCTGGCCGCGCTCTACCCGCAGGAGACCATCACCGCGGCGGTGATCGAGGCCGAATTGGCGCAGCCCGCGCTGCCGGTCGGCAGCGACGAGCCGCGCACGGAGGAAAGCCTCAGCGCGGCCGTGGAACGCCATATGGCCGCTTATTTCGCTGGTTTTGATGACGAGCTTCCGCCTGCCGGCCTCTATCACCGGGTTTTGCGTGAGATCGAGTATCCCTTGCTGACTGCCGCTCTCGCGGCGACCCGCGGCAACCAGATCCGGGCCGCCGATCTCCTCGGCGTCAATCGCAACACACTGCGCAAGAAAATCCGCGACCTCGACATCCAGGTTTTCCGCGGCAGCTAGGCTGGTTCGCCTTAACCGAGGTGTGGTTTTTGCGCCGTGCTTTTGTCGCAATTCGGCAACATTGTTGTATAAAAGCATCAGTGTCGACGTCCGGGGCCACCAGGCTTCACCCACATCCACGCTGCCAAGGATCCATGACGGTAGAACAGGCCACCAGCGCCGACGCCGCGCTTGTCGCTCCCGCTGCCCGACGGGGAGATGTGCGGCTGCTGGGGCCGATTGCGGTTGGCTTGGCGCTGCTGTCGGCGTTTGTCACGTTCATCGTTCTCGCTGATTTCACGCCGGTTTTGCCGACGCACAACGTGGTGGTCACGCTTCTGGCTGTGAACGCCGCCGCGGTCGTTCTGTTGCTCGGCGTTATTTTGCGCGAGGTGTGGCAGATCGTGCAGGCGCGGCGTACCGGGCGTGCGGCGGCACGCCTCCATGTGCGCATCGTCGGGTTGTTCTCGATCATCGCCGCGGCGCCGGCGATTCTGGTGGCAATCGTCGCCAGCGTCACGCTCGACCGCGGCCTCGATCGGTTATTTTCAACGCGCACGCGCGCGGCCATCGAGAATTCGCTCATCGTCGCCGACGCCTATCTGCGTGACCATGCGCAGATCGTGCGCGCCGATATCATGGTGATGGCGACCGACATCGCGCGCGGCAAGCCGGTGTCGGATCCCGACCATGCCCAGTTGCAGCAATATCTGACATTCCAGGCCTCGGTGCGCGGGCTGGCAGCGGCCATCGTCATCGACAAAGACCTCAACGTCATTGCGCGCGCCGATCTCAAGGTCAACCAGACCTTCGCAATGCCGCCGCGCGACGCGCTGCCCAGAATCGGCGACAAAGACCCGCAGCTCGTCTTGCTGCCCGATACCAACTATGTGGCAGCGGTCGTCAAGCTTCGTAACTTCGACGACTATTATCTGTATTTGACCCGGTTGCTCGACCCCAACGTCGTGCCGCAATTGCAGGCCACGCGGGAAAGCGTGACGGAGTATGCGCAGATCGAATCGCGCCGCTACGGGGTGCAGATCGCGTTCGCGCTGATGTACACTGTGATCGCGCTCACCGTGCTGCTGTCGGCGGTTTGGGTCGGCTTGGATTTCGCCACTCGCATGGTGGCGCCGATCCGCCGCCTGATCGGCGCCGCCAATGTCGTGTCGACGGGCAATTTGCACGTGCGCGTGCCGGTGCGTCAGTCGGAAGGCGATCTCGCCCAACTCGGCGAAACCTTCAACCGCATGACCCACGAGTTGCGCAGTCAACGCGACGACATCATGCGCGCGCGCGACCTCATCGACAGCCGTCGCCGCTTCACCGAAGCGGTGCTCGCCGGCGCCAGCGCCGGCGTGATCGGCGTCGACGGCGCCGGTTGCGTCAGCATTCTCAACCGTTCGGCGGAAAAGCTGATCGGGCGCACCGAAACCGAGACGCTCGGCCGGCCGCTGACCGAAGTATTTCCCGAACTCGCGGATTTCATGGCAGCGGCGCAAGCAAACGCGCGCACGCAGGATCAGGTCACCATCACCCGCAGCGGGCGAGAGCGGAACCTGTCGGTGCGCATGACCAGCGAGCAATCCGGCGAATCCGACCATGGCTATGTGGTGACGCTCGACGACATTACCGAACTGGTCGCCGCCCAGCGCACTTCGGCGTGGGCCGATATCGCGCGCCGCATCGCCCACGAGATCAAGAATCCGCTGACGCCGATCCAGCTTTCGGCCGAACGTATCCGCCGCAAATACGGGAAGATGATCGGCGAGGATCGCTCGGTGTTCGATCAATGCACAGACACCATCGTCCGGCAGGTCGACGACATCCGTCGTATGGTCGATGAGTTCTCCCGCTTCGCCCGCATGCCGAAGCCGGTGATCGCCGCCGAGGACGTCGCCGACACCGTGCGCCAGGCCGTATTCCTGATGCGCGTCGGCCACTCCGAAATCGACATCGACGCCGATGTTGCTGAGGATCCGATGCCGGCGCGCTTCGACCGGCGGCTGATCTCGCAGGCGCTTACCAATCTCGTCAAAAACGCCGCCGAAGCGATCGCCGCGGTGTCGCCGGATGAGCTCGGCAAGGGTGCGATCAAGGTCTTTGCCGCGCGCGACGGCGGCGACATCGTCATCGACGTGGTCGACAACGGCATCGGCCTGCCGAAAGAAAATCGCAGCCGGCTGCTCGAGCCTTACGTGACGACGCGCGAGAAGGGAACCGGCCTCGGTCTCGCCATCGTCGGCCGCATCGTCGAGGATCACGGCGGCACCATCGAATTGCGCGACGCCGCCGCCAAGATCCCTGGCCAACGCGGCGCCTGGGTTAGCGTCCGCTTTGCCGCTGCCGGCCACGCCGACGCGTCCGAAAAAGAAAACGCCATAAACGGATAGCAGGCATGGCCGCAGATATTCTCATAGTCGATGACGAAACCGACATCCGCGAGCTGGTGGCCGGCATCCTGCAGGACGAGGGCTTCGACGCGCGCACCGCGCGCAACAGCGACGATGCGCTTGGCGCCATCGCCGCGCGCAAGCCGAATCTCATTTTCCTCGACATCTGGCTGCAAGGCTCCAAACTCGACGGGCTGCAGTTGCTCGACGCAGTCAAGCAGGAGCACCCGGACGTGCCCGTGGTGATGATTTCCGGCCACGGCAATATCGAGACCGCTGTCGCCGCGATCAAGCACGGCGCCTACGACTTCATCGAAAAGCCGTTCAAGGCCGACCGGCTGGTGCTGGTGGCCGAGCGCGCGTTGGAGACCTCGCGGCTCAAGCGCGAGGTCAAGCAGCTCAAACAACAGGCGCCGCAGCCGGCCACGCTGATCGGCCGCTCGGCGGCGATCGCGCAATTGCGGCAGACGGTGGAGCGCGTGGCGCCGACCAACAGTCGCATTCTCATCGTCGGCCCCTCCGGTGCCGGCAAGGAATTGACCGCGCGCATGATCCACCAGATGTCGGCGCGCGCCGGCGGTCCCTTCATCGTCATCAACGCCGCGGCGATTACACCGGAGCGCATGGAGATCGAGCTGTTCGGCGTCGACCGCAGTAACGGCTCTGACGAGCGCAAGACCGGCGCGCTGGAGGAGGCCGACGGCGGCACGCTGTTCATCGACGACGTCGCCGAACTGCCGCGCGAGACGCAGAACAAGATCCTGCGCGTGCTGATCGATCAGACGTTTCAGCGGGTCGGCGGCGCCAGCAAAGTTGCGGTGGATATTCGCATCATGTCCTCGACCGCGCGCAATATCGAGGCGGAAATCGCCGAAGGAAAATTCCGCGAGGACCTTTATCACCGCCTGTCGGTGGTGCCGATCCGCGTGCCGCCGCTCGCCGAGCGGCGCGAAGACATTCCGGACCTCGTCGATTTTTTCATGGACCAGATATCGCAGGCGACCGGCTTGCCGAAACGGCGCATCGGCGAGGACGCCATGGCCGTGCTGCAGTCGCACAACTGGCCGGGAAATGTGCGCCAACTGCGCAATAATATTGAGCGGCTGATGATCCTGGCCGGCGGCGATCCGAACGCGGTGATGGACGCCAGTATGCTGCCGCCCGACGTCGGTTCGATGGTGCCGCAGATGCCGAACGGCAACGGCGGCGAACATCTGATGGGTCTGCCGCTGCGCGACGCGCGCGAGATGTTCGAGCGCGAATACCTGGTGGCGCAGATCAGCCGGTTCGGCGGCAACATTTCGCGTACCGCGGAGTTCGTCGGCATGGAGCGCTCGGCGCTGCACCGCAAGCTCAAGGCGCTGGGCATAGGCTGATCTATGTCCCGCATTGCCTATGTCAACGGCCGCTATCTGCCGAGCGCCGAGGCGAAGGTCTCGATCGAGGATCGGGGCTACCAATTTGCCGACGGCGTCTACGAAGTGTGCGAGGTGCGGGGAGGGCGCCTGGTCGATGAGCGCCGCCACATGGCGCGGCTGGAGCGCTCATTGAAAGAATTGCGCATCGCCCGTCCGATGCCGGCGGCGGCGCTCTCGATTGTGCTGCGCGAAACCGTGCGGCGCAATCGCGTGCACGACGGCATCGTCTATCTGCAGATCACCCGCGGCGTGGCGCGGCGGGATTTTCCGTTTCCGGCTGCCGGCACCACGCCGTCGGTCGTCGTGACTGCGCGCAGCAACGATCTCGCCCGGCTCGAACAGATGGCGGCCGAAGGTGTCGCCGTCGTCACCGTGCCGGACCAGCGCTGGCAGCGCGTCGACATCAAGTCGGTGGCGCTGTTGCCAAATGTGCTCGCCAAACAAAGCGCGCGCGAGCGGGGCGGCCGCGAGGCATGGCTGGTCGACGCGCAAGGCCGCGTCACCGAAGGCGCCTCGTCGAATGCATGGATCGTCAGCCGCGACGGCAAGCTGATCACGCGTCCGCTCGGCCGCGACATCCTGCCCGGCATCACGCGCTCGGTGGTGCTCGACCTGATCGCCGCGCAAGGCCTGGCGCTCGAGGAGCGCGCCTTCACGGTCGAGGAAGCCTATGCGGCGCGCGAGGCCTTCATCACGTCGGCGAGCCAGATCGTGCTGCCCGTGGTCAGCATCGACGGCCGTCCGGTCGGCAACGGCGCGCCCGGCTTGGTCGCCACGGCGCTGCGCCGCGACTATCACAGCCACGCCGAAATTTCCTAGACCGGTTTCGCCACCGGAATGCAGCGAATTACCAACTATTTCAATCGTTTGGCATGGTAGTTGCGAACTTGTGCTTGCACCCGGAGACGGCCTGCCATCTAATACCGCCTTCCTGGGCCTGGCACCGCTTTTGCGAGGGGCTTGGCGGTCAGTGCGGCGTATCCGCACAGGGTCCGGGCAACGATGGTCCCGCGCGTGAAGACGCGGGCAAAAAAATGGAACACGGCCATGGCAGCCGAACGTGCGCAAAATCTGCAAGACACTTTTCTCAATCACGTCCGTAAAGCAAAAATCCCGCTGACCATCTTTCTGGTCAACGGCGTCAAACTTCAGGGCGTGGTGACCTGGTTCGATAATTTCTGCGTGTTGTTGCGGCGGGACGGACATTCCCAACTCGTCTACAAGCACGCGATCTCGACTATCATGCCGGGCCACCCGATCCAGTTGTTCGAAGGCGGCGAAGAACCGGCCGCAGAAAAAGCTTGATTGGAACAACGTCAACGTGACAAGCGCGCCGATCTCCTGAGCCCGACCGCGTCGGGTGCGGAAACCGGCCGCGCCATCGTCATCGAGCCATGGCTCAAGCGTGATGTCGGCCTCGCGCAAGCGCGCACGCCGGAAGCGCGTCTGGAAGAGGCGGCGGGGCTCGCGCGCGCCATTGACCTCAATGTCGTCGAGGAAGGCCTGGTGACGCTCAACCAGGTCCGCCCCGCGACCTATATCGGCACCGGCAAGGTCGACGAGATAGCGGGGCTGGTGAAAAGCCTAACCGCCTCCGTGGTGGTGATGGATTGCCCGGTGTCGCCGGTGCAGCAACGCAATCTGGAAAAAGCCTGGGGCGCGAAAGTCATCGATCGCACCGGCCTGATCCTGGAAATCTTCGGCCGGCGCGCGCGCACGAAGGAAGGCGCGTTGCAGGTCGAGCACGCCCATCTCAACTATCAAAAGAGCCGCCTGGTGCGCTCGTGGACGCATCTTGAGCGCCAGCGCGGCGGCTTCGGCTTCCTCGGCGGACCGGGCGAGACACAATTGGAGGCCGATCGACGCGTCATCGAGGATCGCATCAAGCGCATCGAAGCGGAGCTCGACAAGGTCAAGCGCACGCGCAAGCTGCACCGCGACGCCCGCAAGCGCGTGCCGTACCCGATCGTAGCGTTGGTCGGCTACACCAATGCCGGCAAATCGACGCTGTTCAACCGAATGACGCAGGCCTCAGTACTGTCGGCCGACATGCTGTTTGCGACGCTCGATCCGACATTGCGCGCGGTGGCGCTGCCGCACGGCAACCGCGTCATCCTGTCCGACACCGTCGGCTTCATTTCCGACCTGCCGACCATGCTGGTGGCCGCGTTCCGCGCCACGCTGGAAGAGGTCATCGAGGCCGACGTCATTCTGCACGTGCGTGACGTGTCGCATGAGGATTCCGAGGCGCAATCGCGCGACGTCGAGAAGGTGCTCGGCGAACTTGATATTGCGGCGAGCGATCCCCGTCTCGTCGAGGTCTGGAACAAGATCGACCGGCTCGACCCACAAGCGCGCGAACAACTGTTCAATCTCACCGAGCGCCGGCCGGCGGCGCGGCAGCCAATTCTGGCGTCGGCGCTGAGCGGGGAAGGGCTCGACCGCCTGGTCGCCGCCATCGAGACGCGGCTCAACGAAAAACGGCAGACCCTCGAGCTGGCGCTCGATCCGGCCGACGGCGCGGGCCTGAGCTGGCTCTACCGCCACACCGAGGTGCTGTCGAAGGGGATGCGCGACGACGGAAGGCTGGCGGTGGCGGTACGCGCCGACGCGGAGAAGGCGGCGCAGGTGAGGGCGAAGTTTCAGGTTTGACGGGTCAACTCTTCTCCGCTGCTTTCGCCTCATCCCACAGCGCGTCCATTTCGGCCAACGTCGCTTCTTTCGGCGTCTTGCCGCGCGCGGCGAGGGCCGCTTCGATCGAGGCAAAACGCCGCTCGAATTTCAGATTGGTCTGGCGAAGAATGTCTTCCGGATCGGCGCCGATATGGCGGGCGAGATTGACGACGGCGAACAGCAGATCGCCGACTTCGCCGCCGATTTTGTCCCGATCAGCCCGATCGAGTTCCGCTTCGATCTCGTCGGCTTCCTCGCGGATCTTGGCGAGCACACTCCGCGGATCGTTCCAGTCGAAGCCGACGCGGCCGGCTTTGTCCTGCAGCTTCAAGGCGCGAGTCAGCGCGGGCAGGGCGACCGGCACTCCTGCGAGAGCGCCCCGCGCCGCCTCGCCGCGCTCGGCTTTTTCCTGCGCCTTGATGCGTTCCCACAGGCCCTCGACCGCCTTTGCGGTCTTGCCGTCGCCATCCGCGAACACGTGCGGATGGCGACGCACCAGCTTGGCGGTGACTGTTTCGACCACGTCGCCGAAATCGAAAACGCCTTGCTCCTCGGCCATGCGGGCGTGGAACGCGACCTGGAGCAGGAGGTCGCCCAATTCGTCTTTGAGGTCGTCGAGATCGCCGCGGGCGATGGCATCGGCCACCTCATAAGCTTCCTCGAGCGTATAGGGTGCGATGGTGCGGAATGTCTGCTCGAGGTCCCAGGGACAGCCCGAGCCGGGCGTGCGCAGCGCGGCCATGATCTCGATCAGCCGGGCGATGTCGCGGGATGACTTCACAGGCGCGAGTCGCCTTGGCGGGACAAGAACCGTGCAAAACGACGCATTCCGTTTATAGAAACGAGAGCAATATTTGTCACGATTCGGTGCTGTTCTTGGCTGTCAAAAGGGACGTTCTATTGCCGGCCGATGACTTATCGTGAAGCTCATGAAGTGAGAACCGTCTCGCCGACCGGCGCAAGGCCGCTTGGTCTTGCGGCATGGTGGGCGATCGCCGCGGGACTGATTGTGGCCATCGGCGTTGGCCTGCGTCTCATCGGAACGCGCGGCGATCTGTGGCTTGATGAAATCTGGACACTGGTGCTGCTCGAGCCGGTCACGTCGATCGGCCAGATTATTTGGGGCATCAATCACGACAATAACCATTTCCTCAATTCGTTCTACCTCTACTTGGTCGGCCCCGGCGCACCAATAAAGGTTCAGCGGGCCCTGTCGGTCGTTCTCGGATCCACCGCCGTCGCAGCAGCCGGCGTCGCTGTCATTCGTTGCGGGAAGGAGGCGGCCCTCGCCGCGGTCCTGTTGTTCGCCGTGGCCTATCCGATGGTGCACTATAGCTCCGAGGCGCGAGGCTACGCGGGGCTGGTGCTATTCTCGTTGTTGGCGCTGATTTTTCTCCAGCGCGAACTCGATCGGCCCGAACGGCGCAACCGCCGTGCGCTCGGTGCGGCCATCGGGCTCGGGCTGCTCTCGCATTTGACGATGGTGGCGACCGCGACGACGCTGGCGGCTTGGGCCCTATGGGTCGCCTGGCACAGAACTGGAAGTTTCCGCAAAGCCGAAACGGCGACACGGACGATCTTTCGTCCCGCCTTGGTCTGGACCGTGGTGATCGCCGCGGCGGTCTTGTTCGGCGCGGCGCGCCACGGCTTTACCTTTGGCGGCGCCGATCCGTTCCAGGTCGGGCAGGCGGTCGACGGTTACGGCGGCATGCTCCGGTTGCTGCTGGGATTGCCGGAACAGGTGCCGGCATGGGCATGCCTCGTAGGCGTCGCCGGAGCGGTGACGATCGCCGCTTACTTTTGGCGCCGTCGTGAGGATTTTCACGGCAGCCTGTACGTGTGCAGCGTGATTGCGCTGCCTGTGGCCATGTTTCTTGCCCACCTGCCGAACCTGCAATTCGGCCGCTATTTCCTGTTCAGCGGCGCCATGTTCCTGCTGTTCGTCGCAGAGCTTCTCGGTCGTGCCTGGCGCAAGGGAGGCATCCTCAAAGCGGTAGCGGCGCTAACCCTGGTTGCGCTCGTTGCCGGCAACGCCAATTCGCTTGGCCAATTCTTTGCCAACGGGCGAGGGCACTACCGCGATGCCGTTGCGGACATGGCCGCGAGCGGACCCTTCACCTATGGCACCGATAGTGAATTCCGCGTTCCGGTCTTGGTTGGCTTCTACAGCAAACGGCTCGCCGTCTCGGCCCGTAACGTGCGCTCCGCGGACTGGTGCCGCGAGCGCCCGGATTGGATGGTGATCGAGAACCCGAACATCCAGCGCCGCGGCTCCGATCTCACGGTCGGGGCGCCGGACTGCGCTTTGACCTACCGCCTGTTCAAAATGTTTCCCGCCTGGGGCCTCTCTGGGGCGCCGTGGGCGGTGTATCGGCGCTAGCGGCGTAGCCTATCCGCGATTCGCATAAGACATATTATGGAATATAAATGGGCAATGTTTCACTTCGCAAACCTCGACCAGCGTAGCTTGAAGAAATCATCGGAACAAATTGAAATACCTTGTCTATTCCTAAAAGCGATTGATCCGGGGTCGCTTGGTCTGAATTAAGTTACTCTTGTTTTTTGAAGGGACTAACACATTGTCCGTACAAATTAGATTAGTCAGCAAATGTCATCCCGTCATAGGCCGGCTCGACGTTTGACGGCAGCGTCGCTCGCAGACCGGCGTAGTCCATGTCGCTGTGCAGATTGGTCAGGATGGCACGTTTGGGCTTCACCCGGCCGATCCAGCCTAGCGCCTCGTCGAGGTTGAAATGGCTGGGGTGCGGGGCCTGGCGCAGCGCGTCGACGATCCAAACCTGAAGCCCGGTCATGAATCGCAGGCTGTCCGGCGCCAGCGCCTTGATGTCGGCGGAATAGGCGACATCGCCAAAGCGGAAGCCGAGCGAGGCGATATCGCCGTGGTCCTGTATGACGGGCAGGACCTCGATGGGCCCGCCCTGCCCCTCGACCGTCACCCGCTGCCCGGGCGTCAGCCGGCGCTCATTCAAAATCGGCGGATAGCCGCTACCGGACGGCGTCGTGAAGCAATAACCGAAGCGGGCGTGCATGGCCCCCGAGGTCGCTTCATCCATATAAACGTCGACGCGGCGGCGTTTGTGCACGAAAAGCGGCCGCAGATCGTCAATGCCGTGGGTATGATCGGCGTGCTCGTGGGTGATGAACACGCCGTCGAGCCAATCGACCGCTGCGGAGAGCAGCTGCTCGCGGCAGTCCGGCGTGCAGTCGACCAGGACGCGCGTGCGGCGGGCCGGGTCATCGCCGCGCTCGACCAGCAGGCTGCAGCGCCGCCTGCGGTTTTTCGGTTCGTTCGGATCGCAATCGCCCCAACCCAGCGCGACGCGCGGTACGCCCATCGAGGAACCGCAGCCGAGAATGGTGAATTTCAGCGTCATGCCGCGTCGGTAAGGGTTTTATGTTTGCGCATGATCTTTTCCGAAAACCGCCGACTTTTCGGGATCACGCGCTGTTCTTGGCACTTTGCTGAACAGCCGGAAGAAATTCTCGGTCGTCTGCCGCGCGATCTCGTCGGCAGAAACGCCGCGCGTGTCGGCCAAAACCCGCGCCGTTTCGACCACGTAAGACGGCTCGTTGCGTTTGCCGCGGAACGGCAGCGGCGCAAGATAGGGCGCGTCGGTCTCGACCAGGACGCGCTCAGGAGGCAACTCGCGCGCGATGTCGCGCAGGTTTTGCGAATTTTTGAAGGTGAGAATACCGGTGAACGATACGTAGAGCCCCAAATCGATGGCGCGCAGCGCCAGATCGCGACCGCCGGTAAAGCAATGCAGCACGGCCGGGAAGGCGCCCTGCCCGGTTTCCTCGGTCAAGATCTCCGCCATGTCGGCATCGCACTCACGCGAATGGATGACCAGCGGCAGGCCGGTTTCGCGGGCCGCGGCGATGTGCTGGCGGAAGCTTGCCGCTTGCATCGCGCGCGGCGACTTGTCGTAGTGATAATCGAGGCCGGCTTCGCCGATGGCGACGATTTTCGGATGCCGCGCCAGCGCGCTCAGCGTCTTGGCGTCGACGTCCGGCTCCTCTTGCGCGTTGTGCGGATGGGTGCCGACCGAGCAGAAAATGTCCGGGTATTTGTCGGCGATCGCCAGCACCTGCGCGTGCTTTTTGACGCGCGTCGAAATGGTGACCATGCGGCCGATGCCGGCCGCGCGGGCGCGCTCAACGACGGCGTCGAGCTCGGCCGCAAAATCCGGGAAATCCAGGTGGCAGTGGCTGTCCACCAGCATCGCTAGGCCTTCGTCTCCGGCTCGACATAGCGCGGAAATACCGGCGCCGGCGGCGGCAATTGAATGGCGGATGCAATGCGTTTGCTGCCATCAAGCGCGGCGAAGCTGCGTTCGGTCGGCGCAATGGCGAGCAGATCGAGCATCTTTGCGGCGGACGCCGGCATGAATGGCTGCGCCAGGATGGCGACCTGCCGCAGCACTTCCGCGGTCACGTAAAGGATCGTTCCTTGCCGCTGCGGATCGGTTTTGGCCTTGGCCCAGGGCGCTTCCGAGGCGAAATAGCGGTTGGCATCGGCGACCACCGCCCAGACCGCGTTGAGCACCTGGTGCAGCGCTTGCGTCTTCATGTGTTCGCGCGCGATGCCGATCATGCCATCGGCGGCGGCAAGGATCGCCTTGTCTTCCGCAGTCAGTTCGCCCGGCGTCGGCAGCACGCCGCCGAACGTTTTGCCGACCATCGACAGCGAACGCTGCGCCAGATTGCCGAGATCGTTGGCGAGATCGGCGTTGATGCGGTTGACGATGGCTTCGTGGCTGTAGTTGCCGTCCTGGCCGAACGGGATCTCGCGCAGAAAGAAAAAGCGCAACTGGTCGACGCCATAGGCCTCGGCCATGGTGAAGGGATCGACCACGTTGCCGACCGACTTCGACATTTTCTCGCCGCGATTGAACAAAAAGCCATGCGAGAAGATATGTCGCGGCACCGCGATGCCGGCCGACATCAAAAAGGCCGGCCAATAGACTGCGTGAAAACGCACGATGTCCTTGCCGATGACGTGTAATGCGGCCGGCCAGTAGCGTTTGAACTTGTCACTGTTGCCGTCGGGGAAGCCGACGCCGGTGATGTAGTTGGTCAGCGCGTCGACCCACACATACATGATGTGCTTGTCGTTGCCGGGCACGCGGATGCCCCAGTCGAACGTGGTCCGCGAGATCGAGAGGTTCTGCAAGCCGCCGCGCACGAAGCTCGCCACTTCGTTCAGGCGCTCCTTCGGCAGCACGAAGTCCGGCACTTTCTCGTACAAATCGAGCAGCTTCTGCTGATAGGCCGAGAGCTTGAAGAAGTAACTCTCCTCCTCAACCCATTCGACCGGCGTGCCAGTCTTGGTGGCGATGCGCTTGCCGTGCTCGTTGAGATGCGTCTCGTCCTCGGCGTAATAAGCCTCGTCGCGCACCGAGTACCAGCCGGCGTATTTGTCGAGGTAAATGTCGCCGTTCTTCTCCATGCGGCGCCAGATTTCCTCCGACGAGCGGTGATGGCGCTCTTCCGTCGTGTGGATGAAGTCGTCGTTCGAGCACTCCAGCACCTTCACCATTTTCTCGAACAGCGGCACGTTGCGGTCGCGCAATTGGCGCGCGGTCAGCCCCTCGCGCGCCGCCGTCTGCTGCATTTTCTGCCCGTGTTCGTCGGTGCCGGTGAGGAAATAGACGTCGTAGCCGTCGAGCCGCATGAAGCGCGCGATGGCGTCGGTGGCGATCGCCTCGTAAGCGTGGCCGATATGTGGCGCGCCGTTCGGGTACGAGATCGCGGTGGTGATGTAGAACGGCTGTTTAGCGGGCATTTTCGCGTCGATTCATGGCGTCAGGCCCCGCCTTGTGCCGGGCAATGACGACTGAATCAAGGGCGGAATTTGTTGCGCGGTTTAGGCGAAAACGTCGTACAGCGCCGACGTCATCTGGTTGTCGGCGCGAACCACGGCGGCATTCGCCGCGTAGGTCACGCTTGCCATCATTTGCTGCACCGCCTCGTTGGCGAGGTCGACGTTCGGGGTGGCCACCATGCCCTGCGTGTTGGCGTAAGCGGCACCCGGATCCCAGGACTGCACGGTGCCGGGCAAGACCGGCACGATGGTCGCAAAAGTCGTCCCGTCCGGCATTGCGGTTTGGTTGACGGTGCGCGCGTTATAGGCCGGCGGATAGCTGCCGGCGCTGGCGCTGTCCGGCAACGGCCCGCTCGAGCGCACATTGGCGACATTGCTGGCCGAAATCTGCAGCCGCAACGCGGCGGCGTTCATGCCGGAAACGGCGATGGTGGAGGCAATGCTCATGCCGGCACGTTGTACCGGCGGTGGGCAAATCGATCATGCTGCAATTCCCTCAAAATCTCTGAAAATGCCGCAGAATTGGCGAATGCCGCAGCCGTGCGGGGCAATTGCGACCGGCGAGACGGGCGGAAATAGGCGACGGATTTAGCCGTTGAATTCGCGTTGTCCGGCGTTGTGCCTGGGGTCGGAGACCGCCATATACATGGCGTCAAAGTCCCTCCAAGGAGATTGAATGTCCTTCTTCAGAAGCCCCGACGTTCTCGAACGTCGCAACAATGCCGCCGCCGTGAAAAAGGCGATGCTGGAAAAGTTTCGTGCCGTCACCCAGGATCCGGTCTTAGCCGAGCAACAACGGCAGAAACGGGTTGCCATCGGCGAAGCGCGCGTCGCGCGCGCGGCCGAGCGCGAAGCCGCCCGAAAGGTTCGTGAGGCAGAATTGGCCGCGCAGGCCGCACGTGAGGCCGAACTCGCCGCCGAAGTGCAGCGCGAGGCCGATAGGCTCGAAGCTCTGGCCAAGGCCGAAGCGGCTGAGCAGGCTGCGGCGCTTGCCGCAGAGCAAAAGGCCGTCCGCGATGCCCGCTATGCCGCCCGCAAGGCGGCCAAAAAGATGCGGCGACGGGGATACTAGGGCGGTTGCCCTGCCCGCTCAGAGTCCGGACAAAGCGCGGCTTAGTCGTTCGCGGCGTAGCGCTCGGCGTGGTCGCGCCGCATGCTTGCCATGCGTGGCGGACGCGGCAGCGCGGCGACCACAACCATACGGTCGACCTGGCCTTTGAGGAAGGCGCGTAGGAATTTGTCGTAGTCGCGAAACGACACGCAGCCGTTCGACTGGCCGTTCGGCCCGAGCATGTAGGTGTGCGCCAGGATGCCGGCACGACCGTACATCTTGTCCTCATCGATCGGATTGAGGCGGATGGCGCGCACGCCGTGGAAGATCTCCTCGCGCAGCGTGAGACTATAAACGTTCGGCGGCGTCGCGCCGCGCATCCGCACTTTGGTGTATTGCGGATTGTCCATCTTGTCGCCGAGGCCCGAATGCGCCTCCAGACGCTCACCGTTTGGTAGATAGACCGTGTGCGCCGAGATGTCGTAGACGGCGGTGCGGCCGTCGGCCGTGGGCAGTTCCGGCGGTTTTTTATGGGCAAGTTGCAGCGGCTTCTCGGCGATTGCCGCAGCCAGCGGCAAGGCCATGGCAAGCCGGGGCGCGGCCTGCCCGACCGGCGGTTCGATGTGCGGGCGCGGCAGCGGCAACGCGATCCGTGGCGGCGGCGCAGTCAATTGTGCGACCCGCACCAGGCCACGGCCGCTGTCGTGCACCGGCATCCGATTGAGCCGCGCGATGAGCTGCGGCGAAACCGGCCTGAAACGCATCTCGGCGACGACGTGCGCCCATTTGCCTTCGAAGGTGACGGGCGCCGCCGTGACCGGCGTCGGCTCGACGAGCGCCAAGGCCGCCGGGCCGCCGAGCCCAGGCGCGCGCAAGTGCGGATTGCCGGCAAGGCCTGTGTTGAGGATGAAAGCCGCGCCGAGTGTCACCGCAAAGCCGAAGACGCCAACCGCGGCAGCAGCGGCGGCGGCCGTAACAGCACTGCCGGCGACGACACGGGCAGTCCGATTGATCCGGCCTGTATCGGCTTGGAATAAGACGCGACGGTCGAAACCCGGGACCTCGCGAACTGTCGCTACCGCACGCGCCATTGACCCAACTCAAAACACATTGACGCCACGGCCGCCGCGCCGCTTGCGCGTCAGCTGGTCATCGATTGCCTGAGAAAGTTGGAACTCGAACCCAGCATCCCCATGCACCGCCTCACCCCAAGTCTCGTCCCAAGTCAGGCGGCGCAAAATTATGCAGTAACCTCGGTTAAGCGGTTGTAAACGCCCGGGCCATGGGGTGGTATCGCGCTGCGCCACGGCATTGCTCATGCCGATTTGAGGTTCGGCCGCGATTCTGGCACAACAAACGCCTTCAATCGCCGGAACGCGGCCCCAATGCCGTTCTCCCCATCGACCAATACAAACGCCCTACAGCGCTGGCTGATCGGTCTGCTGGTGACCGTCGTCGCGGTCGCGGTCTGTTATCTGTGGGTCGACCGTCCGCTCGCGTTGCTGGCGCATGCGCATACCGGGGAGCGCGAGACCTTTGCCCGCTTCACGCATATTCCTGACCCGTTCATCCCGATCGCCTCGGTCGTGTTCATCGTCTGCGGCCTATGGGTGTTCGCCGGCCGGATATTGTCGCGGCCGATGGTCGCCGGCGCGCTCGCCAGCATCAGTGTGATCGTGGCCGAAACCGTCAAGAGCGGGCTTAAGTTCGCATTCGGTCGGCTGTGGCCCGATACCTGGGTGCAAAACAATCCGTCGTTCATCCACGACGGCGCCTATGGTTTCAATTTTTTCCACGGCGGCCACGGTTATGCGTCATTTCCGTCGGGCCACACGACGGTCACCTGTGCGCTGATCTCGGTGCTGTGGATCTTCTACCCGTACTGGCGCCCGTTCTATGCAGCGATCGCGCTTGCGGTCGCGGTCGGGTTGATCGGCGCCAACTATCATTTCCTCAGCGACGTGATCGCCGGCGGTTTTCTCGGCACTTCGACCGGCTGGATGACAGTGGCGATCTGGCGCGTGCGTCACGACAGCTAGCGCGCCTTCGCGCCCGGGTTCCATCGCGCCGCATTTTTAAGAATCCGTCATCCGAATCATCTACTCTGCGAAGCCATGGCGGTTCGTCAGTTGCGGATCGATCGGCAGTCAGCCCATTCGGGTTCTCATCGTTCCCGGACGCTCGCTTCTCCGCCGCCTTGCGCCCAAATCCCCATGCGTTCACCACCGACGGCTTCGCGCCCGCGCGCGGACCGCCACGCTATGCGTTCATCCTCAAGTCCACCAGAAGGAGTCGGCCCTTGGGTAAGAACCTCAATCGGAAAAAGCGCCGCCACGATCGACAGCTCGGATCCGCCGAGATCATAAATTTCCTGGACCCTAAATTCGAAGCCGAACGCGCGCTGCCCCCGATCAAGGCACTCAACCCTACCCAAGCCGAATACCTCGACGCCCTGAGCAAATTTCCCCAGGTGATCGTTCTCGGGCCCGCCGGCACCGGCAAGACCTGGATCGCGGCGACCCACGCCGCCGACCTCTATCGCAACCGCGAGATTGACAAGATCATCCTCACCCGCCCGAACGTGCCGTGCGGACGCTCGCTCGGCTATTTCCCGGGCTCGCTGGAGGACAAGTTCGCGCCTTGGGCCGCGCCGGTCGCCGAAGCGATCAAGGAACGCATCGGCAAGGCGGCTTACAACATTGCGCTCAAGCACGGCGGCATCGAGATGGTGCCGTTCGAGGTCATGCGCGGGCGGTCATGGAAAAGCGCGTTTGTCCTGCTCGACGAAGCTCAGAACGCGACGCCGGCCGAGATCAAGACGTTTCTCACGCGCATCGGCGAGGACTGCACCGTGGTGATCAACGGCGACGTCAGCCAATGCGATCTCGACCGAGATAGTGGCTTGCGCACGGTCATTGGCATGATCGCGGCGCAGAATTTGCCGGTTCCGGTGATTGAATTCACCCGCGATGACATCGTGCGCTCCGGCATCTGCGCCATGTGGGTGAATGCCTTCGCAGAGGCGCAGGTGTAGCGTCACCTGCGCCTATCACGACTGTGGTTGCGCGCAGCCTGATCCCGGCTCGCCGCTGACGGCTATTTGCCGCACATCGTATCCAGCGGCCCGAGCGCCGCGGCAATGTCCTTGCCCGCTTTCGAGTTGGGGTCCACGTCCTGCATGCCGTTGACCAAGGCGACGTAGTCGGGCCCGAGCTTCTGGCTCATGTCGTCGAGCTTCTTGCTCAGCTCATCGACTTTCTTTTGATCCTTCTTCTCGTCGGCCTGGTCGAGTTGCTCGCCGATCTTGTTCATGTCGCAGTAAATCTGCGCCTTGGCCTTGTCGCTCTTGATCGCGGCGACGACCTTCTCGACCTGCGCTTTGGTCGGCGCGGCGGCCTTTTGCGCTTGCGCGGCAAACGGCAGGACAGCGATGAGGACAGCAGTAGCGGCGATTTTCAGTTGCATGGGACGCCCCCTTATGAACGACGGGCAGCGGCAAGCGCCGCCGCCCCTGCCGCAATCATAGGCCGTAACACATCATTCCGACAGAGCGTGCCGGCGGACTTTCAACAGTCGACGCTACGCTCGTGCGGCTTCGGCAAGATGCGCGAAGACAGAAAACACGAACGGCTTCCGTTCGAGGTTATAGGTCTCGACCTCGCGCGCGGCGCGGTTGATTTTTTCGCAGATGACGGCGGTGCGCGCCATTGTCCGCGCCGGCGCCGTGGCGGACAGCCGCGCCGACATCCAGCCGTTGACCAGATCCATGAAGGCAGCGAGCGTCTTCGGCTCGTTGCCGCCAAGGGCGTCGCCGAGCGCGTGCAGCGCGCGCGGGTCGGGCTCGGGCAATTGACCGAACAGGTCGAGCACGCGTTGCCGCAGCGCCATTGCCGGGCCGTCGAGCAGGCTTATCGCCCGGGCGACGCTGCCTTCAGCGGCGGTCGCCGCTTGCGCCACCTCTGGATCGTCGGCGTCACGCCCCGCGGCGGCGGCGACAGCGCGGACGACATCGGCTTCGTCGAGCGGGCGCAGCAGCAGGCGGCGGCAGCGCGAGCGGATGGTCGGCAGTTCGCGTCCGGGTGCGTGGCTGATCAGCAGCAGCAGCGTGCGCGGCGGCGGCTCTTCAAGCACCTTCAAGAGCGCATTGGCGCCCTCGCGCTGCAGATCGTCGACCGCGTCGACAATCGCTACACGCCAACCGCCTTCGCCGGCGGTCGACCCAAAAAACGGCACCGCTTTGCGCACGTCTTCGACGCGGATCACGGTGTAGAGCTTGCCGGTCTGCTCGTTGACGACGCGTTCGAGCGCCAACAGGTCGCCTTGCGCCTGCACCGCGATGCGTCGCGCCACCGGATGTTCCGGATCGACGGCAAGCGACGTCGCCTTTTGCACTGCCGGCAGCCGCGGGTCGGGATAGGCGAGCACGAAACGCGCGAGGCGATAGGCGAGCGTCGCCTTGCCGATGCCGGGTTCGCCGCCGATCAGCCAGGCGTGCGGAATGCGGTTGCTCTTGTAGGCATCGAGCAAGGCGCGCTCGGCCTCGGCGTGTCCGAACAGCACGACGGTCTCGCGCGGCCGGCGCACTTCGGTATCGGTCTCGTCGCCGCTCATGGCGCGACCGTTTCCGCCGAGAGCGCTTCGAGCCCCGGATGCAGGCGTTGTTCGGTCGTGGTCCAGATGCGTTCGGACACCACTTCGCGCGGCGCGCGGCCGTCGATCACGACGCAGCGTTTGGGCTCGCGCTCGGCAAGCGACAAATACGCCCGGCGCAACTCCTCGTGAAATTCGACTGACTCTGCCTCGAAACGGTCGGTCGCGCCCGGCCCGCGACGTCGCTTGGCGCGCGCGAGCCCCACGGCCGACGGCACGTCGATAATGAAAGTGATATCCGGCATGGCGGCGCCGACGGTGACTCGCTCCAGGCCGCGGATCAGTTTGGCATCGACCTTGCCGAGCGCGCCCTGATAGACGCGGGTGGAATCGATGAAACGGTCGCAGATCACCCATTTGCCGGCGTCCAGCGCCGGCCGGATGGTGGCACGCACGTGGTCGTCACGCGCCGCGGCGAACAGGATCGCTTCTGTTTCCGCGCCAAGCGGCTTGGCGATGCCGGACAAAAGAATATGACGAATGATCTCGGCGCCGGCCGAGCCACCCGGCTCCCGCGTGAGCACCGCCTCGATGCCAGCGCCTTGCAAGCGGTCGGCGAGGATGCGCGCATGCGTGGACTTGCCGCTGCCTTCGCCGCCTTCGAAGGTGATGAAACGTCCGCGCATGAGGTCCTGTGCTGGCGGTGACAATAGATTATAGCCGTTCGGCCCCGGCGCGAAACAGCGCGATCACCATTTCAGTGACCGCATCGAGCGCGCGTCCCGGCATATTGCCGCGCTCGACGCTTGCGGCAGCCTGGAGCGGCGTCTGCAGCACGAGTTTGTCGTCGCGCCAGACTCTGAGTTCGCCGATCTGCTGGCCTTCGACGATCGGAGCCGGCACCGGTCCATGGTAGGCGATGCGGGCGATCATCCTTTCGCCGCCGCTTTTCGGCACCATGATCTTGACGAGGCCGGACGCCTTGAGCGGCACCGAGCCGCTGGCGCCGCCATAGACCTTGGCCGAGCCGATGATTTGTCCTGCCGCGAACAGGTTGCGCGGCTCGAATGTGTGGAATCCCCATTCGAGCAGCTTCTTGGCTTCGTCGGCGCGCTCCTTCGCGGTTTTCTCGCCGTTGACCACGACGATCAGCCGCACGCCATCCTGCACCGCCGACCCGACAATGCCGTAGCCGGCGTCATTGGTGATTCCGGTTTTCAGGCCGTCGGCGCCGGTGACCGTGCCGAGCAGCGGATTGCGGTTGGGCTGGCGGATCTTGTTCCAGGTGAAATCGGCCTGGCCGAAGATCTTATAGAACTCGGGATAGTCGACGATGAGCCGGCGCGCGAGGATCCCGAGTTCCCGCGTCGTCACATGCTCGTTCGGATCGGGCAAGCCGTTCGAGTTGGTGAAGACCGATTTGGCGAGGCCGATCTCGCGCGCGCGCTGTGTCAGCTTCTCCGCGAATTCGCTTTCGCTGCCGGCGAGCCCCTCGGCCAACACGATGCAGGCATCGTTCGCCGATTGAATGATCATGCCATGCAACAGGTCGTCGACCGAGATTTTGCTGTGGATCGCGGCAAACATGGTCGAGCCGTGCGAGGGCGCCCCGCCCTTGCGCCAGGCATTCTCGCTCACTTGGTATTCGTCGGTGAGCTTGATGCGCTCCTCTTTGAGCTCGTGGAAAACGTATTCCGCCGTCATCAGCTTGGCGAGGCTCGCCGGAAAGATGAGCTTGTCGGGGTCGCGCTCGTACAGCACGCCGCCGTTTTCGGCATCGATCAGAATGGCATGCGGCGCATTGATGCCGGCTTCATCCTTCTTTGGCGCCTCTTTTTTCGGCGCAGCCGCGGCGGGTTTGGCTGGCGGTTTGACCTCGTGCTTGGGCGCGGCGAGCGCGCTAACGCCACCGAGGATAACCGCCGCCGCCAGAAGTCGCCCGATGAGGTGATGCCGGTTGGTCATCGTTAAAATAGGCTGCCTGCGCGCATTTATGCGCGACCGATCAGAGGGATTAGACGGAAATTTGTGGCTCAGTAAAGGCCGCGGCCGCTGAGCAATCCCGCGCGGCCGTCATAGGCTGCCGGTGCGAAGGCCGAAACCGGCGAAACCGCCTGCTCGGCCGGCGGCAGTTCGTCCTGTTCCAGGGCCGGCGCGGGCTGGGGACGGGCCGCTGCGGCGAGTTCGACGGTGCGGGCGGGCACTGCGGGCACGTTACGAGCGCCCTCGCCCAGCCGGTATGGCCGGTCTGGCGGCGCCGGCACTTTGGCCGAAAGCTGAGTCAGGGGCCGGCTGTCGAAATAGGTCGGCGCGTAGCCCTTGGTCGACGCGACCTGCACCGGGGCCATGCCCGGCTCGCGCAAGGTGGCCTCGAGCTTGCGGTCGTCTGAACCGGTGAGCGGAGCACGGCCCACGTATTCGACCTTCACCTTGGTCAGCCCGTCGCCGTAGAAGCCGAGCAGCTTGGAGGCGCGCACGGAGACATCGATCAGGCGGTTGTGCGCGTAAGGTCCCCGGTCGTTGACGCGCACGATGATCGAGCGGTGGTTGGCGAGATTGGTGACCCTGGCATAAGACGGCAGCGGCATGGTCGGGTGCGCCGCCGAAATTGAATTCATGTCGAAGATTTCGCCATTGGCGGTGTAGCGGCCGTGAAAATCGTCGCCGTACCACGATGCCATGCCGACGGCGCTGTAATTGACGTCTTCCTGCGGGATGTATTCGCGGCCGGCGACCACATAGGGCTTGCCGACGCGGTAGACGCCGCCGCCCTTAGGCACCGGCTGACCCGGCTCGATGACGCGCTCGCTGGAGGAAACACCGTAGCGGGGATCGATTTTGCCGGACAGGCCGCCCGAGCAATTCGCGAGCGCCAGGGCGCCAGCCGATACCGCGGCCAGGCGCATGACCACGCAAAGTGTGCTCCTGCCCCCGAATCCGCCCATGCTGTCTTAGAACCCCGAATTGAAGCGGCCAGTTTACCTTACGGCGCCTGTTTGAGGAACCGAAGCGCTGTGGGGTGGTAAATACTTGGTTCCACTGCCACATTTTCCGCATTGCCGCCATCAAGGGGATACCCTAAGGACCCCTCCGCTTGCAAGCGGCAAGCGCTTCGCCCATTGCATGGCTCATACTGCGATTGTGTTCCGGAAGGGTGGCCGAGTGGTTTAAGGCACCGGTCTTGAAAACCGGCGTACCCGCAAGGGTACCGTGAGTTCGAATCTCACCCCTTCCGCCAACATCTGTTCGCCGATGTTCGCGGCTGTCCACGACCCACAGCAATATCAGTGACTTGCTGAACTCGGCGTATGTGCGCGTCCGGGCGCATCCGCTACAATACCCACACGCGGTATGGGTAGGGTCGTGGGTAGGAGTTCGAATCCACAATGCGTTCGCTTGCAGTGAAACTTTAACTGGGCAGCAAACCGGTAGCAGAAATGGCCACGACTCGCGGACGTCTGACGGCGCTGGCGGTCCAGCACGCAAAGAAGCCGGGCATGCTTGCCGACGGTGACGGCCTCTATCTCCAGGTTGCAGGCAGCAGCGCCCGATCCTGGATCTTCCGCTATTCGCTTGACGGCAGGACCCGGGAGATGGGTCTGGGCTCGCTCAAGGCCAGGAGCCTCGCTGCCGCCCGGGCGAAGGCGGCAGAATGCCGCGCACTTCTTGCCGACGGCATCGACCCGATCGATGCCCGCGACGGCGAGCGCGCCCGGCGCGCCGTAGACCAAGCCCGCGCCATCACCTTCGAGCAGTGCGCCGACGCCTACATCGAGGCGCATGGTCCCGCCTGGCGCAATGCGAAGCACTATTCGCAGTGGAAGACGACGCTCCAGACCTACGCCAGTCCGGTGTTCGGAAAGCTTCCCGTGCAGTCCATCGACACTGCCCTGGTGATGAAGGCGCTCGAGCCGATCTAAGCGAGCTTTTCCCGCAGCGGCAGGATGACGCTGGTATCATGCACTTTCGCTGCAAATTCTCCCCATGCTTCCAGTCTGTCAGGGACCCTTCCGAGACAACTATTTCTTCATAAATTTCAAAGGGAATTTTCACGCTTCCCGCTTCGGCCTGAGCGAGAACCCAGTCCCAAAATTGGGGAACGCTATCTAACGGGTAATAGTCCGCGTCGGCGCGGATCAAAACGTTTGCATCCAACAGATAGAGCATCAGCCCCCGGCTCCCGGGGCAGCTATTCCACGCGCGCTCTCAAAATGTCTGAGCAGGGGTTCCACAATCCCGGGCTTGATCCCGAGCACCTTTGCAGCTTTCGTATGTGTAATATTGTCGCCACGCAGATTGCGGCGGACTAAATCTATGAGCGCGCTACCTAATCGATGCTGCCTCACGACATAGTAATTAGGACCGGTCTCGCCTTCCTTAGCTTCCTCTTTTTCCCCTTGTCGAGACGCGCGCCACCGTCTTACATACTCGGCATTCAATTCTCGATAGATGTTATTTGAAATCCAGCTCATCCGGTAGAAACGGTAGGCAACCATTGGCTCACTAACGCACCACTGGTTAGCGAACGTAGCAATTACACTTGCCGCCGCGTCTGGCGTATCCATTGTTCTTGTTGGCTTTTCCCTGACCGCCTCTGGGGGGAGCAAAAATTGACTAGCCACGTCGTCGCAATAGCGCTCAATCCTCTCCTCAAACGTCTTCGGATCATTTGCCCCGGTTTCGCCACTCACTCCAGTTTGGCCGAGCCATACATGCGCTAGTTCGTGAATAAGCGTGAAGGACCATGCTGAACGCGCGTCCTGATCGTTGATAACCACAAAGGGTGCGATCTTGTCCGCGATCGCGAATCCGCGGAATAGGTCCGTGCCTAACGCGGTGTGATGTGACCCTAAGTCGCCGGCGATCACGACGAACACGCCAATAGATTCTGCTCTCGCCCGCAAATCGCGGAAGATTCCATCTACGCCCCCCTTCCTGGCGTCTTTGGATGTATTGTCGAATTGTAGCTCCTTCGCGATCGACGAAACGAGCGATGCAGAACCGTCTTCAATCTTCGCACTGCCCACAAAGGGTCGTTCAGCAGCTTCTTGATTGCTCTCAAGCAGATCAACAATCATCTCTTGCCGCGCGGTAATATCCCGCAGAAGGGCATCCAATAAACCGTTCTCGCGATCCGTCGCGTGAGCGACCGCTGCAGTTCGGAAATCGTGACCGCGCTCCCCTTTTTTCGGAGGCGACTTTAAGTAAAACGATATTACCGGACGTCGATATATCGACGCATACTTTAGAAGTTGAGTTCGCGTGGGCTTTCTTT
>DASUGZ010000083.1:0-6066 GCA_036273755.1 Pseudolabrys sp.
GCGTCCGCTTGGACCGAGCACGATCTTGCCGCGCATGGCTTCGGCGATGCCGAGCCGGTCGAGCAACGTATTGAAATAGATGCCGCTGGTGCCCTCGGTGGAGCGCACGACCGACTTTGCCGCGAGCAGGGTGCGCTTGAATGCTTCCGTGGTGCCGATATCGGGCTTTGATGCCCCCTTGCGCACGGACAAGCCAAGGCCCGAGCGGCCGACGTCGCCGCGCGGCTCGGCCAGTATCTTGCCCTGGGCGACGAGATCATCGAACACCGGTCGCGTCACGATGGCGATGTCGAAAGGGGCGCCGTTCTCGACCTGCCGCTTGACCGCCTTCGCCGGATCATAGCCGTAGGTAAGCTTGCAACCGTGCGCGCGCTCGAATTTGGGGCCGAGTTCGTTCAGCGCGCCCATCGCGGCGTGCGTACTGAGGATTTTGACGTCTGTCGTCACGGTGCGAGCAGGGCGGACCTTAGGCCCAGGGCCGCGCCGCTTTGGCCTTGCCCTCGTAGCTTTCGATCTTGCCCTGCTTCTGCTTGGTCAGGCCGATATCGTCGAGGCCGTTGAGCAGGCAGTGCTTGCGGAAACTGTCGATCTCGAACTTAACCACGCCGCCGTCGGGGCCGTGGATTTCCTGCCTCTCCAGATCGACCGTCAGCGTCGAATTGGCGCCGCGATCGGCGTCGTCGAACAGCTTCTCGAGATCCTCCGGCGAGACGCGGATCGGCAGGACGCCGTTCTTGAAGCAGTTGTTGTAGAAGATGTCGCCGAACGAGGTTGAGATCACGCAGCGGATGCCGTAGTCCAGCAGCGCCCAGGGCGCGTGCTCGCGCGAGGAGCCGCAGCCGAAGTTATCGCCGGCGACGATGATCTTGGCGTTGCGGTAGGCCGGCTTGTTGAGGACGAAGTCGGGATTCTCGCTGCCATCGTCCCTGTAGCGCATCTCGGAGAACAGCCCCTTGCCGAGGCCGGTGCGCTTGATCGTCTTCAGGTACTGCTTGGGGATGACCATATCGGTGTCGATATTGATCATCTTCATCGGCGCGGCGACGCCTTCCAGGGTCGTGAATTTGTCCATGGCCTTTCTCCTCGCCGTTGTCATAGCTGGTGGGATACGGCGGTCAATAGCCCGCCGACGGACCTCTCCTATGGCCGTCGCGAATGCTATTCGGCGGCTTTGACCTGCGCCTTGCGGTCGAATTTCGCCTCCCGCTTGGGTTCGCAGATTTGCACGCTATAGGTCTCGTAATAGGTGTCGCGCCCCTTGCGCTGAGCATCGCGGTGCTCAGGATGCATGCGCCAGGCGCGCAGGCTCTCCTCGTTCTCGAATTCAACGATAGTGCAGCGCTCGCCGTCTTCGGCAAAAAAGCCCTTGTGCGAAATGTAGCCGGGCATGGTCTTGGCGAGCTCGTTCATGTGTTCGGCGAGCGCGACGTATTCTTCCTTCACGCCGGGCATCAGGCGCGAGCGGAAAACGGTGACGATCATGGGATGGCCTTTCCGGTTCGGCGACTCCAGCAATTATCACATTCCATGTGCCAACCGATCCAATGCATGATTTCGATTAAACCCATGCGCAGCGCTGATCGGGCTCAGGGGCGGCCTTTCTCGTTGCGCGGAATCGACGCCATTTCGGTGATCCACGGCCGCGCCGAGCGAAACCAGCTTTGTTGGCGCGGCGTGAGCTGGTCGCGCTGCCGCAGGGTGCCGACGCGAACCATATAACTGTCCGGACTGTCGCCGGGCGCGGTGGAGTAGATCGGCGAGCCGCATTTCGGGCAAAACGCCTGCACCCGCGGATTGCCGCTGTCCGCCGTCGTCTTGACGTAGCAGGTCGGCTCTCCGCTCAGCATTTTGAAGCTCTTGCCGGGCGTGCGGATGCTGACGCGGAACGCCGAGCCCGTGCCAGTCTGGCAATCGGTGCAGTGGCAGATCGAGACATTCTGCGGGTCACCCTCGGCTTCGAAGCTCAAATACCCGCAGTGGCAACGGCCGTCCAATCGCATCGTCGTCTCCTTGTTATTCGACGCTCGCCTCGAGCGCTTCCATGTCCGCGTCCGACAGCCCGAAATGATGGCCGATCTCGTGAACCAGCACGTGGGTCACGATGGCGCCGAGACTCTCCTCGTGCTCGGCCCAGTAGTCGAGGATCGGGCGGCGGTAGAGCCACACCATATTGGGCATCGGCTCCGGGACGCTGGCCGACTGAAACGGCAAACCGACGCCATGGAACAGCCCAAGCAGGTCGAACTCGGATTCGGCATTCATGGTGTCGAGGACTTCTTCGGTCGGGAAATCCGTCACTTGGATGACAAGGTTTTCGCAAAGCGCGCGGAAGTTCTCCGGCAGGCGGGCATAGGCGTCCGCTGCCAGCAATTCGATCTCGGCGAGCGAGGGGGCTGGCATACCGCGCCAAGGCAGAGGATCGTTGGAAGAAGCCTGCATGACGGCTTTGTAGACCGCGTCGGGGCCTTATGAAACCGATTCAAGCACGAGTTGACGGAACGGCTGGAATGGGCAACCGTTGGTCGGGGTGGTGATGATGTTGAAAAGCCGCCGTGTTTTTGCGGTTGCCGTACTGATGGTCGCGGGTTTTGTCGGTGGGCTGGCCAGCGCCGCCGAAAACGCGCGCGACACACGGGAGTTGGCCGCGCAGACCGTGCGCCGGCCGCACATCGTCATTCACCCGCGCCGCCTCGAGCCCGGCCCCAATTCCAAGCGAGTTTGCCATTACTGGCTCGCCCGGGAATTCCGCGTCAGCGGGCCGGTCATCCTGCCGCAGCAACAATGCCGGTGGCGCTAGAGCGCAGGGAACTTCCTCGATCCTCGTTTATTCTCTGTGGAAAGAGTGGAGGATCTTGCATGTCAAAACACGTGAAATTCTTTGCAATTGCGGCCCTGGTCGCCGGCGCTTTCGCCATGACGCCGGTTCCAGCCATGGCGCAACATCATCATCATGGCGGCGGCCACTGGCACGGTGGAGGCTGGGGCGGCTTCGGCCCTGGCTTTGCCTTCGGCTTTGGATCCGGCTGGGGCTGGGGCGGGTATCCTTACTACGCCGAGCCCTACTATGCCGAACCGGCGTGCGGCTGGGCGCGCGTGCGCGTCTTCCGCCATGGGCATTGGTACGTGCGGCGTGCTTGGCGCTGTTGGTGATCCGTTTCGCGTGGAACGAATAAGGCCCGCCGAGTTGGCGGGCCTTTTGATTTGCGAATACTGCTGGTGCGCTATTTCCAATCGCGGACGTCGACGAAATGTCCGGCGATTGCCGCCGCCGCCGCCATTGCCGGCGACACCAGATGCGTGCGCCCCTTGTAGCCCTGGCGGCCTTCGAAGTTGCGGTTCGAGGTCGAGGCACAGCGCTCGCCCGGCTTGAGCTTGTCCGGATTCATGGCGAGACACATAGAGCAGCCCGGCTCCCGCCAGTCGAAACCGGCCGCCTTGAAGATCTTGTCGAGGCCCTCGGCTTCCGCCTGCTCCTTCACCAGCCCGGAGCCGGGCACGATCATGGCGTAGACATTGGCGTTCACCGTCTTGCCGGCGGCGACACGCGCGACCTCGCGCAGATCCTCGATACGCCCGTTGGTGCAGGAACCGATGAACACGCGATCGAGCTTGATGTCGGAAACCTTCTCGCCGCCCGAGAGGCCCATGTAACCGAGCGAGCGTTCGGCGGCGGCGCGTTTCCTTTCATCTTGGATATCGGCAGCCACCGGGACATGGCCGCCGATCGAGACGACTTGCTCGGGACTCGTGCCCCAAGTCACCAGCGGCGGCAACTTGGCGGCGTCGAGTCTGATCTCGCGATCGAAATGCGCGCCGTCGTCGGAGACGAGCGTTTCCCAGTAGCGCATGGCCTCGTCCCAGGCCTTGCCCTTGGGCGCCTTCGGCTTGTCCTTGAGGAAAGCGTAGGCCTTCTCGTCGGGTGCGATGAAGCCGGCCTTGGCTCCGCCTTCCACCGACATGTTGCAGATGGTCATGCGACCTTCCATCGAGCAGGCGCGGATCGCGTCGCCGGCATATTCGAGCGCATAGCCGGTGCCGCCGGCGGTGCCGATCTCGCCGATGATGGCGAGGATGATGTCCTTGGCGGTGACGCCGTCCGGCAATTTGCCGTCGACCACCGCGCGCATGTTCAAGGATTTTTTCTGGATCAGCGTCTGCGTCGCCAGCACGTGCTCGACTTCCGACGTGCCGATGCCGTAGGCGAGCGCGCCGAAAGCGCCGTGCGTCGCGGTGTGGCTGTCGCCGCACACGATCGTCGTGCCGGGCAGGGTAAAGCCCTGCTCGGGGCCGATGATGTGGACGATGCCTTGGCGCTTATCGAACTCGTTGAAGTACTCGATGCCGAAGTCCTTGGCGTTCTGCGCCAGCGCCGCGATCTGCTCGGCGCTCTCCGGATCAGGATTCGGCTTGCTGCGGTCCGACGTCGGCACGTTGTGATCGACCACGGCGAGCGTCTTGTCCGGCGCGTGCACCTTGCGGCCGGCGGTGCGCAGGCCTTCGAAGGCCTGCGGCGAGGTGACCTCATGCACGAGATGGCGGTCGATGTAGATGAGCGCGGTGCCGTCCGGCTGCTCGTCCACCAGATGGTCGTCCCAGATTTTGTCGTAGAGGGTGCGCGGTTTCATGACTTGAAGGCCTTGCTCAGAAATAGGGAAAGCGGTTTGCAGTCCGGCATCGCCGGCGAGCCGGTCAAAGTCCCGCTTGCACCGCCGTCAGCCGGCCGAAAAATCGCCAGGGCAGGCGGGCGTGATCGGATAGGATGATTTGCTGAGCTTTCAGAACCATGGGCGCTATATAGCCGCTCACCGCGGTTCCGACAACGAAGCGGACGGCAAAGAGAAAAGGGCCGCTTTTGGCGGCCCCCTTCCGGCATTCCCCGAACAGCCTAGTTTATTCCTTGGCGGCGGCCTCGGCTTCCGGCCCGCCGGTCGCTTGCGCCTCGATGCGCGCCTTCTTGCCGCGGAGGCCGCGCAGATAATACAGCTTGGCGCGGCGCACCTTGCCGCGGCGCACCACCTTGATCGAGTCGATCATCGGCGCGTGGATCGGGAATACGCGTTCGACGCCTTCGCCGTATGAGATCTTGCGCACCGTGAAGTTCTCGTTGATGCCGCGGCCGGAACGCCCGATGCAGACGCCCTCGTAGGCCTGCACGCGCGTCTTGTCGCCTTCGATGACCTTGACGTTGACGAGCACGGTATCGCCGGGCTGGAAGTCGGGAATCTCGCGGCCGGCCGAAAGCTTTTCGACCTGCTCTTTTTCGAGCTGCTGGATGATATTCATGGGGTCAGTCTCCGTCGGCAGCGCCAGCAACCGGCGCGCGGTCTTGTCTGGTCTAAATGGGTTGGGCGAGCTTCTAGACGAAAGATTGTGGCTTGTCACCCTCAGGTTTTTGGCCCGTTTTGGGCCTTCTGGCGGGCCTGGTAGGTCGCCCAAAGGTCGGGCCGGCGCTCGGCCGTTAAGCGTTCGGCCTCGGCGCGCCGCCATTGGGCGACCTTGGCGTGATCGCCCGAGGTGAGCACGTCCGGGATCGGCTCGCCCTCGAACACCGGCGGCCGGGTGTACTGCGGGTATTCAAGAAGCCCGTCGGCGAAGCTCTCCTCGGCGATCGAAGCTTCCTTGCCCAGCACGCCCGGCAACAGCCGCACGCAGGCATCGAGCAGGGCCATCGCCGCCGGCTCGCCGCCAGAGAGCACGAAATCGCCGAGCGAAACCTCCTCGAGTTTACGCGCCTTGATCAGCCGTTCGTCGACGCCTTCGAAACGGCCGCAGACGATGACGACGCCGAGGCCCGCCGCGAGCAGCGCGGCGCGCCGCTGCGTCAACGGCTTGCCGCGCGGACTCATCAGCAGGCGCGGGCGGTGGTCGTGCGGCACGGTGTCGAGCGCGCGCGCCAGCACGTCGGCCTTCATCACCATGCCCGGGCCGCCGCCTGCCGGGGTGTCGTCGACGGTGCGGTGCTTGTCGGTCGCTGCGTTGCGGATGTCGTGGGTGTCGAGCGACCAGATGCCTGACGCCAGCGCCTTGCCGGCGAGGCTGACGCCGAGCGGGCCGGGAAACATCTCC
>DASUGZ010000084.1:0-10615 GCA_036273755.1 Pseudolabrys sp.
CGATCGACGCGACCCTGCAGGCCGAGGCCATGCGCATGGGCGTGCCGATCAACTATCTGGACCTCGAGGAAGCCCGCAAAATCGAGGCGCGCGAGGGTCATGGTCTCGCCCGCACGTGGGAAGGCTGGAAGCAGAAGGTGATGCCGAAACCTTAGCCGCCCGGTAACATCCGCTGCACCACCCCGTCGCGGCGAATGAAATAATGATAGAGCGCGGCCGTGACATGCAGGCCGACTAGCGTCAGCAGGACGTAGTTTGCGAGGATGTTATGCACGTCGCCGGTCCAGCCCCAGCCGGGTGCGCGGTTGCCGACGAGTTGCGGCAGTGCGTGACCGAACATCACGATCGGCATATTGCGCCAGGAGGCGTTGATCCAGCCCAGGATCGGCAGCACGAACAGCAACAGATAAAGCAGCCAATGGACGACCCTCGCCGAGGTCGTCTGCCAGGGCGGCACGCCGTCTTCCGGTTCCGGCTCGCCGTGGGTAAGCCGCCACGCGAGCCTCACCACGGCGACCGCGAGGATGCAGACGCCGATGGTGAAATGCAGGCTGATCAGCGTTGTGACCGGCGTGTTGCGGCCGATATGCGGCATGGTCCACGCGAAGACGAATTGCGCGATCAGCAGCACCAGGATCAGCCAATGCAGCGTCTTGGCGGTGCCCGTGTAGCCGGCCGTCTTGCTCATAATGTGAAGTGGCCCTTGCAGAGGAACTTTGCGCTCCCTATATGCGGGTCGGACGGTGACGTCGAACCGCAAGGCTCCGTCGTCGAGCGGCCACGAAATGAGAACCGGTGACGCCGGATGTACGCGCACCCCTCGTTTTCGTGGTCGTATCATTTTCCGCGGGTCAGCCCCTCGCCTTCAGCCGCTCCTTGTCGTAGCCGGCGACCCGCTTGTAACTCTCCGACAGAGCGACAAGTTCCTCACGGCTGATGACGTCGTCGATCGACGTAAAGGGCTTGTCGCCGGTGCGGCGGTAGACCTCCTGCAGGATGGCATCGGGCGGCGCCTTGCGGTTGGTCAGCACGACCTGGCTTGTCGCAGGGAGGCGCTTGGCCTCGTAGACCTTGAGCGCGGCAACGGGGTCGGCTTCCGCCTGCAGCGCGTCGGCAAGCGCGCGGGCATCGAGAATGGCTTGCGCCGCGCCGTTGGCGCCGCGCGGATACATCGGATGCGCGGCATCGCCCAAAAGCGTCAGCCGGCCGAAACTCCAGCGCGGCAGCGGATCCTTGTCGACCATCGGATATTCCAAGATGGCGTCGGCGGCGCTGATAAACTTCGGCACGTCGAGCCAGTCGAAATGCCAGTCGGCCATGGCGGGAAGGAAGTCCTCGAGCTTGCCCGGCCTGTTCCAGTCGTTGGCGAGGTGTTGCGGGGTCTCGATGTCGCAAACCCAGTTCACCAATTGGCGGCCCTGCGCGTCGATATTATCGCGGATTGGATAGATCAAAAGCTTGGCCGGATGGTGCCAGCCGACGCGGATCATGCTGGCGCCAGACATGATCGGCCGCCAGCGCGTGATGCCGCGCCACATGTTGATGCCGGAGTATTTCGGCGGACCTTCGCCCGGGTAAAGCTGCTTGCGTAAGCCCGAATGAATGCCCTCGGCGCTGACCACGACACTGCCGCGCTGCGGCGGCAAAGGCTTGCCGTTGATGTCTTCAAAGTAGGCAACCGCGTCGGCGCCGTCGTAGTCGACGCGGGTGCATTTGTGACCGAGGATCACCTTGTCGCGGCCTGCACGGGCGATGAAGGCCTCGAGCAGCACCATCTGCAGATCGCCGCGGTGGATGGAGAACTGCGGCACGTCGTAGCCGGCGAATTTCCCCGCCGGCTCGGAATAGATGTATTGGCCGAAGCGATTGTAGAAACAATATTCGCGCGTGGTGACCGCGACCTTTGCGAGCGTCTCTTCCAGGCCGAGCGCGCACAATTCGCGCGAGGCATGCGGCAGGATGTTGATGCCGACGCCGACCGCCTTGAGCTCGGGCGCGGCCTCGAAAACGCGGCAGGCAATGCCCGCACGCTGCAGCATCAATCCCAGCGTCAACCCGCCGATGCCGCCGCCGATGATCAGGACGTCCATGCGTGCCGCTCCCTACTCGCGCCCGCGCGACGACCACGCGCCCCAGGCGGCGACCGCCGCCAGGAAGAACGACAGCGGCACGTCATAGCCGGCAAGCGAAATCCCCAGGAATCGCCAGGACGCCTCGTCGCAGCGGACCAGGCTGATGCGGTTGTTCAACTGATTCATGATGTCTTGCGCGTTGCCGAATTTGTTGATCGGGCCCGAGCAGTCGTTCGGGCCCGCCCACCATTTCCACTCGACGCCGGCATGATAGGCGGCAAGCCCGGCATTCCATAGCATCAGCAGCATGATCGCGCCGAAGCCCAGCATCAGCACCTTACGCGAGGCGCCATGCTGCGCGCCAAGCATAAGCAGGGCGGCAAGCGGAACGGCGAGGTAAAATGCAATACGCTGCTCGAGGCAGAGCGGGCATGGCAGAATCAGCAGGACGTATTGAAAAAAGAGCACCGTGGCGATCGCCAGACAGCCGACGATGACGATGACCGTGGCGGCAGTCAGCGGAGGGCGTTGGCAGGCAAGCGCGAGGTAGTCATTTCTGTCAGGCATTGGACGCCGCCAATAGCGTTGTTCCGTGCCGATGACAAGCATGCGGAAGGGCTAAGCGCGACGGCGCCTCATAAGATCCGCTGCATCGTTGGCGCGTATTCGCCACCCTCGGTCTCCAGCATCGCGGCAAGCCCGCGCGCTGTGTCTGACACAGGGCGCCAACCCAAGGCTTGAAACTTGCCGGTGTCGACCACCAGTTCTCCGGCAAAGCGCAACCAAAGGTCGGTGCGTCCGATGGCCGCCAACAGGATATGGATGACGGTTTTCGGGACGGCGATCGTGGCAAGCGGGCGTCCCAATTTCTCGCGCAATACCGACAGGATTTCGCCGAGCGTCATCGGCGTCGAGTCCGCGAGCAGATAAGCCTCGCCGATGGCGGCCGGATTGTTCAAGGCAAAGATGATCGCGGAAATCAGGTTGTCGATCCCCAACAGCGAGCGTCGGCTGGTGAAGCTGGCGATCGGCAGCGGCAGCCGCGATTTGGCCAGCCGGATCAGCGTCCGCATGTTGCCCTTCGGTTGGGGGCCGTAGATGACCACGGGCCGAAATATCGTGAACGGCACGCCGGACGCGCGGATCGCCGTTTCGGCCGCGAGTTTCGAGCGCCCGTAATAATTGGTCGGCCGGGGTTCGTCCTGTTCGCGCACGATATACGACGCGGAGGCTCCGATTTGCGCCCGCACCGATGAAATATAGATCAGCTGCCCCGTGTCCGCTCTTTTCGCAGCTTGGGCAAGTTCCTCCGTTGCGATCCAATTGACCCGGTCGAATTCGGAAAATTTGTCGTCGGTGACAGGTCCATGCGCGAGGCCCGCCGTGTGAATGACAGCGTCGACGTCCCGCAGCAGCGGCGCCCAGTCGACCGAGGCCCTTAAATCGGGGATGATTTGTGCATCGACAGTATCCGGAAACGCGACGGGCCGGCGGGTGACCGCGCGCACCGTAAAGCCTGCGCGCAGCAAGGCGGCGACAAGCGGCCGCCCCACGAATCCCGATGCTCCGGTGACCAAAACGCGCTTTGTCGTCATTTGCCCCCGCCGCGCCCGTCAACGCATGGTGCGCCGTTAAGTTCAAACGATGACCCGCCGAGGCGGCGTTGACGCGACAAGGCCGCGGATTGTCGGCCGCTTAGGATGACTTCACCGAAACAAGACCGCGGCACATAGAGAAACCCCATGAAGCGAAAGAAACCCACGCCCATCATCCACCGAAGAGGAACCAGGACAGGTGTTTTGCTACCTTTGACTTTGAAATGTAGTTTGGATTTCATTGAGTTGCAAGATAGCAATGGACATCCATAGCGTGTGGACCCCCCGGTCGAATAATGGATTTCTTGGCAGGCGCCGGTTGAGTCCGGGACGCCGGGCGGGGTACCAAGGGGCCACCGACATGATGAGCCAGCGTTTCGCAATAAAGCCCTTCGCCGAGACCTTGGTCGACGCGCCGACCGATTTCGCTCTGCGCTGCGCGGCCTTGGCGGCTTGAACGGCGCATGGCGGATAACAGCGAAGTACTCGCTCGGACGCCGCACGCGCAACGCGCGACCGCACATGTCGCCATCCTGATGTGCACCAAAGACGGCGGCGCATTTCTCGGTGAGCAACTCGACTCGATCATGCGGCAGACCCACGGCAACTGGAGACTGATCGTCTCGGACGATGGCTCGCGCGACGCGACGCTCAGCATCCTGTCCCGCTTCGCCGAAGGCCGTGCGCAGGAAGTCGCGGTCCGTGGCGGTCCGCGACAGGGGGTATGCGCCAATTTCCTGTCGCTGGCGAGCGATCCCAGCATTGCCGCCGATTACTTTGCCTTCAGCGATCAGGACGACATATGGTACGACGACAAGCTTGAACGCGCGCTGACGTGGCTCGGCACGGTGCCAAACGACGTGCCGGCCGTCTATTGCGGCCGCACCGAGTTGGTGTCGAACGACGGGCGTACCTACGGACTGTCGCCGCTGTTCGCTCGCCCAATCTCGTTCCGCAACGCGATTGTGCAAAGCCTCGGAGGGGGCAATACGATGGTGTTCAACGCGGCGGCCAAGCGCCTGCTCGAGACGACCGGCAGGCTCGACGTCGTGCTGCATGACTGGTGGCTGTATCAGTTGGTGTCGGCAGTGGGCGGCGCGGTTCACTACGACCCGCAGCCGATGCTCAAATACCGTCAGCATCCCGACAACCTGATCGGATCGAATCACGGCTGGGCGGCGCGCCTCGTTCGCCTGCGCATGATTTTTCAGGGACGCTTCCGCGACTGGAACGCAAAAAACATCGCGGCGCTCGAACGCATCCCCGCGCATCTGATCACGCCGCCAAACCGCGCGGCGCTCGCGCTGTTCGTCAAGCTGCGCGCGGCGTCGTTGTTCAAGCGGCTTTATTATCTCAGGCAATCCGGCATCTATCGGCAGACTGTGTTCGGCAATATCGGACTGATCGTGGCAACGATCGTGAAGAGGATTTGACATGGCCGCCGCCGCTGCGAGCGACGACGGGCGATATGGCCGGCCGATCCTGGTGACCGGCGCCGCCGGCTTCATCGGCGCGAATTTCGTGCTGGACTGGCTCGCCCGCGCGCAATCGCCGGTGGTCAGCCTCGACAAGCTGACTTATGCCGGCAATCTCGACAATCTCGCAAGCGTAGCCGACGATCCGCGCCATCTCTTCGCGCGCGGCGACATCGGCGACGGCGAATTGGTCATGGGCCTGTTGCAGAAGCACCGGCCGGCGGCCGTCGTCAACTTCGCCGCCGAGTCGCATGTCGACCGTTCCATCCATGGGCCCGCCGATTTCGTCAGCACCAACGTGGTCGGCACCTTCCGCCTGCTTGAGTCATGCCGCGCCTATTGCGATAGTCTCGACGCGGCAGACCGGGACGCTTTTCGCTTTCTGCACGTGTCGACCGACGAAGTCTTTGGCTCGCTCGCGGCAACCGAGCCGGCCTTTATCGAGACCAGCCGCTACCAGCCGAACAGCCCCTACTCCGCGACAAAGGCCGCGTCCGACCATCTGGTCCGCGCCTGGAGCCATACCTTCGCCCTGCCCGTGCTGATCACCAATTGCTCGAATAATTACGGGCCGTATCAGTTTCCCGAAAAGCTGATCCCGCTGATGATCCATCATGCGCTGCGTGACTTGCCGTTGCCGGTCTATGGTGATGGCCGGCAAAAACGGGACTGGCTTTACGTCATCGACCATTGCGCCGCCATTCGCGCGGTGCTCGGGCGCGGGCGCATCGGCGAGACCTACAATATCGGCGGGCGCAGCGAGAAAACCAACCTCGAGGTGGTCGAGACCTTGTGCGATATCCTCGACGCCGAGCGTCCGCGCCAGGGCGGCGGCTCCTATCGTCGGCAGATCGAGTTCGTCGCCGACAGGCCCGGGCACGACCGCCGCTATGCGATGGACGCGGCGAAGATCGCGGGCGAGCTCGGCTGGGCGCCCGAGGAAAGCTTCGCCAGCGGCATCGCCAAGACGGTGCGCTGGTATCTCGACCACGCGCAGTGGGTGGAACGCTTTGTCAGTGGCTCCTATCGGGATTGGTTGCAAAAGAATTACTCCAACCGATAAACCGAGCACCCCCGCTTTGGCAAAACGACCGTCTCTGGTAGAGATGCGGCGCCACTTGGCGGTTCGCGGGCGGGTCGAGCAGGCTTATGCAGAAGAAGGCACGGAAGGGCATCATCCTCGCCGGCGGCTCGGGCACCCGGCTGCATCCCGCGACCCTTGCCGTCTCCAAGCAATTGCTGCCGGTGTTCGACAAGCCGATGATCTACTATCCGCTGTCGACGCTGATGTTCGCCGACATCCGCGACATCCTCATCATCTCCACTCCGCAGGATACGCCGCGCTTCGAGCAGTTGCTCGGCGACGGCAGCCAATGGGGCCTGCGCTTCTCTTACGCGGTGCAGCCCTCGCCCAGCGGCTTGGCGCAAGCGCTGATCATCGGCGCTGATTTCGTCGGCAACGACGATGTGACGCTCATCCTCGGCGACAACGTCTTTTACGGCCACGGCTTCCCGGCGCTCCTCGGCAATGCCTGCGGTCGCGCCGGCGGGGCGACAATCTTTGCCTATCGCGTCAACGATCCGCAGCGCTATGGGGTCATCGAATTCGGCGGCGACGGGACCGCTATCTCGATAGAAGAAAAGCCGTCCAAACCGAAATCGCACTACGCGGTGACCGGGCTCTATTTTTTCGACAACGAGGCCGCACGCATCGCGCGCAGCGTCAAGCCGTCGGCCCGCGGCGAACTGGAAATCACCGACGTCAACCGCGCTTACCTCACCGCCGGCAAGCTCAAGGTCGAGATCCTCGGCCGCGGTTACGCTTGGCTCGATACCGGCACGCATGAATCGATTCTCGAAGCGAGCCAGTTCGTCGCCACCGTCGAGCATCGTCAGGGTGTGAAGGTCGCCTGTCTCGAGGAAATCGCCCTTGGCAAAGGCTGGATCGACCGCGAGCGGGTGGGGCGCGCCGCCGAAGCGCTGGCGAAGACGAGCTACGGCCAATACCTGCGGCAACTCATGCACGACGAGCAGACGCGATGAAATTTACCGCGACCGCCCTCCCCGACGTGTTGCTCATCGAGCCCGCGGTGCACGAGGATGCGCGCGGGTTCTTTTTCGAGAGCTTCAACCAGCAACGATTCGACGCGGCGGTCGGCCGCAACGTGGCCTTCGTGCAAGACAATCACTCGCATTCGCGCAAGCACGTCCTGCGCGGGCTGCACTACCAACTGCGACGGCCGCAGGGGAAACTGCTACGCGTGGCATCCGGCGAGGTGTTCGACGTGGCGGTCGACTTGCGGCGGGGCTCGCCGAATTTCGGAAAGTCCACCGGTGCCGTCTTGTCGGCGGCTGCCAGGAACCAGCTCTGGATTCCGGAAGGCTTCGCCCACGGTTTTCTGGTGCTGAGTGAGACGGCCGACGTTCTTTACAAAACGTCGGACTATTATGTGCCCGACGACGAGCGCTGCATCATCTGGAACGATGCCGACATCGGCGTTGGATGGCCGAAGGGCATCGCGCCGATCCTATCGGCAAGGGACCGCGCCGGCGTTGCATTTCGTGCGGCCGAGGTTTTTGCATGAGGCTCATGCTCACCGGCGCCGACGGCCAGGTGGGCTGGGACCTTCGCCGCAGCTTGGCGCCGCTCGGCGAGGTGATTGCCCTCGATCGCGGCCAATGCGACCTGTCGCGGCCCGATCGCTTGCCCGGCATTGTGCGTGGCGCCAAGCCGGACGTGATCGTGAATGCGGCCGCCTACACGGCGGTCGACAAAGCCGAGCAAGAAGAGCCGCTAGCAACTGTTATCAACGGCGCTGCGGTCGGCGTTCTCGCCGAAGAAGCGCGCAAGGCAGGCAGCCTGATCGTGCATTACTCGACCGACTATGCGTTCGACGGCCAGAAGCAATCGCCCTACGACGAGGACGATGCGCCGCACCCGATCAACGCCTATGGCCGGAGCAAGTTGGCCGGGGAGACCGCGGTGCGGCAGGCAGATTGCGATTATCTCGTCCTGCGTTCGAGCTGGATCTATTCGGCGCGCGGCCGCAATTTCGTGCAGACGATCCTGCGCCAGGCAAAGGCGGGCGGTGAATTGCGCATCGTGGACGACCAAATCGGCGCGCCGACCTGGGCGCGCGATATCGCCGAGGCGACGGCGCGGATCGTGCGTGCCGCGCACGGCGAACGCGCACGGAAATCGTTCGCATCAGAATCATTCAACCTCACTGCGGCCGGTGCCACAAGTTGGTACGGCTTTGCCGAAGCCATTCTGGATGAGGCAACGCGCGCCGGACTGCTGCAACGCGCGCCGCGGCTCACGCCGATCGCAAGCAGCGATTACCCGACGCCGGCGGCAAGGCCGAAGAATTCGCGCCTCGCCTGTGAGCGGGTCAATGCGCGCTTCGGCATCGCACTGCCCGATTGGCGGCAGTCGCTCGCGCGCTGCATCGGCGAGATGAAGGCGGCCTAGCGCTAGCCAGGGATAGCGGCAAAATATTGATATTTCTTATTGTTTTGGCTGCGTCGCGGTGGCCAGGCATTTGGTTGCGGGGGTAGGATTTGAACCTACGACCTTCAGGTTATGAGCCTGACGAGCTACCGGGCTGCTCCACCCCGCGTCAAAATGCGAAACGCGGGGCTTAGCCCGCGCGTTCGACGGCTATGTAGCAACGGTGGCCGCTTATGGGAAGGGTAGAACGGGCGGTATTTCATGAAACCGTCACGAAACCGCGGGACAAGGCGTCCATGCGGGGGCCCGCTGGCGAAAATGACAGTTTTGGCGACGCTTTGGCGGCCGCCGCGCGTTCGATTATTGCCGATGCCCGCCGGGCACTGGCCGACCCTGAACTCACCGATGCCGAGGCCGTGCACGAGGTGCGCAAGGCGCTCAAGCGCTGGCGCGCTCTGCTGCGGCTGCTGGCCCGCCCGCTCGGTGAGCAGGCCGACCAGATGCGGATGGAGGCGCGCGAGTTGATGCGGGCGCTGTCAAGCGCACGCGACGCGCAATCTTCGCTCGATGCGCTGGCCGATCTGCGCAAAGCCGATGTGCCGTTTTCGGCGACCTCGCTGGAAACGATCGGCGAGCGGCTGACCACCAGCAGAGACGCGGCCGAGGAGACCGGGTTCACCAAGGAGATGCGTGAACGGCTGTCGCGCTATCTCGACTACGCCACGCTGTCGCTCGAGCGCTGGCCGATCAAGGCGATCGACTTCGACACGGTGGCGGACGGGCTGATCTCGACCTACCGGCGCGCACGGCAATTGATACCGGACAACTGGGCCGAGGCCGACGCCGAGCATCTGCACGATCTGCGCCGGCGCGTGGTCGAGCATCGCCACCAAATGGATTTGATGGAGCCGCTGTGGCCACGACTCGGTCAAGTGTGGGCCGAGGAGGCGCAACGCCTGCGCAATCGGCTCGGCGCCTGCCAGGATCTCGCGGTATTCGCCGGCCTCACTGCACCGCATCAGCCGCTGGCGCCGTGGCGATCGCGGCTGGCGCCGCTAATCGCGGCGCGTCGCGCATCGCATCTGAAGTCAGCGGCGCGATTGGCGGGCCGGCTGTTCGCGGAAAAACCGAAAGCATTCCGCCGCAGGCTGAGCGCTCTGTGGTCGGCGCGGCGATTGAAGAAGAGCTAGGCGATATTCGCAAAATAAAAAGCCGCCGCGGATCCGCCGCGGCGGCTTTTACGTTTTCGGAGGGCAGCTCCGAAAACAAAACGGCCGCCATTGCTGGCGGCCGTTTGTCAGTCGTCATCGTGTTGAGGAAATTTCGTCCTTGGCAGGCCTGGCAGCGACCTACTCTTCCAAGTCTTGAGACTTAGTACCATCGGCGCTGGGGAGTTTTACGGCCGAGTTCGAGATGGGATCGGGTACAGGCCCCCCGCTAAAACCACCAGGCCGGCCAAGGACGAATGAAGCAAGAAGGTCTTTCACATCAGTGTCGCGCCATTGCTCTCACGAGAGAGCGAATGGGCATTAGCAATGAGAGCAATCAAGCCAATCGAGCGATTAGTACCGGTAAGCTCAATGCGTTGCCGCACTTACACACCCGGCCTATCAACGTGGTGGTCTACCACGGCTCTCAAGGGAGAACTCGTTTCGAGGTGGGTTTCTCGCTTAGATGCCTTCAGCGATTATCCCGTCCGCACATAGCTACGCTGCATTGCAGCTGGCGCCACAACAGCTCCACCAGAGGTGCGTTCATCCCGGTCCTCTCGTACTAGGGACAAATCCTCTCAATTCTCCTACACCCACGACAGATAGGGACCGAACTGTCTCACGACGTTCTGAACCCAGCTCACGTACCACTTTAATCGGCGAACAGCCGAACCCTTGGGACCTGCTCCAGCCCCAGGATGTGATGAGCCGACATCGAGGTGCCAAACGATGCCGTCGATATGGACTCTTGGGCATCATCAGCCTGTTATCCCCGGCGTACCTTTTATCCGTTGAGCGATGGCCCTTCCAC
>DASUGZ010000085.1:0-8143 GCA_036273755.1 Pseudolabrys sp.
GCCCAGTAGCCGTCGCAAGCGACCGGCGCCGGCGCGTCATACTCATAGCCGTAGTAGCCAGGGTGGCTTGCGATCGCCGAGCCGATGATGGCGCCGGCGGCGACGCCGCCGAGAATGCCAAGCCCGACGCCGCAGCCGTAGCAACGGGCGTCGGCCTGTTGCGGGGCAGCCAGCGTGCCGAGGCCGATGGCCGCAACTGCCGCAAGCGCGAAGATGGTCTTCTTCATAGGTCTCCCTCCAGGGTCGGGCCGGCCGGGGCCGGTCACCATCTGATGAATCTAAAGCCTGTCCCGGTTCCTGTAAAACAGGCAGGCTGAAATTATGTCGGAATTTTGGTTGTTTAGGTTCACCCCCGTTGTGAAAAAGCCCGGAATTTTCGCAAGTTCCGGGCTTTTCCCTTACATCTTACTGCTGTTCTCTGACGCTCGCGTTAATTGCAGACTCGCACGCGGTGCACACGCCAGCCCCAGCCGTCCCAGAATCGCCGGTGCGTCCAGTAGCAGCCTCCGCCGCCATAGTAGACCGGTCCTGGAGCGTAGTAGCCGGGGCCGTAATAGCCGCCGTAATATGGCCCGCTGGCGGCGGCCCCGAGAATGGCACCGGCGGCAAGACCGCCGATGACGCCCGCGGCAACGCCGCCGCCATGATAGTGCGCTTGCGCCGGTTGCGGCGCGGCGATTGCGATGCCGATGATCGCAGCGGCGCCGATAGCCGTCAGAGTCTTGGTCATGACACACTCCTCCACTTTGTTCGACCGTAGTGATTGAACGGTCGATCCACGCTTTTCCTGCGACAGTCGTTCGCAGCGATAACGTTTGTCCGGGAGGCAGGGTTCCACATTGAGCGTGAACGCACGCTGAATGCGGTGTACGGAAACATTCACCACAGGCGCCGGGCACATTAAATTTCGTCAAGCCTTGGGGCGAGATTGCGGCGTCAGTTTTGTGCACTGCGGATTTACGGTCGGCGCGCACCGCGGGCTGATCGTTTGCCGACTTTGCGGCGGCGAGTGGTTTTCCCTTTGGCGTGGCTGCGCCGCCGTTTGAGAACGCGGCGGCCGACGTGACGCAAGAACAGCTTCTCCAGCGGGTAGCTCAGCCGCCGCACTGCGGCGGCAAGCGGCAGCCACTCGACGGCGACGATGTCCCGCATGACGTCGCGGCTTGGCCGCGCGTCTGCCTTCATGCGCCAGAACCGCACGACCTTCGGGCGGCCGCGCGCGCGATAGGTGATCGCGCCGAGAAATTCGTAGAGCTTAACGCGGTGGCCCGTTTCCTCGATCGCCTCGCGGCGTGCGCCGACGGCGGGATTTTCGTCGCGCTTGAGCTTGCCGCGTGGCAGCACCCAGGCGTCGTCCTTGCGGCGCTGGACCACGGCAATGCGCGGCTGCGAGCCGCCGCGCACGACGATGCCTCCTGCTGCATGAATAGTCTTGCGCGCCATTACCGCCCAGCCCGAACCACACAACCATCATGTAAGCAAAAATGCTTGCCGCATGAAGCAAAATGCGTGCATCACGGGCACGATTGTGCACAACGTGCCGGCTTTGCCGGGTGTCACAATTCGGTCATGGGGACGCGGCGCTCGGGCCGCGAGGTGGTCGAGGTCCCTCCCTCCGACGAGAGGGACCTTTGGCAACCGCTTGCGCGAACCGGTTGCTATCTCCAGCCGGCTTCGGCGTCGCAGGCTTTGCGCTCGGCGACGTGAGACTTTTCCCACTGCGTGATCGATTGAGTTTCGTTGTCGCTCATCTTGTTGTTCATGCAGGTGCAATATTTCAGCACCACCGCGGGAGCCGCCCCGCCTTTGTTGTCATTGACGCATTGGTTGATCCACTTGACGTCGTCGGTGGTCGCGGCAAATGCGGCGCTTGCCGAGGCAACAACGGCGACGAGAGCGAAGGCGAGCAGTCCGGATTTCATACGGGTTCTCCCTGTAGAGCACGTCTTATAAGCAGCAGTCTGGGGCCTGGCCGACCCTGAGGCAAGGCGCCAGACAAGGATTGTGACGGATTTTGAGGCTCGATCACAATTATCGTCGGCCTGCGCCGCCGGGCGCCATGGACGTAAACAGAATTTTAATCGCGCTGCCTCAGCGTCGGTCCGTAATCGCAAATGTGCGGCTCGGGGCCGGCGGCAAGGCATCGATCTCACCGAATCGCTTGGAGCAGTTCGGACATGAATTTCGGTCTGCTGGCGCGCAAGATTGGCGGCCGCCTTATTCAGTCCCGCGTCAGTCCGGTGTCGCGCGCCGCGACCATCCTGACCGTGGCTCTTGCGATTGCCGGCGTGCTGGCGTCGCTCGACACGCGCTTCACGCTCGCCTCGCTTCCCAACGTGATGCCGCTGCTCGTCGGTGTCATGGCGCTGGACGGGCTCAGCCAGCTTGTGCCGCAGCCGCGAATTGCCCATGCGTTGCAAACGGTGCTCTACGGCGTGCTGTATATCGCCGTCACGGTCTTGTGCGCGATATTGGCTGCCTATGCGATGCAGCGATTTGCCTTTCCGATGCGCGACGGTCTATTCGCCCGCATGGACACGATGCTCGGCTTCGACTGGCTCAGCTACGCACATTGGGTCGACGGCCATCTTTCGGTGCAGCGGCTCTTTCATTTCGCCTACAACACCATTCAGATTCAGATCGTGCTGCCGCTCGTTGTTTTGGCGCTGTTCAACCGGCCGGGTGAAGCGCGTACCTATCTTCTCGCCTTCGCCATCGCCTTGAGCACCACCATCGTGATCTCAGCGTTGCTGCCGGCCGCCGGGCCGGTCGTCTTTGTCGACCGGGCGAGCTTTCATAATCTGAAGTTCACCGGAGCCACGCCGCTCGATCATCTCATGATGTTGCGCGAGGCGGGACCGTTGGTCTTGCGCGAGATGCCGGGTGGCATCGCGACATTTCCATCGTTTCATTCGACGATCGCTGTGTTGACGCCGCTGGTGTTGCGTCGCCACCGGCGCATTTTCATCGTCCTGCTGGTGTTGGACGCGTTCATGCTCGGCGGAACGATCACCGAGGGCGCGCACTATCTCACCGACGTGATGGCCGGAAGCGCAATGGCGTTCTTTGCCTACTTTCTCGCGCGTTACATCCTCAGCAAAGAAGATGCCCGCAGGTGCCCGGCGCCCTCAGCGGCGCATGCGATAGACCGCAAGATCAGTGCCCTGCATCGGGATTCTTTCCAGGAAGCTCGGGATGTCGCCTCGGTATAACGCCGCGGCCAGTCCTTCCGGAGCGCGCGCGACATAATTGTAACGTTCCGGCGCGCCAGGGCAGAACGCAATATAGTCGACGCCGTGCGCGAGCATGCGGGCTTTCGCCTCGTCCGGAGCGCTCAGGAACATGTCGAGCATGGCGATATTGCCGGCTTGATCGCGGTGGTAGGGCGCCGCGAAAACGGCATGATCCGACTCCAGCAGAATGAACGAGCCGGAATCGATGAAGGCCAACACACGCCCGCGCGGCAGCCGGGCGAGCGGGGTGTAGTCGCGCGCGCGTTGGCAGGTGCCGGCGCTGCCGCTGGAAATGACCCGCTGTTTGGTCACCGCGTCGGCGCCGATGGCACGGGCGACGCCGTTGCCAAGCGCCAGCAACGCAACGGGATTGATCAGCAACAGGGCGATCAAAGCGGCGCGGCGCATGCCGAAATACGATGCGCCTTCAGTCGGCGCGGGCCACATCTGCAGAAGAGTCGCCGGGACGAGGGCCGCGCCCAGCGCATTGGCGCCGCTGGCGCCGCGCAGTTGCCATAGAGAAACCAAAAGAAACGCAGTTTGCACGGCGGTGCAGGCAGTCCAGTTCCAACGACTCTGATCCCGCTCGGCGACACAGCGGCAGATGCCGAGAATTACCGCAGCCAGCGGTATGCCGAAATAGGCGGGGATCTCGTTCGGCAAGTCGCGCATCATCGACCATAGGTCGCGCGCTTCCGACACCGACGAAAGCCACATGCTGCTCAGGCGCGGGTCGAGCTGGGCGTAAGGGTCGGCGAGACATTGCGGGGCGCCGAAACCGATGGCGCAGGCGAGCATTGCGGCCAAACAGCCGGCGGCTGCGAACCGACGGGCGACGGAATTCAGCTGAGGCACCGTTGCAAACGCGGCGAGGCCAAAGCCGCCGAAGGCGAGGGCACCGACTTGCGCGATCGAAATCGCATCGCAATGAACGATGAGATAGTCGGCCGGCGCTATTGTCGCGACGCCGAGAATGGTCGCGCCTGCGGCCAGCGCGCAGGCATATGCGGCGGTCACGCGTGCAGCCCGTTCCCCCACGCTGACCCAGTGCAGCGCGACAATGACGGCGAGCACCGCCACTGCCGGGACCATTTCCTGCCCGATAGCGACCGACAACGCACAAAGAAAACCAGCCGTGGCGGCGTCGCGCGGGCGCGCCGGCGTGCGTGCAAAGAACGCCAACGACCAGACGACAAGAACGATCTGCACGTTGTGGTGATGGATCGCACCAGGCCGGAAATGTTGCAGGACCGGCGCCATCAGCGCGGCGAAAATCAGCGCCGTCCGCGCCGCCGTTTCACCGGCGAGATCGCGCGCCAGCCGCACGATCCCAGCGAAGTAGACGAGCAGCAGCGCCGTCGGCCAGATCGCAATCGCGACCCCTTCGGCGACCGCGACCGGCAGCACCGCGGCCCCCGCCTTGATCAAGATGGCAAGCGGCAGGTCGATCAAGCGCGACCAATGCGTGACGACCCCGGCGGGGGGATTCAAACGATATTGCGTCAGGTCGAACCAGCTTTGCCCGGCGAGAAAGTCGCGCACCTCGACCAGCCGCATGGCGTCGTCGGTCGACAGGCTGGCGATTCCAAACGTGACGACGAGCGTCAGCGTTGCGACCGCCCATATCAGCAGCAGCAGAATGCGCGTCTCGGTTCGCGGATTTCGCGACACTTCGGGATAAGTCGCTGGCACCGTCATCGCGCGCCTTCGCTGGAAAGAACAGGGCGAAACTAGTGCGTCAGCGCTAAAAATCAGTGAAAGTTGCTGTCGGGCCGAAGACAGCGCGAATTCCGCCATTCTTCAACCGGTCGCGCTGACGCCGGCGGGTCCGCGATCGTTTCGTGCCGAGAAACACCCCCGTTGCGCGCTGCCGTCGGCTATGCGCTAAATTGCCGCAAAACTCGCAACGGGAGAGACGCCATGCCGAACTACGCTTGGGACCACATCCACCTGCGCACACCAGATCCGGAGGCGATGGCGCAATGGTTCGAACGCACGTTCGGCGCGCAGGTGCTCCGCACGATGCAGCAAGGCAAACCGCGCATCGACCTGAAGCTCGGCGGCGCCAATATCTTTCTGGCCGAGGTCAAGCCGGGGGATGGCGTCAACGCCCCGCCGGCGACACCCTATCAGGGTCTCGATCATTTCGGCCTGACCGTCAGCGGCATCGACGCGGTCGCCGCCGATCTCAAGAAGAAGGGCGTCGAGTTCACCAAGGAGCCGCATTCGCCGCGCCCGGGCATCAAGATCTGCTTCATCCGTGGCCCGCAGGGCATCTCGATCGAGTTGCTGGACCGCGATCCGAAATACACCTGAGCGCGGGCAGGCGTCTCACTCTTTATCTTTGATATGGGTGTCGGGGCGGTCGCTGCCGCGCGCGGTCTCGCTGTGCCACTTGCCCTTTTCGTCTTCGTACTCGATCTCTTCGGTCTCGCCGGGGGTCTTCTGCTCGGCGGCGGCGGCCTGCGCCGCCTTGAGCGCGGCGGCGTGACTCGGGAATGACTCGGAGAAGGCGCCGTCGACCTTATAGGCCCAGCCGCCGTCGTGTTCCACGATCTCATAGGTGATTTCGGACATGGCGCACCTCCCGATTTGAGAAATCCAAGCATCCGCTACCCGCAACAATGATCGAATGCGCGGGAAGTTTCGCTGTTTCTTTCGTTATCTCTCACAGGCCCCGCTGCTTTTTCAGGCGGTCGATATAGGCCTCGACCTCCGGCGGCAGCGAGTTCAGGCCTTGCTGGCCGGCCTGCGACAGCACCGGCCGCCATTGCGAGCCTTTGAGGAACCCGGGCTCGCGGCCGGGCGGGATGATGCGGTCGAACACCAGGACCAGCACCACCGCAACCAGGACGACGCGGAGAGCGCCAAGCAGCGCGCCGGCGACGCGATCTGGAATGCTGACATTGGGCCCGACCAATTCGTTGATGAAGACGCGCAGCAGCGCGCCGAGCGCGATGCCCGCCACCACGAACGCGACGGCGAGCGCGATCCAGGTCTGCGGCGGCGAGAGTTTGAACTGCGCGCTCAGCCACGGCGCCAGCTGCGGCGCCAGCGCCACGACGATGCCCATCGCCGCCACATAGCCGAAGATGGTGGCGAGGCTGCGCAACATCCCGGTCATGAAGCCCATGACAACGGCGAGAAACAGACAGATATAGATGGCGGCGTCGAACGGATTGATCGGCCAGGGACCCATTGCGATATGTTCCGAGCGGACTAGGCTTTGCGCGGGCGGCGAAGGAGAGGGAGAGTACCATGGCGTTCACGGTCTCGAGCAACAGCTTCAAGGACGGCGACTATCTCGGCAAGGATCACATCCTCTCCGCGAATTTCGGCTTCGGCTGCGCCGGCGGCAATATTTCGCCGCATCTGAAGTGGTCCGGCGCGCCCGCCGGCACCAAGAGCTTCGCGCTGACCTGTTTCGATCCCGACGCGCCGACCGGCTCGGGCTTCTGGCATTGGGTCGTGGTCAATATCCCCGCCGGCGTCAGCGAACTTAGCCCCGGCGCCGGCAATCCAGGCGGCAAGCTGCCCGCGGGCGCGCTGCAGACGCGAACCGAATTGGGCGCGACCGGCTATCTCGGCCCGTGCCCGCCGGAAGGCGATCACCCGCACCGCTATCTGTTCACGGTGTTCGCGGTGAGCAAGGACAAGCTCGACGTTGCCGCCGACACTTCGCCCGCCGTGGTCGGCTTTAATCTGCATTTTGCCACGCTGGCGAAAGCGGAGATCATGGGCCTGTTCAAGCGGTGACGCATCGCTACTGGTGCTGCACCACGACCTTGGTGCCGACCGGCACCCGGCTGTAGAGATCGATGATGTCGTCATTGACCAGGCGGAAGCAGCCCGACGACACCGCCTGGCCGATCGTCTCCGGCGCGTTGGTGCCGTGGATGCGGTAGACGGTGGTGCCGATATAGAGCGCGCGCGCGCCGAGCGGGTTGCCCGGCCCGCCGGCCATGAAGCGCGGCAGATACGGCTGGCGCTGGATCATCTCCGGCGGCGGCGTCCAGTCCGGCCATTCCATCTTGCGCGTGATGATGTGAATGCCGCCCCACTGGAAGCCGTCGCGGCCGACGCCGATGCCGTAACGCAGCGCGGTGTTGTTGCCCTGGATCAGGTAGAGATAGCGGTCCGCCGTGTTGACGATGATGGTGCCGGCCGGATAGTCGCTGCGGTAGAACACCGAGGTGCGGCGCAACTGCGGCGGCAGGTCCGCGTCGCGCGCAGTGTGGTCGACGCCGGGAGCGACGTCCGGCGCGGTCGGCTCATAGCGCGGGGCGAGCCAGTTTTGCGCCGTGGCGGACGAGGCGAACAGCAGCGTGCTCAACACGATGGACGCAATGAGGCGGGACATTTCGTGGCCTTGCTGACGATACGGGCAACACTAGCAAGGATTGCACAACGGGAACCTTAATTCTCCTGCCCCTAGGTACAAGGGTGCCCGCGCGGCGCGCGCATGTGGTATGAAGGCGCCATGGCACGAGGACCGATCCCGCCCGACGCGCGCAGCGCGGCCGAAAAGGCCTTCAAGGCGGCGACCACCAAGCCGGCGGACCTGCCGGCCAAGGCGGCGGCCATTCCCGGCGTCAAGGAAACGGTGTCGCTGCGCATCGACCGCGACGTGCTGGACTTTTTCCAGGACGACGGCCCCGGCTGGCAGGACCGCATCAACGCGGCGCTGCGCAAGGCCGCGGGGAAATAATGCCGCCTGTGAGTTGACCGTGGGGGTGCCGGCGTCGCGCCCTGCGCATTCCACCGATTCAAGTGTCAAACAGCCCGCCAAGGCAAGCGTCATCGCCCGTATTCTTGAACGGCCCCGGGTAGGCCGTCGTCCTTTTTTCCCCCCGCAAAAAGCGAGGGGATGGAGCACCGAGCGGCGCACCAGTCTTTCGTCGTGCCGCGTT
>DASUGZ010000086.1:0-26482 GCA_036273755.1 Pseudolabrys sp.
ACGGCCACAAGGCGACCGTCGTGTTCTACGGGCCGCCCAACGTGACCGTGCGTCCGGCCGCGTTCAAGCGCTGTCTCGCCAACCTTGTCTCAAACGCCGCGCGCTATGCGCCGTCGATCGCCATCACTGGTCATCGCGATCACCGCTACCTGACGGTGACGGTGGACGATGACGGCCCGGGCATTCCGGCCGAGATGCGCGAAGATGTGTTCAAGCCGTTCCTGCGGCTCGACGATGCGCGCAATCAGGACGAAGGCGGCACCGGCCTCGGCCTGGCCATCGCGCGCGACATTGCGCGCTCGCACGGCGGCGACATCACGCTCGGCGATTCACCGCTCGGCGGTCTGCGCGCGACGGTGCGCGTGCCGGTCTAGGCCGCGCTCGCTTCCGCCGGGCCTTCGTCGAGCGGACGGCGGCGGCGACGGCGGTGCCCGCGCAAGGCGCCGGGGATAGCACAGAGATCGCCGAGAAAACCGTCCCAGCGCTCGGCGCTGGCAAGGCCGCGGTCGAGCGCGGCCATGGCGCGGTCCATGCCGGGCTCGTCGTCGTCGAACCAGACGCGCAACACGCGGGCGAACATCAGCGCGGCGCCTTGCGCGCGCAGCGCGCCGCGCGGGCCGTGCGCGCCGATGCCGGCGGCCTCGAGCATCCACGCCTGCGAGCGCACCGCCATGGCGTTGAGCGCGAGCGCCAGGCCGGGACTGCGCCGCGCCGAGCGCATCAGCGAGTGCACCGCCTCCCTGTAGGGCGCGAGCGCTTCCAGGCGCCGCATCAGCACGTCCAACAGCCGCTCGCGCGGCGGCTCCTCCGCCATGTCGGCTGAGCGGCCGGCAAGCACCACGCGGTCGATATCCTTGACGTGGGCGGCGACGACGGCGAGCGGCGAGCCGAATTCGGCGCGCAGCGCGGACAGCTTCAGCCCGGCGCGGCCGGCCACTTCGGCAAGGCCGATTTCCTCGAAGGAATGCTCGGCGAGCAGCGCCATCATCGCATCGACCGCCTTGTCGCGGTCGGTGTTGCCGCGCGGAGCGGCCTGGACCGGCGCGCGACGCTGCTTTTTCGACTTGCGGGCCATGGCGGCCTCCTCGGGCTGTTTGATGAGCTCAATGTAAGTCCGCAAACATGCCCGTTCTAGGGCAGGTTTCGCGGCATCAGCCCGCCAATTCGCGCCCGCGCCGGGTGGCGGCGGCAATCGCTGCGGTCAGCAACGCGTCGAACCCGCCCGGTCCCGTCAGGACCTCCAGCGCGGCGGCGGTGGTGCCGCCCGGCGAAGTGACGTTCTGGCGCAAGGTGGCGGCGTCGAGCGACGAGCGATGCAGCAATTCGCCGGAGCCGGCGACGGTTTCGCGCGCCAATGTGGCGGCAAGGTCGGCCGGCAATCCGGCGGCGATGCCGGCTTTGGTCATCGCTTCGGCCAGCAGAAACACATAGGCCGGGCCCGACCCGGAGACGGCGGTGACAGCGTCCATCAGCGTCTCGTCGCGCGCCCATTCGACCGCGCCGATGGCGGCGAGCAGATCGGTCGCGAGCTTGCGCTGGCGCGCCGAGACCTTGCCGTTCGGGCAGGCCACGGCAATGCCGCGGCCGATGGCCGCCGGCGTGTTCGGCATCGCGCGCACGATCGCCGCACCGGGCAGCGCTTGCTCCAGAAAGCCGATGGTGCGCCCGGCCATGATCGACAGCACCAGCGTGCTCTTGCCGACATATGCTTTGAGCGGAGGCACCGCTGCCGGCGCGGTTTGCGGCTTCACGGCGATGACGATAGCCGACGCTGCGCCGGCTTTGCCCTTCGGGTTGATTGCGAGCCCGCGCCGCGCCAGCGCCTTGATTGCCTTGCCCGGCTGCGGCTCGATGACGGCAACGCGTTTCGGCGCCAGTCCCCGCCCAATCCAGCCATCGAGCATGGCCGAGCCCATCTTGCCGGCGCCGACGAGGACAAGCGTGCCTGCGAATTTGCCCAGCGGCCTGTGCGAGGAAGGTCTCTTCATGCCGCGATCATAGCGGCAATTTCATTGCCGCGCCCGGCCATCTCGACGATCAGGCCTCGCCCGAGGTCTCGAACATGGTGGCGTCGAGCGCCTCGCGCGCCGGCTTGCCGGCCCAGACCACGAACTGGAAGGCGGTGAAATAGCGCTCGCAGGCCTCGAGCGCGCTGCCGAGCAGCGCCTCGCATTGCTTGCCGGAGGCCGGCATGCCGCCCGGCAGCACCAGCGCGTGGCGGAACATCAGCATGCCCTCGGTGGTCCAGAGATCGAAGTGGCCGACCCAGAGCCGCTCGTTGATCAGCGACACCAGCGCCTGCACCTCGGCGCGGCGCCGCTCCGGCACGCGCAGGTCGAAGGCGCAGGCGAGATGCAGCGCTTCGATCTCGCCCATCCACGTATAGGAGACTTGGTAGTCGGTCCACTTGCCGGCGACCAAGATGGTGATCTCGTCGTCGCTGGCGCGCTCGAACGACCAGTCGTTGCCCGCCGCCAGGCGTTCCACCACGTCGAGCGGGTTGATCCGGGTTTCTTCCGCGTAGGCGATCTGGGGCATGACGTCTCCGCTTTGCCGAATCCTTCGGGGAACGCACGCAAGCCACGCGCGGCAACCGCCGATGAGGTTGTGACGCAGGGGTACGGGGACGCCTTGACGGCGGCAGCGAATCACTCGGTCAACTGACTATAACCTGCGCGATTCAGGCCGCCAGTGGCATCATCGATGCGCAATGGGCCGTGATTTGCCCGTCATAGGCAACCGCGCGGAAATGACTCTCCACAGCGAATGCGCGGCCGGTTGAACGTTTCGGTGGATAACTTTACCGCGCGGAATCCATTCGCCAAGCGATTCCGTTTTGTTCTCGGCGGCGATCAGTCGAACAGACTCGATACCGACTCTTCGGTCGCGGTACGGCCGATCGCCTCGCCGATCAACGAGGCGATCGGCAGCACACGGATATTGCCGGCGCCGAGCACTTCCTTGGTCGGCTGGATCGAGTCGGTGATCACCAGTTCCTTGAGGCGCGATTTGGCGATGCGCGCCACCGCGCCGCCGGACAGCACGCCGTGGCTGATATAGGCGTAGACAGCCTTGGCGCCGTTCGCGAGCAGGGCGTCGGCCGCGTTCACCAGCGTGCCGCCCGAGTCGACGATGTCGTCGACCAGCACGCAGGTATGGCCGGTCACTTCGCCGATCACGTTCATCACTTCGGATTCGCCGGCGCGCTCGCGCCGCTTGTCGATGATGGCGAGCGGCGCGTTGATGCGCTTGGCCAGCCCGCGGGCCCGCGTCACACCGCCGACGTCGGGCGACACCACCATGACGTTGTCGAGCGGCAGGCGTTCGCGCACGTCGCGCACCATGAGCGGCGAGGCGTAGAGATTGTCGGTCGGGATGTCGAAGAAGCCCTGGATCTGCCCGGCGTGCAGGTCGAGCGTCATCACCCGGTCGGCGCCGGCGCGGGTCACCAAATTGGCCACCAGCTTGGCCGAGATGGGCGTTCGCGGGCCGGGTTTGCGGTCCTGCCGGGCGTAACCGAAATAGGGGATCACCGCCGTGATGCGCCGTGCCGACGAGCGCCGCAGCGCGTCCATGATGATCAGCAATTCCATCAGGTGGTCATTGGCCGGAAACGAGGTCGACTGGATCACGAAAACGTCGGCGCCGCGGACGTTTTCCTGGATCTCGACGAACACCTCCATGTCGGCGAAGCGCTTGACCACGGCCTTGGTCAGCGGCGTCTTGAGGTATTCCGCGATTCCCTGCGCCAAAGCGGGATTCGAGTTGCCGGCGACGAGCTTGATCGCTCCGTTCTTGCCCGACATCTCCGATCCTTCTCTACCCGGCAACGAAAACGCGCGATTTTACGGGGTCGCCGCGTTCGGCGCGCAGGTCATAACAAGGCGGGAAGAGGCTCGCAATACGAGTCCAATCCGTTGTCCCGGGGCTTTTGAACAGGGTGAACGAAGCGCCGGTTTAGCGGCTTGCGGCGAGTTTTGCCGGCGCGTCGCGGCCCGAAACTGCGGGCGCCTCCGGCGCCTGGCCCGCCGGCAATGGGTCGGCGTGGGCAATACGGAATATGCCGGCCGCTTCCGGCGACGAGTCTTGCGCCGTCGCCAGCGCCATGCGCGCCTCGGCATCGGGCGTCCCCGGCGCGACTTCGGGCGAGGTCAGGAAGGCGGCGAGCTGATCCATGCTGTTGCTGGCGATCCGCCGCAACATGGCGTCGTCGGCGGCCGACCAGGCGCTGCGATGCCGCTCCTTGGTGGTCTCAGCCCCGGCGATACGAAGCGCGCGATGACCGTCGCCGTCGAATACGTCCCACACCCAGGAGATCGTGGTTTGCCGCTTGGCGACGCTGGCGGAAAGATAGCCGCGCACGCGATAGGCAGAGGGGCTCTCGCGCGACATCACCGCCAGCCGGCGGGTCTGCGCCTCGGCGTTGAGCGCCTGCACCAGATCCTTGAATTGGCCGGGCGGCATGCCGTCGATCGATTCGAAGGCGACCGTGGCCCCGCGTGGCTGGCCGTTCACCGCGGTAGGGTGCTCATCGAGATTGCAGGCGGCGAGCGTCAAGGCGCAGAGCGCCGACAGCGCCGCCCCAAACCACGAACTCCCCCACGCGACGCGCCCCGCGCGTCGGCCCCAACGCCACTGCATCGACACCTCTGTCGGCGGTCTTGTTCTTTTCTTGCCGTTTCGAATTCTGGACCGCAATCCAGCGTAGCGGTTGCGATACCCTGGAGTCCAGCCGCGATCCCGCGGACTACTCGGCGAGGGCAATGGCATTGACATGCCGGCCGTAGTCCGCCTCGCCCAGCTTGGTCGTGCGGCGATAGCTGAAGAAACGCTCGGGATCCGCATAGTTGCACAGCGCCAGGTCCTCGAATGTTGCGATGCCGGCGCGGCGTATCCGGTCCGCGATATAGCCCGCGAGATCGAACATCGCATGGCCGGCGCGCTTGGACGGCGCGAAGAAACGTTCATTGTCCGAGCCGGCCGCCAGAAAGCGGACGACAAATTCCGGACCGACCTCGTAGTTCGGCTGCCCGATGGTGGGGCCGAGCGCCGCGACGATGCGCGCCCGTTCGGCACCGAGCTTCTCCATGGCGGCGATCGTTGCCTCGATGACCCCGGTCAAGGCGCCGCGCCAGCCGGCATGCGCCGCGCCGACCACGCCCGCCTGACTGTCCGCGAACAGCAGCGGGCCGCAGTCGGCGGTCGATACGCCGATGGCGAGCTTGGGTTTGTGGGTGACGATGGCGTCGGCGCGCGGGCGGGTCTCGTGCGTCCACGGCTCATCGGCGACCACAACCTCGGGCGAGTGGATCTGATGGGCGGTGAGGAAGCGCTCCGGCGTGACGCCCAGGGCCGCGGCCATGCGCGCGCGGTTTTCCGCGACGTCGCCGGGCGCGTCACGCGAGCCGACGCCGCCGTTGAGTGACGCGTAGACGCCCTGCGAGACACCGCCGGCACGGGTGAAGAAGGCGTGGCGGACGCGGGCAAGCTTGCTCAGCGAAGCTGCTTGCAACATTGGCTAGCTCTCGAACCCCGGCAGCACGCCCAGCTTGGGGTGGGCAAAGGCGGCGGCCTTGAACTGCGTTCCCATGCCGGCTTCGCCTTCACTGATCAGGCGCTTGAGCGCGATGTCGATCGCGGCGGCGTCCGCGGCGTTGGCCTTGAGCTTGGCGGCGCGGCTGACGATACCGAGGCGGCGCAGGAATTGCGACTGCGTGAGCAGGTCGAACGCGATTGCTCCCATCGCCTCCACCGCGCCGCCGAGCGCCTGAAAGTCGACATGCGCGGTGAGATCGACGTCGCCCGGCGCCGCGAGCGGGTTGGCGTAGACGTGCTTGCCGATCGCCTGCAAGGTTTCGCCGGCGGCGCTTTCGGCGTGGCCGTAGTCGATCACCAAGGCGGCGGCGCCGTCGCGCGCGAGCCGCGCGCCGAGCTCCATCGCCACGGTGTCGGTACGCCATTCGAAAATCGATCCGTCCGGCGCGTTGCGTACCGCCGGCGCGAGTTGCAGGCCGAAATGGGGCAGCGGTTCGGGCGCGATGGTGAAAGCAAGGTGGCCGGAGGAGTCGACGTCGACCAGACGCTCGTACCAGCCGTCCGCGGTCTTTACCGCCTGGCTGACCGGCAGCGCGTCAAAGAACTCGTTGGCGACGACAATGGCTGTGCCGCGCGGCACGTCGGCCAGCGTGCGGTGCCAATAGAGCGGCACGCCGAGCGGCTCCAGGGTGCGCTGCTGGGCCGCCTCCAGCGCCGGGCTGATTTCAACCAGATGCACGACCACCGCTTCGTGGAAACCCGGCATCACTTTGGCCGCGCGCAGCGCGTCCTTCATCATGGTGCCGCGGCCGGGTCCGAGTTCGACGATGCGGACGTTTTCCGGCGCGCCCATTTGCCGCCATACCGCCGCCATCCACAGGCCGATCATTTCGCCGAACATCTGGCTGATCTCCGGCGCGGTGATGAAATCGCCGCGGGTGCCGAACGGGTCGCGCGTCGTGTAGTAGCCGTGCGCGGGATCGACGAGGCACAACGCCATAAATTCGCCGACCGGCATCGGACCGGCGGCGGCGATGCGGCGGCGAATTTCGACTTGCAGAGGCGAAACGTCGCTCATGATTTGGTCTGCAGCGGCGGATGCGTGACCGCATAATAGATGAAGGCAAGTCCGGCGATGAATAATGGGATCGACAGCAGCTGTCCCATGGTCGCGCCGCCCCACAAAAAGCCGAGCTGGGCGTCCGGCTCGCGGAAGAATTCGCAGGTTGAGCGCGCGATCGCGTAGACGCAGGCAAAACAGCCGACGATCAGGCCGGGCCGCTTGAGCGCGCCGGCGCGCATCAACAGCCAAAGCACGGCAAGCAGCACCAGACCTTCGAGCGTCGCCTCGTAAAGCTGACTCGGATGGCGCGGGATCAAACCGGCCGGGCATTTGCCGCCATTGGCGGCTTCGATGACGGAATTGCAGAACACCATGCCCCACGGCGCGTCGGTGGCGCGGCCCCACAATTCGCCGTTGATGAAATTGGCGAGGCGGCCGAGGAACAGCCCGATCGGCCCGACCGCGCAGGTGATGTCGCCGAGCGACAGGAACGGAATGCCGCGTTTGTGCGCGAAGGCAATGACGGCGACGACGCAGCCGGTGAAGCCGCCGTGGAACGACATGCCGCCGTGCCAGAGCTGGACGATCTGCAGCGGGTTGGCGGCGAAATAGGCCGGATTGTAGAACAGCACGTAGCCGATACGGCCGCCGAGGATGATGCCAAGCGTCACCCACAGCACGAAATCGTCGAAGTCTGCGAGCGTCATCGGCGCCCGCCCGCCCCACAGTCGCTCGTTGCGGATCAGCGCGCGCGCATAGACCCAGCCGAGCAGGATGCCGACGATGTAAGCGAGTGCGTACCAGCGGATGGCGAAGGGGCCGACATGCACCAGCACCGGATCGAAGGCGGGAAAGCGAATGGCGAGCAATGGCATTGCGTGTTCCGGATTCGGGCGCCCCGCCAGTGGTAGCATGTCGCCCCTTGCAGCGGGATAACCGGACCGCCATTGTTAGTCCAAATGGAGGCGAGGCATGACCCAGACCAGCAACCGGCTTTTCGATGAGATGGCGCGCCTCATGAATGATGCCGCCGGGGTTGCACAAGGGGTGCGCAAGGAATTCGACACGCTGTTCCGCCACCAGGCGGAGCGCTGGCTGCGCGATCTCGACATTGTCCAGCGTGAGGAATTCGAGGCGGTCAAGGAAATGGCGCGCTTGGCGCGCGAGGAAAACGAGGCGCTCAAAGCGCGCATCGCCGCGCTGGAGGCAAAGGCCGACAAACCGGCCAAGAAGGCGGCAACGCCGCCGCCCGCCGAGTAATTTCCGGCTTTCTTGCCCTTTCTGCCCCCCGCCGCTATAAGCCAGCGCGTCACGCGGCCCCCGGCACCCCTGGAGGCTTGCCGCGTACGAAGGCGGCCGAAAATGCCGCCTTTTCCATTGGCTTAGATGAGGGTTTCACCATGGCGACCGTCCAGGAATTGAAGGCGGCGGTGCGTCCGAAAGGCGGCAAGGGGGCCGCCCGGGCTGCACGTCGCTCCGGCCGAGTGCCGGGCGTAATTTACGGCGAGAACAAGCCCCCGCAGATGGTCACGCTCGACCATGCCGAGTTGCGCAAGCGCATCTACGCCGGGCGCTTCCTCACCACGCTGTTCGAGATCGACCTCGACGGCGCCAAGCACCGCGTGCTGCCGCGCGACTTCCAGCTCGATCCGGTCAAGGATCTGCCGATGCACGTGGATTTCCTGCGCGTGTCGGCGGGCGCGGTGATCCGCGTCAATGTCGCGGTCAAGGTGCTCAACGCCGACCAATCGCCCGGCGTCAAGCGCGGCGGCGCGGTCAACATCGTCACCCACACCATCGAGGTGATGTGCCCGGTCGAGAGCATTCCGGAGTCGATCGACGTCGACATCTCCAGCCTCGAGATCAACCATTCCAAGCACGTCAGCGACGTGACGCTGCCGCCGAACGTGCGGGTGGTGGCGCAAGGCGACATCACGCTGGTCACGGTGGTTCCGCCGTCCGGCTACGCCGAAGAAATGAAGGCCGCCGCCGAAGCTGCCGCTGCTGCCGTTGCCGCTGCTGCCGCTGCTGCTGCTGCTGGCGTTGCGCCCGGTGCCGAAGGTGCCGCTCCCGGTGCTGCTCCTGCTGCGCCCGGTGCCGCTGCTGCCGCTCCGGCCGCTGGTGCGCCGGCTGCCGCTGCTGCGGCGCCGAAATCCGACAAGAAATGAGGAGGGGTTTAACCCTCCTCATTTTCCCGCGCATGTTCGTTCCCGGATGGCGATGAAGCCATGCTGCTTTTCGTCGGCCTCGGCAATCCTGGCGAACGCTACGCCGGCAACCGGCACAATATCGGTTTCATGGCGGTGCAGGCGATCGCCAAACGTCACGACATTGCGCCGTGGCGTCGCCGTTTCCAGGGCGTCGCGGTCGAGGGCACGATCGGCGGCGAAAAGATTCTGCTGCTGTTGCCCGGCACTTACATGAATGAATCCGGACGCGCGGTGGCGGAAGCTGCGCATTTCTACAAGCTCGACGCCGGCGACGTGGTAGCGTTTCACGATGAAGCCGAGCTGCCGCCCGGCAAGGTGCGGGTGAAAAAAGGCGGCGGCAATGCCGGGCACAACGGCCTGCGTTCGATCTCCGAGCACATCGGCAACGATTACCGCCGCGTGCGCCTCGGCGTCGGCCATCCCGGCAGCAAGGATCTGATGGAGCGTTACGTGCTGCAGGATTTTGCCAAGGATGAGGAGCCGATGGTCGAGGCGCTGTGCACGATCGTCGCCGACAATGCCGGCCTTCTGGTCGAAGGCAAGGATTCGAGTTTTCAGAACAAGGTGCATCTCGCCATGGCCGCCAAAGGCTTTGAAGATTTGGGCTTTGCCGTCGGCACCGATAACGACGCGGACGAAGATTAAATCATGGGATTCAAGTGCGGCATTGTCGGCCTGCCGAATGTCGGCAAGTCGACGCTCTTCAATGCGCTGACGCAGACGGCCGCCGCGCAGGCGGCGAACTATCCGTTCTGTACGATTGAGCCGAATGTCGGCGAGATCGCCGTGCCCGACCCGCGGCTCGATAAGCTCGCGGTGCTCGGCAAGTCGGCGGAAATCATCCCGACGCGCATCACCTTCGTCGACATCGCCGGCCTGGTGCGCGGCGCCTCGAAGGGCGAGGGGCTCGGCAACCAGTTTCTCGCCACCATCCGCGAGGTCGACGCCATCGTCCATGTCGTGCGCTGCTTCGAGGACAGCGATGTTACCCACGTCGAAGGCAAGATCGATCCGATCGCCGACATCGATACTATCGAGACCGAACTGATGCTGGCCGATCTCGAGTCGCTGGAAAAGCGCGTCGACAATCTCGAGAAGAAAGCCAAAGGCAGCGGCGAGGACGCCAAGCTCGCCAAAGAGACGCTCGATCTGGTCAACCGCTCGCTGGCGCTGGTGCGCGAAGGCAAGCCGGCGCGTCTCGTTGAGCGCAAATCGGAGGAGGAGAGGGTTTTCCACTCGCTCGGCCTGCTCACCTCGGCGCCGGTGCTTTACGCCTGCAACGTCGAGGAAGCCGCGGCGGCGGCCGGCAACGACTTCTCCAAGCGCGTCGCGGCGCGCGCCAAAGAGGAGGGCGCGGTCGCGGTGGTGATTTCTGCCAAGATCGAATCCGAGATCGCGACGCTGCCGCCGGCCGAGCGCACCGAATTTCTCGAAGCTGTCGGCCTCAAAGAAACCGGTCTCGACCGGCTGATCCGCGCCGGCTACGCGCTGCTGCACCTCGTGACGTATTTTACCGTCGGCCCGAAGGAGGCGCGCGCCTGGACCATCACCGCCGGCACCAAGGCGCCGCAGGCGGCCGGCGTCATCCATTCCGATTTCGAGCGCGGCTTCATCCGCTCCGAGACCATCGGCTATGACGATTTCATCGCCAATAGCGGCGAGACCGGCGCCAAAGAGGCCGGCAAGATGCGGCTCGAAGGCAAGGACTATGTTGTCGCCGACGGCGACGTCATGCATTTCAGGTTTGCGACCTAGCCGCGAGACAAGTGCGCCGCGGACCCGTTAAATAGGCGCATGCCGACAACGAAACTCCATTTCGAAGACTTCGAGCCTGGCGCGGTTGCCGTTTACGGCCCGCGCCTGGTGACGCGCGAAGAGATCGTCGCCTTCGCCGCTGAGTTCGACCCGCAGCCGATGCATCTCGACGAGGCGGCGGCGAGCGCCACGCTGTTGGGCGGGCTCGGCGCCTCGGGCTGGCACGTCTGCTGCCTGCTGATGCGCATCATCGCCGACGGTTTCGTGCTCAATTCGAGCTCGATGGGTTCACCCGGCATCGATGAGGTGCGCTGGCACAAGCCGTTGCGGCCGGGCACGCAGATCCGCGTGCGCTCGACGGTCCTGGAATGCCGTCCCTCCAAGAGCCGGCCGGAGATGGGCCTGACCAAGTTCCGCTACGAGGTGATCGACGAGGCGGACATCTGCCTGATGACCATGGTGACGACCGCCATGCTCGGCCGCCGGCACGAGGCCCAGCCGTGAAGTTCTTCGAGGACATTCAGGTCGGCGACGCGTTCGACTATGGCCGCTATACTTTTACAGCCGAAAACATCAAGGCCTTTGCCATGCGCTACGATCCGCAAACGTTTCATGTCGACGAGGCGGCTGCGGAACGCTCGCATTTTGGCGCGTTGGTCGCGTCCGGCTGGCACACGGCACTTGCCTGGATGCGGCTGATGGTCGACTACCGCCGCCGCATGGATGAGGCGATGCTGGCGCGTGGCGAGCCGGTCGCCGGCATCGGCCCGGCGCTCGGCTTCCGCGAGCTGAAATGGCCAACGCCGGTCTATGTCGGCGACACCGTCGCCTACCGCAGCGAGGTGATCGAGTTGCGCCCGTCGAACAGCCGACCGAAATCCGGGCTGATGACCTTCCGCTCGTCGGGCGTCAATCAGAATGGCAAGCCTGTGCTTTCGCTGGTCAGCACCACTTTTCTCGAACGGCGCGAGAAATCGCCATGACTGCCGCGGCCGGGACCACTCCTTCGCCAGGCGACGAGCGACGCGCGCTCGGTGTCGCATGCGGCGCGCATGCGCTGCACGACGGCTACACCGATCTCATCTACGTCATGCTGCCGATCTGGCAGCACGAGTTCGGCCTCGGCTTCGCCGCGCTCGGGCTGATGAAGACGGTATTCTCAGGCACGCTTGCCGGCTTCCAGATTCCTTCCGGTTTCCTGGCCGAACGCTTCGGCACGCCGATCGTGCTGGCGCTCGGCACCGCGCTCGCAGGCATCGGCTATTGTTTCGCCGGCTTGAGCGGCGGCTTTGCGCCGCTGGTCGTCGCGCTGTTCGTCGGCGGCCTCGGCGCCAGCACGCAGCATCCGCTGGCGTCGTCGTTGATTGCGCGCGCCTTCGCCGGCTCGCGCTCGCTGAAAATGCTCGGCACCTACAACTTCGCCGGCGACATCGGCAAGATGACGCTGCCGGCCGCGGCGTCGCTGTTGTTCGTGGTGCTGCCGTGGCGGCACGCGCTGATCCTGCTCGGGGGCCTCGGCGTGCTGGCGGGAATTGCCGTCTTTGTGCTGATCCCGCGTTTCGGCGCCGAGGCGCCGGCGCCGCGCAAGACGGAAAGCGTTTCGGCGCCGTCGCGTCTCAACCAATTCGGTTTCCCGCTGCTGCTGTCCATCGGCGTCATCGACAGCGCCACCCGCATGGGATTCCTGACATTCCTGCCCTTCGTGCTCACCGCGAAAGGCGCCAGCCTGCCGACGATCGGCTTGGCGCTGACGCTGGTGTTCGCAGGCGGTGCGGCCGGCAAGCTGGTCTGCGCCTTCATCGGTGCGCGCATCGGCGCGGTGGCGACGGTGTGGTTGACCGAGACGGTGACCGCGCTCGGCATCGTCGGCCTGCTGCCGCTGTCGCTCGATGCCGCTCTCCTGACGCTTCCTCTCATCGGCGTCGCGCTCAATGGCACATCGTCGGTGCTCTACGGTTCGGTGCCGGAGCTGGTTGCGGCGGACAAGCGCCAGCGTGCTTTCGGAATCTTCTATACCGGCACCATCGGCGCGGGCGCGGTATCGCCGGCGTTCTACGGTCTGCTCGGCGACGCGCTCGGCGTACCGTCGGCGCTCATGGTGGTGGCCGCGGTCGTGCTGCTGACACTGCCGATCACGTTGGCGTTGCGGCCCGCCCTGGCGTCCGTGAAGGCGTCTTGATGCAAAGCTAGGGAACAAGGCGCGACTTTGTTCATTGTGTCAGGGCCATGCCCGCGAAACGCAGTGCCAAACCGGCCAAACGAAAGCCAGCGGCGAAGCTATCTAAGCCCGCCGCCGATCTGTCGATGACCGCCGAACAGGCGGCGCGCCTCAAGCAGCTTTCGATCGATGCCTACGAGCTCGATGCCTTCAAACAGGTTTTGACGCGCGCCGAAGCAGCGCGGCGCATCACGACGCTTAGCGCCAAACTCAAACTGCTCGATGAACCGCCGCACACATTGTGAGCGCCGCGCCTGGAACTTCGCTGCGGGAACGCATCGTGGCGGCGGGCGTTTCTTTGCCTCGTAGCCGAAACAGGCAGGAGGAACCGATGACACATTTTCGCCACGCCGCGATTGCGGCGTTGCTCGCGGGCGTTGGCGGTGCGAGCGCGCAAACCACGGTGATCACGCGCGAGCCGGTCGACTCGCGAACGGTGATCACCACGCAGCGGCCGCTGGAGCTCACGCCGGTGCAGCGTCACACGATCTACCGCACCATCGTGCGCGAGCCGGTAGAAGTCCCGCCGCCCACGGTTGAATATCGCGTCGGTACACCGGTCCCCGCAGGCGCGCGGCTCTATGCCGTGCCGCAGGATGTTGCCGTCGAGGTGCCGGCAGTCCGCAGCTACAGATACATGCGCGTGAACAACCATGTCGTCCTGGTCGATCCCGCGACCAGCGAGGTGGTGGCGGATTTCGGCGACTGATTTCGTCCGTTTACAGTAAACGACGCGGCCCGGCGCTCCCCCGCCGGGCCGTTTCGTTTGTGCGTGACGATTTACCTTAGCGTTCTGGCTGGCGTCGCAATGGTCGGCGGACGCTGGATTTTTCGCACTTTCGGGGCCATATTAGGCGTCGAGGAGTGAGTTAGAATGTCGATGATCAACTATCGGGCCCCGTCCGAGCTTTTTCCCAGCCGCAGCCGCAAATCTCGCCGTCCGATCGGCTACAAGCGATTTCCGACCGCGGCCGAGGCCATTCGTTTTGCCATCGAGGAATTGCCTCCGGAATTGTTGCTTGGCGCCTATCTCGAAGTCGAGGAAAAGCGGTTCGACGGCAATGGCATCCGCCGGCTGTACGAAAGCGAAGACTACCCGCTGCCGCGCAAAGCGCCGGCCAACTAAGCGACCGCCTCCGCAAAACAGCCCCTTCCGCGGGCTCGCGTCTGATCGAGGGATGCAACCGATTCCGGTACTGGGTGGTTGTCTACAGGTAGGCCCGAGGAGGCCATGCCATGAAAACACACCCCCATTTTGCAATATTGTCCGCGGCCTTGCTTGCCTGCGCCGCCGGTGTTTGGCCGGCCACGCGCGCCGGCGCGTTTGCCGGCGACAACGTCGCCGAGCTTAACCCTGGCTTTGTCCCCAATACCGGCCAGATCAACCGTGGCTTCGACGAGAAGAATCCGACCAGCTCGCAGCCGCGGCCGATCCCGAACTCGGCGCAAACGCGCGCCGCGCTTGCCATGCCGGACAACGATCAGCCGGTGCCCGGCGGGGGCGCCAATGCGGCGGCCGGCGTCGCTTCGCCCACCGCGCCAGCGCCCGGTCCGATCGGGGCGACCGGTCAAACTATGCCGGCGATATTCTCGCAGCGGAACGACGTCATCGACCGCGTGCCGACCATGGCGCTGCCGCTGCCGCTCAGCGACGAAAGCCGTGCCCGCATCTATCGTGCGGTGATGGCGGACAAGACACCGGCGGCTGACGACGCCGCGCGGCTTGCGCCGGCGGGCCAACTCACCAGCAATCAAGCTTTGAACGAAACCCATCCGCTGCCTGCGAGCGTGAACGGCATCGCAGGCGTGGGTCAGCTCGGCTACATCAAAACCAGGAGCAAGGTTTTTCTCGTCGAACCGAATACCCGAATCGTAGTCGATGAACTCGACTCGTAACGGCAACGCCGCCGCCACCGGCGGCGGCCCGCAACCGGCGGTCAGCCCGCGTTACGCCTGCTCGGATGAATCGGTGCGTCTTTCCATTGCTTGAGGCTGTCGCCGATCACCTTCATGGCGGTCATCGAAGCATGGCTCAGGCTGGCATAGCCGGCGAGTTCGCGGCTGACGCGTTCGCCTTCGCCGCGCAGCATGTCGCGTACGCCTTGCAGTTCGAGGATGACGCGGTCGATCTCCTCCATCGAGGCGCCGGCGACCCGGCGAATCAGCGCATTGATATTTTCGGCGGCAGGATCGGCGGACGTCTCGACGTCGTTGCGCTGTCGGCGCACAAACGCAATGTCGCGCCGGACGAATTCACGAATCTCACCCTCGAATGCAGTGGCCGCCGCCTGGTCGATCTCGCCGAGTTTTTCCGGAGCGTCGCGGTTCGGCGCGAATTTTTCCGGGCCGGATTTCTCGAAGCCATCGTGGTCTGGACCTAGCCGCTCGGGTCTGATCGCCGTCATGCTACACCTCTCGACAGGCGCAAACGCTGCGCCGAACGCCCCCGAGGCGGATTGCCGCATGGAACTTGGGCGGCCATTGGGCGGCGCAACGGCGGCTTCGAGGCGCGGTGGATTACCAGGTCAGCTTGAAGCGGGCGGCGATGCTCTTGCTCGCAGTCGATTGACCGAAATCGGTCACCGCGGTCGTTACCTGCAGCGGGCCGTATAATTTTTGCTCGGCGCTGAAGGTATTGTGAGCGTTCGGATCGTTGCTCGCCGTGGTAACCCCGGCGCCGAACGTGGTGCCGGTCGATAGCACGTCGAATTTGACGGCTTTCTGGTTGCCCCAGACTTGCGGCGCCGCCGCCGCGGTTCCAGCCGGCGCGGCCATCAAAGGGATGGCGGAGGGCGTCGCCACCGGCGGCCCAATCGCCTGCGTCACTGAGTAGCTGTTCTGCAAAGTCAGCGCGAATTTTCCGCCGACCGGGATCGAATGCTTGAACGTGGTGCCGAGCTTGCTCTGATCGTTCGCCGGATCGACGCGCGCGTCGACCGCCGCGAGATTGGCCATGCCGACCGAGGCCCAGGCCGCGCCGGAATCCTGGCTGGCGCCGACGACCGGAAAAGGCCTGTAGCCGTCGGGCTGCGCCGGGGCGGGGTTGAGATCGGCGCCGACTTTGGCGTCCCAATCGCCGCCGAATGGCCGATAGAGCGACATGGTGCCGGCGCCGTCCGGCTTGGTGCTGACGTCGAATTTGCCGGCGCCGGCAACACCCGGCAAGCGCAAGGACTTGACCGGCTTGGCGCTGACGAGGTCGGCGGCATCGAAGTTCAGTGCATTGCCGAGGGCGGTGGCTTCCTCGGCGGTCAGCGGCGTTTCCGGCTGCGGATTGGCGGCATCGTCGGGGTTCGCCGGCGGCAGCGGCATTTCCACGATCTCGCCGGCCGCCTCCTGCGCTGCCGCCGGCCAAGCGACGAGCGCGCCGGTTGCCGCGGCTACCAATGCTGCGCGGATGATCGCGCCTAAACGCATCCTAAATCTCCCCCGATCTGCCGGACCGGATTGCCCAAGGCGCATGCTCGGCGCCAAGCGGTTAAGCAGTGGTTGCCGCTTCGCACGGAACTTGGGCAAAGATGTGGAACTCTGAAATCGCGCCTCAGCTACAGCGCGCGGCGATCGCATTGTTCAGCGACTCGACGTCGGCATCGAGGCGGCCGAGTTCGCGCTCGCGATCCGGCCCGCTCTTGCACTGGGCGGTGATGGCGCGCGTCTTGACCACTTCAAGGAAGTAAAGCCGCGTGGCCGGGCAGACCTCGCCGCCGTGCGCCGCCTTCATACGCGCCTGCAGGGTCGTCACGTTGGCCTGGGCATCGGCCAGATTGCGGTCGCAGCCGGGCTGTTCGATCGTGGCCGGCTGCGCCGGCGCCGCCAGCAAGGCGAGCGCGAAGGCGGCCGGGATGATCAGCCCGACGAATGTGATGGCTCTGAGGAGGAAACGCTTGGCCACGGCAGCCCCTTTTGGTGTCCTCTATAAGTCGTTTTGGGGGCAAAAAGGTTCATGCGCGGAAGCCAATCGCCTACGCAATAAGGTTAATATGCAACTTGTGCTTTAGCTCGACGTTGAGTCGCCGTGCCGGAGGGAGGCTTACGATGGCTGCTTTACTGCCCGTTTTGGTCGCCGGCTCCTATTTGATGCTGGTTTCGGATCAGGTGCCGAAACTCGACACCGATGCCAGCTGCCGCGCCGCGGCGGCCGCTGCCTCCGCGATCAACCGCAATGAAGACAACTGCCGCAAGGATGAACAGGACGCGCGCGCCAAGCTCGACCAGCAATGGAAGCAATTCAGCGCGGCGGAGCAAACCCGCTGCGTTTCGCTCTCGAAGCTCGGCGGCTTTCCGAGCTATGTCGAACTGCTCACCTGCCTGGAAATGGCCGCCCAGGCCAAGCAGCTTCCGCCGGCCGCCAAACCGACCGGCAGCATGGCGAAATAGCTATTTCTTGCCCGGCGGGTTGCCGTAGGGGTTGCCGGAGGCGCCCTGTTGCTGCGCCAACTTGTAAGCGGACATTTGCTTGGGCTTATCCTTGTCCGCCTTCGGCTTCTTCTTCTCCTTGGAAACCCGCATCTGACCCTTCGCCATAACGACCTCCTGAGCGACCTGGGATGGGAATGGTGATACGGCCGCATGTCACCCGCAAGGGGAGGGACAGGCTTGTCCACGCGGCTTAGGGTTTTTTGTCGCCTTCGTCCGCCGGCTTCTTGTCCGTTTTGTCTTTGTCGCCGGTGGCGGGTTTCTTTTTCTCGGCGGCGGCGACGGCCGGCTTTTTCTTTTTGCCGTCAGGCTCCGGCGCAGGCGCCGCGGTGGCCGTGCCGCCCCTCATCTTGTCCTCGATGCACTTGTTGACGACGTCGGCGCGCTTGTCGAGCGACATCGAGGTGGCGCCCTTTTCGGTCGACATCCAGCATTCCTCGGCGGCGCGCCGATGCGTCATGGGCGGCTCCGGCGCCTGGGCGGTCGGCGTCGCCGTTCCGCTGCCGGTGGTTTCGCAGCCTGCCAGCGCCAGGGCGGCAAGCGCGACGATGAAAGGCGGGATGAGACGGGTCGGCGACATCGTCATTCTGGCGTGTTGGGTGGCTTTCTTTTAGCGGCACTGTTTGGTCTTCGGCAACCGGGTCAAGAGGCCCGCCGCGGTCTGCCTTTCACAATCGCGTGCACAGGCGCGAACTCTGGCGGTTGCCCCGCGTTGCCCCACGAACCGTTACGTCAGATCCTTTGGAGGGGAATATGCGTTGTCTTTGGGCTGCCGCGCCGGCCGCATTTGTCCTGTGCGGCGCAGCTTTTGCCGGCGAAATATCCGTGAACCCGGCGATCGGCGGCACCACCGTCGGTATCGGCATCATTTGCGACACCGCCGAGCAGGCCGAGCAATTCGTCAGCCTGCGCGCCGGCGGCGCCGATTCGCGCCACGCCATCCTTGGCGTGAATACCGGGGCCAAGAACCCGCGCGCTTGCGGCGTCGCCGCAGTCGCTTTCGTCCGCGACGCCACGCTCGACAGCCGCGTGGTGAAGAACAAGCTGCTCCAGGTCGTGCGTATCAATATCCTGGCCGGTTTCAATGGCAGCGGCTGGCAGCAGACCGCCGGCATGATCCAATACGCGGTGATCGAGGGCGAAGGCGAGGCGATCTGATGACGGCGTGGAAGACCACGATGGCATCCGCCGTCGCCTTGATGTTGCTGCCGACCGCGGCGCTGGCGCAGAACACGCCGAGCGTCGCGCCGAACAAGCTGACCGTCGAGTCGAAACGGCCCCCGTTGCAGCTTAACGACAAGCAGCGCGCCGCGATCGAGCAGGGGCTGGTCACCGAAAACACCCAGCAAAAGACACCGCCGAAGTTCGAAGCCAAGGTCGGCGCGCCGATCCCGACGTCGCTGAAAATCGACGTCATGCCGCCGAAGCTGGTGCAGCAGGACCGCTCGCTCGAGCCTTACGGCTACGCCAAGCTCGCTAAAGAGCTGCTGGTGATCGATCCGATGAAGAAGACGATCGTCGCCGTCATCCCGCGCCTGCAGCCGTCGGCCGCCAAGGATATCGCGCCGGTCGATTGGGCGGCGACGCGCGGCCGCGAACTGACCGGCCAAGAGCCGCAACCGGCGTCGGCCGAGCAGGCGCCCGAGCCCGCCGGCGACAGCGGCGACACCAAGAACGGCAACGAGCAGACCTCCAAAGAGAAATAGCCGCCGGCCGCTCCCCCGCTTGCGCCGCGCCGCCGGATCGCGTTCCCTTGCCGGCGAAGCGGCGACGGCTTTGCCGTATGGGCCGCAAGGGGAGGAGATCATGCGCGCTTTCATCTGCGCCGCCACCATGCTGTGCGCCGCCGCCTTTCCTGCCTTCGCGCAATCGCCTTCTCCCGCCGCGCTGAAAGATCTGGCGCCGACGGGCAGGCTGCGCGCCGCCATCAATTTCGGCAATCCGGTGCTGGCGCAGAAGGGGCCAAACGACGATCCGAAAGGCGTCTCCGCCGAATTGGCCGCGGGCCTCGCCAAAGCGCTCGGCGTGCCGCTGGAATATGTGAAATTCGAAGCCGCCGGCAAGGCCTTCGCGGCGCTGGCCAAAGGCGAGGTCGACGTTGCCTTTGTCGCCATCGAGCAAAAGCGCGCCGCCGAGGTGACCTTCTCGCCGCCTTACGTGCTGATCCAGGGCACCTACATGGTGCGCAAGGATTCACCGCTGAAAGACGTAGACGACGTCGACCGGCCCGGCATCAGGATCGCGGTCGGCCTCGCCTCGGTCTACGACCTTTATCTCACCCGCACGCTCAAGCACGCCACACTGGTGCGCGCCAAAGTCGGCGGCGCTTCGGCCGGCATTCCCGTCTTTCTCGAGCAGAAGCTCGACGCCGCCGCCGGCGTGCGCGAGCCGCTCGACGCCTACGCCAAGGACCATCCCGACATGCGCGTGATGAAAGGCGCCTTCGAAGAAATTCGCCAGGCGATGGCGACGCAAAAGGACAAGCCAGCCGGCGCGGCTTACGTGCGCGCCTTTGTCGAGGCGATGAAGGCGAACGGCATGGTCGCCGATGCGCTCAAGCGCTCCGGACAGAAGGCGCCGGTCGCGCCGAAAGAGATGTAGCTCAGCTTGCCTTGCGCCTCTTGGCGGCGAAGCTGTCGGCCTTGGCGCGCGACGGGAACGTCTTGACCTTGCGCACCTCGCCGCGGCGCTCGGCGGTCTTCATCGCTTCGAGCACGACGAACAGCTGCCCGTGGTCCTCGATGACGATGCTGCGGTCGTCGCTCTTGTAGGCGAAGACGTCGCGGTTGCCGCAGAACGGGCAATCGCTCTGCACGATCTCTTCGGCTTCGGCGAGCCAGGAGGCTGCGCAGGCCTCGCAGTGGAAGTGGTGGCGGAACCAGGACATGACCGACCTCTCGACGCGAATCAGGCCTGCCATGTGAGGTGATTCGTGTGGCGGAAGCGAGTCGTTGTCCACCTCTGTCGGATTCAGTTGTCAAACAGCCTTTTTCCTCGTGGTGAGGAGGCGCGAAGCGCCGTCTCGAACCATGAGGCCCCGTGGCCGCCTTCATCCTTCGAGACGCGCCCTGCGGGCGCTCCTCAGGATGAGGCGGAGAAAAGTCAACGCAGCGCGCGCCGGGCTTGCCTGTTCACGCCAAGGCACGATTCATCGCCCGTGTTGTTTGTCGAGGCGCCGGGGTCGCCTGGCTTATCGGCCCTCCTGCAAAAAGAGGGGTGGAGCGCCGCGAGACGCACCAGTCTTCCGTCTTGCCGCGCCTCTTGCGAGACGCGGGCGCCTTGTGGCGCTCCACGGCGGCATTTTTCGGCTCCCGGGTCCGTACTTCCGGGCGCGGACAGGCGCGAGCCACTGATCCGGACGGCTCTCGCCGCCCTTCGTCCGTGCCCGTCCAGCCATCAAAGGCAGCCGGGCGTAGTGCCGGCGGACGGCAGGCCGGGGCCGCCCGGGAGGATGCGTGCGAAGCATCCGCGCGGGCGCCGCATCTCCTCCCGCCCGCACGACGCCTCATGAGAGCGCCCTCTAAGCGGAGGAGACGAAATAGACTATAATCCTATAGGAATAAATGTCAAGAGGTCAACAAATAATTTTTCAGCGGAATGGATGGCGCCGCTGCTTTCGGGACGAATAAAAGCGAGGTGTTGCTGCCAAACAACCGGGCGGGCGCGGCCCTAACGCCTTGGCCTAAAGGGAATCAGCATAATGGCGCGGCTCGCATATTATGGGCCGGCTGCCGCTGCTATGCTGCCGCGAAACCGGTCACGATAAGGCGAACGGCCATGCTTGTCGGCTCACCGAAGGAAACCAAGGACAACGAATATCGCGTCGGGCTGGTGCCCTCGACGGTGCGCGAACTGACGGCCAAGGGGCACCAGGTCATTATCGAGACCGGCGCCGGGATCGGTGCGGGCCTCTCGGATGCGGATTATCAAGCGGTCGGCGCAGACATCGTCGCCGATGCCGACGCCGTGTTTTCCCGCGCCGAGATGGTCGTGAAGGTCAAGGAGCCGCTGGCGGCCGAGCGCAAGAAGCTTCGCCGCGGTCAGGTCCTATTCACCTATCTGCACCTGGCGGCGGATCGCGCGCAGACCGAGGATTTGATCGCCTCCGGCGTAACGGCCATCGCCTATGAAACCGTGACCAGCCCACAAGGCACGCTGCCTCTGCTGACGCCAATGTCGGAGGTTGCCGGCCGCATGGCGCCGCAAGCCGGCGCGCGCTGCCTCGAAAAAGAGAACGGCGGACGCGGGGTGCTGCTCGGCGGCGTGCCGGGCGTGCCGCCGGCCGACGTGGTCATCCTCGGCGGTGGGGTTGCCGGAACGCATGCCGCGATCATCAGCGCCGGCATGGGCGCCACCGTCACCGTCGTCGACCGCAATCCGGAGGCGCTGCGGCGTATATCGCATCAGCTCGGCGCCCGCGTCCGCACCGTATTCTCGACCCGGGACTCGGTCGAGGCGCTGTGCAAGCGCGCCGATCTCGTCATCGGCACCGTGCTCATCCCCGGCGCCGCCGCGCCGAAGCTGATCTCGGCGGCGACCGTGAAGGCGATGAAGTCCGGCTCGGTAATCGTCGATGTTGCGATCGACCAGGGCGGCTGCGCCGAGACCTCGCGGCCGACCACCCATTCGCATCCGACTTATGTGGTCGACGACGTGGTCCATTATTGCGTTGCCAACATTCCCGGCGCGGTGGCGCGCACGTCGACCTTCGCGCTCAGCAACTGCACGCTGCCGTTCGTGTTGGCGCTTGCCGACCTTGGCCTGCGGCGCGCGCTCGGCGAGGATGTGCATCTGCGCAATGGCCTGAATGTGCACGAGGGTATGATCACCAATCGCGCCGTCGCCGAAGCATTGAAACTGAAGTACACGCCGGCGGAGGCCGCGCTCAAGATGTGAAAATTGGGGTACTTGGCGATCAAGGCGATGGGAACGGCGCCCACGGGGTGCTAGTCGTCCAGATCCCCGCGTTCCTTTTTTTCGGCCATGCGCAAGAATGCCTGCGCCATCTCGATGAGGCGGGCTTTTTCCGCTGTGCTAGACTGCCGCTCGGCAACGCTCAAGCACTGCGCGGCATATCGGCGATACTCTTCGGCTGAAGCCATCCCCTCCGCCCGTCCGACATTCCAGTCTGCAACTCCGCCGGGGGCGTTGAGTTCCTTCACAAAATTGTTCCAGAACAGTGTTCCGTAGAACCGTGTTTCCCCCACGCACGAAATACGTGGGAGGCTGGATTTGTCGGACGCGAAAAAATTCCGGGACTACGCCCAAGATTGCCGGCGGATCGCGGAATCGATGAAAGGCGAGGACAAGGACACGCTGCTCAACCTTGCGAAAGCATGGGAGGAACGCGCGCGGGCCATTGAGGCGAAAAAGAAGTCTTAACCATCCGAAGAGGAGAAGGGGCGATGCGTCATTTCATGATATTGGCGACGTGTGCGGTCTTGATCGCGCCGGCCGGGCATGCCGTCGCAGCACCGCTCTCGCCGGCCGGGCTTTCGCGCGCTGCCGGCGATTCGCCGGTCATCCTTGTGCAGGACAAGCCGAAGCACGAAAGCCTGACGCAGAAGGTCAAGCGCGTCTGGCGCGACCTCACCGGCTATAAATTTGACGTGTCGTGTCCGCTCGCCGCCCACACGACGTGCAGCGAGACCGGCAAGGATCGCGGCGATGCGCAAGCCAAATGCATATCCCGCCACCCGCTCTGCTGGGTCAGTGCCGCCGAATAGCGGGTGCGACTAAGGAGCAACGTGGCGGACGCCGGCTTGCGCCGGCGTCAATAGGATTGGCCGAGGACCCGGAACAGCTCTTCCAGTTGCGGGCTCATCGGCAGATTGAGGGTTTCGCCGGTCGGCAGGCGGCGCATGAACCACTTGTTGTAAAGCTCGGCGAGCCGCCGCTCGGCGGCGATGCGCCGGAACGTTTGCTCGACGAGCGCCGCGAATTGCGGGTCGTCCTTGCGCAGCACCAGCCCATAAGGGTCGTAGGAGAGAAACTCGCCGACGACTTTCATCTCTTTCGCCCTCGGATCGGTGGCGATGAAGCCGTAGAGCAGAACGTCGTCGGTTGCGAAAGCGTCCGCTTTGCCGCCGGCAAGCATGGCGACAGACTCGCCGTGGTCCGGGGCCGAGACGATCTTGATGTCGAGCTTTTGCTTGTCCGAAAGCGCCCTCAGCGCCGCCTCGTTGGTAGTGCCGGCGGTCACCACGACGGTCTTGCCGGCGAGGTCGCGGTACGAGCGCACGCCCGACGATTTCGGCACCATTAGCTTGGTGCCGGCGACGAAAAAGATCGGCGAGAAAGCCACCTCCTTCTGGCGCTCCAGGTTGGAGGTTGTCGAGCCGCATTCGAGATCGACCTCGCCCGACTTCACCTTGTCGAGGCGGTTCGCCGGCGTCACCGGGACGAAAACGATCTTCAGATCGATGCCGCCGAGCTCGGTGGCGACGTCCTCCGCCACTTCGCGGCAGAGATCGATGGAGTAGCCGATCGGCTGCCTGATCTTGTTGTAATACGAGAACGGCAGCGAGCTCTGGCGAAAGCCGAGCTTGATCGTTCCGCTGTCGCGGACGGCTTTCAAGGTGCCGGTCAGCTCGCCGACGGGTCCTTGCTGCTGCTCCTGCGCCAACGCGCCGGCGCAGAAATACAGGCCGGCGCCGAGGGCGAGCCAGCGCAGTGCCGGGGCGGCGCGCCTCATGAGGCGGCGGCCGGCTGCGGCTGCAGCTCGGGGCCGGGCGATGTCGACGTCACGTCCTCGCCTTCCCATTTCGCCACCGCCGCGGTCGCCAGCGAGTTGCCGATGACGTTGGTGGCCGAGCGGCCCATGTCGAGGAACTGGTCGATGCCGATGATCAGCAGCAGGCCGGCTTCCGGGATGTTGAAGCTCGACAGGGTTGCCGCGATCACCACCAGCGAGGCGCGCGGCACGCCGGCCATGCCCTTGGAGGTGAGCATGAGCAGCAGCAGCATGGTGATCTGATGGCCGATCGTGAGCTGGATGTTGTAGGCCTGCGCGATGAACAAAGTCGCGAAGGTGCAGTACATCATCGAGCCGTCGAGATTGAACGAGTAGCCCATCGGCAGCACGAAGGCGATGATCTTCTTGCTGATCGGGAACTTCTCCAGCTGCTCCATGGTCTTCGGGTAGGCGGCCTCGCTGCTGGCGGTGGAGAAGGCGAGCAGGAACGGCTCCTGCACCAGCTTGATCAGCCTGATGGCGTGGCCGCCGAATATCAGGAAGCCGACCGCGATCAGCAGGCACCACAGCACCACGAGCCCGAAATAGAACTCGGCCACGAACTTGCCGTAGGTGACGAGAATGCCGAGGCCCTGCGTGGTGATGATCGCTGCCATCGACGCGAACACCGCGAGCGGCGCCAGCCCCATGATGTAACCGGTGATCTTCAGGATGACGTGCGACAGCTCCTCGAGGCCGTCGACCACGATCTTGGCCTTGTCGCCGAGCGCCGCGCAGGCGACGCCGAAGAACAGCGAGAACACCACGATCTGGAGAATCTCGTTGGTGGCCATGGCCTCGACCACCGAGCGCGGCACGAGGTGCGCGATGAATTCCTTTGCCGAGAGCGAGGCGACCTTCAGGTTGGTCGTCAGGTTCGCGTCGGGCAGAGGCAGGTTCAGGTTGTCGCCGGGGCGCAGCAGGTTGACCAGGATCATGCCGGTGAGCAGGGAGAGCAGCGAGGCGCCGACAAACCAGACCATCGCCTTGCCGCCGATGCGGCCGACCGCTTTTGGATCGCCCATATGCGAAACGCCGACGACGAGCGTCGAGAAGACCAGCGGCGCGATGATCATTTTGATCAGGCGGAGGAAGACGTCGGTGACCAGCGAGATGTATTCCGCGACTGTGGCCGCCGTTTTCGGATTGGGCCAAAGCTCGTGGCACGCCCAGCCGACGAGAATGCCAAGGATCATGCCGATGAGGATGATCTTGGTGAGCCGTTGCGACCGCATCGCCGCCCTCCATTGAGTCCGGGGCGATCAGCGTAAACGGGACGATAGACAGCGTCGTCTGCCCTTTGGGCCAATAGGCGGGCGAAACTACCTTCTGTGCGGCCTGAAGCCGCCGCGCATGCCGGGCTTGCCCAGTTTCGAGCGCGGTGAACTCGCCGGCTTGACCTCGTGCGTCAGCGCGATGCCCATCTCGTCGAGCGCCGGCTTGTGCGGTCTTTCTATAGAAAACGGGCTTCGCCCTTTCGACCGTAATCCCTTGGTCTGCGCCACCATGACGTCGCGCGCGGTCGGATTGTCGAGCACCGCCATTTCCGTTGCGCGCAGGCGCTTGATCTCGTCGCGCAGACGGGCGGCCTCTTCGAAATCGAGATCGGCGGCGGCCTCGCGCATGCGCGTCTCGAGGTCGGCGACCACCGCTTCCAGATTATGGCCGATGGTCGCGGCCTCGGCGAACTCGCCGGCGCCGGCTTCACCGGTTGCGATCAGCACGTGGTCGCGCTCGTAGACGCTGTTGAGGATGTCGGCGATGCCCTTACGGACGCTTTCCGGCGTGATGCCATTGGCCTTGTTGTATTCAACTTGTTTCTCGCGGCGGCGGTTGGTCTCTTCGATGGCGCGCTGCATCGAGCCGGTGACGCTGTCGGCATAGAGGATGACGTTGCTATCGACGTTGCGCGCGGCGCGGCCGATGGTCTGGATCAACGACGTCTCGCTGCGCAGAAAGCCTTCTTTGTCGGCGTCGAGAATGGCGACCAGCGCGCATTCGGGAATGTCGAGGCCCTCGCGCAGCAGATTGATGCCGACCAGCGCGTCGAAAGCGCCTAAGCGTAAGTCGCGAATAATCTCGATGCGCTCCAGGGTGTCGATGTCGCTGTGCATGTAGCGCACGCGGATGCCTTGCTCGTGCAGATATTCGGTGAGGTCCTCGGCCATGCGCTTGGTCAACACGGTGATCAGCGCGCGGTAGCCCTTCGCCGCCACCTGCCGCACCTCGCCGACCAGGTCGTCGACCTGCGTGCGCGCCGGGCGCACCTCGACGGGCGGATCGATCAAACCGGTCGGGCGGATCACCTGCTCGACAAAGACGCCGCGCGCTTCCTCCATCTCCCAGGGGCCGGGCGTCGCCGAGACGGCGAGCGACTGCGGCCGCATGGCATCCCAGTCCTCGAAGCGCAGCGGCCGGTTGTCCATGCAGGAGGGCAGGCGGAAGCCGTATTCGGCCAGGGTCGCCTTGCGCCGGAAGTCGCCCTTATACATGGCGCCGATCTGCGGGACGGTGACATGGCTCTCGTCGGTGAAGACGATGGCGTTGTCGGG
>DASUGZ010000087.1:0-3669 GCA_036273755.1 Pseudolabrys sp.
TCGCGGCCTCCACCACAATCGTGCCCGTCATGTGCGGATGCAAGGAGCAGAAATAGGCAAAACTGCCGGGTGTCGTGAATGTGAAGGAGAATTTATCGTCGGTATCGAGCGCCTTGGAGCGAAAGACCAAGGTTTTCGCCGTTACCGTGTGCGGGATGTCGTCGTGGTTGACCCAGGTGACGGTGTCGCCAGCGTGCACCGTGATCTGCTGCGGGTTGAAGACGAAGTTGTCGATCTTAACTTCGATGGTCTCGGCGCGCGCCGCCGTAACGGCAACGAGCATCACGGTCGCGCCGAGCGCGAGAATTCTTGCAAATTTCATGACTTCAGCTCTTCAACGGCGTGTCGATGATGGCGAGGCGCTGCTCGCCTTGCTTGAACGCAATGCTCGCGGTGCCGAGCATGGTGCGCAATTTCTCGTCCGGCACTTTCATCGGTCCGGGCGACGGCGCGGCGCCCGGCGCCGGCTGCGGGAACGCGGTCGAGCGCGCGGTGTGGAAGGTGACGTTGCCTTCGACCTTCTGCATCACCTGGTGGATGTGGCCGTTGAGCACGGTCACCGAGCCGAAGCGCTTGAGGTAGCCGAGCGCCTGCGCGCTATCTTCGGTGCCCCAGCCCCATTGCGGATAGACCGCCCACAGCGGGATGTGTGCGAACACGACAATCGGCGTCGACGCAGAGCGGGATTTCAAATCGTCCTCGATCCACGCCAGTTGCTCGCTGCCGAGGCTGCCCATGCCGCCGCCCTTCAGGTTGGCGACGTTGACGAGCCCCATGAAGTGCACGTCGTTGGCGTCGAACGAGTAATAGCCCGAGCCCTTGGTGCCGCGGCCGTAGCGTTCCTTGTAGAGCTTGATGTCGGGATCGATGATGTCGTGCTCGCCCGGCACGTAATGCACGTCGAGCTTGGCGCCGCCGATGATTTTCTCGGCGTCGTCGAATTCGGATTCCTTCGACAGATGCGTGATGTCACCGGTGTGGATCATGAAGGCGGGCTTTTTCGGGATCGACTTGATGTGCACGATCGCCTCCTCCAGCGTACCCTTGGCGTTCGGGTTGGCCGGCTTGTCGAAGCCCATGTGGCTGTCGCTGATCTGTAGGAAAGTCAGCCCTTTGGTCTCCGCGGCATTGGCCTCACCGACCAAGCCGAGGGAATGGGGCACGCCGCCGGATATGGTCCACAGCACTCCAGTGCCGGCCCAGGTCATGCATTCCAGCACCTTGCGGCGGCTGGGGCCTTCGTTGTGGTCGTGATCGTGCGCGGACATGGCTGATCTCCCTGCAAATTTACCGTTCGGGGGACTAGATCGGCCCAGGCGATGATTTATTCCTGCAAATCCGCCGTAAAGCGCGATATAGGCTAACGCCATGAAATTCCTCGACGAAGCCAAGGTCTATGTCGCGTCCGGCGCCGGCGGCAACGGCTGCATCGCGTTCCGGCGCGAGAAGTTCATCGAGTTCGGCGGCCCCTCCGGCGGCGACGGCGGCAAGGGCGGCGACGTCATCGTCGAGGCGGTCGACGGCCTCAATACGCTGATCGACTATCGCTTCCAGCAGCACTTCAAGGCGAAGTCCGGCGGCAACGGCATGGGCAAGGACATGCACGGCGCCAACGGCAAGGACGTCGTGCTCAAAGTCCCGGTCGGCACACAGATCTACGAAGAAGACGGCGAGACCTTGCTTGCCGATTTCACGACCGCGGGCGAGCGCGTCGTGCTGATGAAGGGCGGCAATGGCGGCTTCGGCAACGCCTACTTCAAGTCGTCGACCAACCAAGCGCCGCGCCGCGCCAATCCCGGCCAGCCAGGCGAGGAGCGCACCGTCCGGCTGCGTCTCAAGCTGATCGCCGACGCCGGCCTGATCGGCCTGCCCAACGCCGGCAAGTCCACTTTCCTCGCCGCGGTCAGCGCGGCCAAGCCGAAGATCGCCGACTATCCCTTCACCACGCTGCATCCGCAACTCGGCGTCGTGCGCATCGACGAGCGCGAATTCGTGCTGGCCGATCTGCCAGGCCTGATCGAAGGCGCGCATGAAGGCGTCGGTCTCGGCGACCGCTTCCTCGGCCACACCGAGCGCTGCCGCGTGCTGTTGCATCTCGTCGACGGCACCGCCGACGACCCCGGCGAAGCCTATCGCATCGTGCGCGGCGAGCTCGAAGCCTACGGCGCGGGCCTCACTGACAAGCCGGAGATCGTGGCGCTGTCGAAATGCGACGCACTGACGCCGGACGCGATCAAGAAGCAAGTCGCCAAACTGAAAAAGGCATGCAAGAAAACGCCGCTCACCTTGTCTTCACAATCGCGTCAGGGCGTCCCGGAAGCGTTGCGCGCACTTTGGAAATTTATTAACGCCGCCCGCGAAGAGGCCGACGAGGGTCGGCCCGCAGAAACGGCTTGGCAGCCGTAACCGGGTGAGCAATGCAGGACCATGCGATCGTCATCGCCGACCAGAACGGCGTCATTCAACATTGGAGTGAGGGCGCCTCGACGCTGATCGGCTATTCGCGCGACGAAGCGGTGGGCCAGAGACTCGATCTCGTGGTGCCGCCGGACATGCGCGAGCAACATTGGCACGGCTTCGGCAATGCGATGAAAGGCGGTGCGGTCAATTCGGCCGGCGTATTTTTCGATCTGCCGGTTCGCTGCCGCGGCGGTGAGACCAAAACGCTGCGCGGCCAACTCCATATCTTGCGCAGCGAGAGCAATGGCCCCATCGGCGCCATGGCGATTTTGACGTCGCCGGCTTGACCGCGGCACGCGCGGCTTCTTTTATCGGCGCCTATTAGTCGAAAAGGATGTGCCCATGCAAACCCGCGCAGCCGTCGCCTGGAAGGCGGGCGAGCCGCTGACCATCGAGACCATCGACATCGAAGGCCCCAAAGCCGGCGAGGTCATGGTCGAGATCATGGCGACCGGCATCTGCCACACCGACGCCTACACGCTGTCGGGAGCCGACCCCGAAGGCATCTTCCCGGCGATTCTGGGCCACGAGGGCGCCGGCATCGTGCGCGAGGTCGGCGCGGGTGTGACGTCGCTGAAAGTGGGCGACCACGTCATCCCGCTCTACACGCCGGAATGCCGGCAGTGCAAAACCTGTCTGTCACGCCGCTCAAATCTCTGTACCGCGATCCGCGCCACGCAGGGCAAGGGTGTCATGCCGGACGGCACCTCACGCTTCAAATGCGACGGCGACAACGTCTTCCATTACATGGGCTGCTCGACGTTCTCGAATTTCACCGTGCTGCCCGAGATCGCGCTCGCCAAGGTCCGCGAGGACGCGCCATTCGACAAGATCTGTTACATCGGCTGCGGCGTCACCACCGGCATCGGCGCCGTCATCAACACCGCCAAAGTGTGGCCTGGCGCCAATGTCGCCGTGTTCGGGCTCGGCGGTATCGGGCTCAACGTCATCCAGGGCGCAGCGCTGGTCGGCGCCGACAAGATCATCGGCATCGACCTCAACCCGGCGCGGCGCGATATCGCGCAGAAATTCGGCCTCACCCATTTCATCAACCCGGACGAGGTCGGCAAAGACAAAGTGGTGCAGGCGATCGTCGACTTGACCGGCGGCGGCGCCGATTTCTCCTTCGAGTGCATCGGCAACGTGCAGGTGATGCGCCAGGCGCTCGAATGCTGTCACCGCGGCTGGGGCGAGTCGATCATCATCGGC
>DASUGZ010000088.1:0-51891 GCA_036273755.1 Pseudolabrys sp.
TCCGACATTTCGCTCGCCTGCCGGCAGATCGGACCGATCAAGTTCAAGGCAAAATTCGACCAGGGCGAAGACGTCTTCCGCCAGCGCCGCTCGCTGTTCTTCAAGAAGATGCAGATCGTGCGCGGCTGCGACACCAAGCGCAACGTGCTGGTCTACATGGTCTATAGCGACAAATTGATCGAAGGCTCGCCGAAGAACTCGACCTCGACGGTGCCGATCCAGCCCTGGGGCCAGGAGGCCGCGGTGCAGAAATGCGTCGACTGGTTGACAATTAATCCGCACTGATCGACCCCCGTCACTGAAAACCGGTATGATGGTAAGGGGTAAGAGGAGATCGCTATGTCCGCAAATCAGCCCAATATCGCCGGAATTCAACGCGCAGTCGCCAATGCATTGCATCGGCACTGGAAGCTCTACCTCGCCGAAGGCATCGCGCTGGTCGTCCTCGGTTTCATCGCCATCCTGGTGCCGCCGATCGCTACGCTGGCCGTGACCATCGTGCTGGGCTGGTTGTTTTTAATCAGCGGTGTCATCGGCCTTTACACCACCTTCATGATGCGTCATGCGCCCGGCTTCTGGTGGTCGTTGATTTCCGCCGCGCTTGGCGTCCTTGTCGGCGGCATCCTGCTGGCGCGTCCGATCGGCGGCGCACTCTCGCTCACCCTCGTACTGATTGCGTTTTTCGTCATCGAGGGAGCCGCCTCGATCATGTTCGCCCTCGAACACAGGCGCGAATTGTCGGGCCGTTGGGGCTGGATGCTGGTGAGTGGCATCATCGATCTGATCCTGGCGGCGTTCGTTCTCGCCGGTCTGCCGAGCACGGCAGCATGGGCGATCGGACTTCTCGTGGGCATCAACATGGTGTTCGGCGGTTCGGCGCTGATCGGCATGGCGCTGCACGCCCGCAACGCGCCGGCCCCGTGACGAGCGCTTACCGACCGTAGCGGTCGGCCAATTGCCGGTCGTAATCGAGCACGGCTTGCAGCAGCACCTGCGCGCCGGCGGCGCATTGCTCCTTGGATGAGTACTCCGCCTCGTTGTGGCTGATGCCGTCCTTGCATGGCACAAAGATCATCGCCGCCGGCGCGACGCGGGACACGAAGGCGGCATCGTGGCCGGCGCGCGAGATCATTTCGCGCGCCGTATAGCCGGAGATCTGCGCCGCGGCGCGCACGGCGGCGACGCAACCGGGATCGAATTGCACCGCCGGCTCGGCGGAAATGGTCTTGATCGCGATTTCAAGACCAAGTTCTGCGCCGATACTACGCGCCTGCGCGGCGATCTCCTGCTCCATGCGGTCGATCACGGCTGCGTCGGGATCGCGCAAATCCATGGTGAGAAAAACCTCGCCGGGCACCACATTGGGCGAGCCGGGCTTAACCTCGAGGATGCCGACAGTGCCGACCGCTTGCGGGAATTGCCGCGCGGCGCGGTTGACTGCCTCAACGATACGCGCCGCGCCAAGCAGTGCGTCATGCCGACGCGGCATCGGCGTCGTGCCGGCGTGTGTGTCCTGACCGACAATGGTCATTTCGTACCAGCGCATCGCCTGCACGCCAATGACAATGCCGATGTCCTTCCCGTCGGATTCGAGATAGGGCCCTTGCTCGATGTGCAGTTCAAAAAAGGCCGACAGCTTGTGCTCGCCGCAAGCTTGCGCACCGCGATAGCCGATCTTGTCGAGTGCGGCGCCGAAAGTCTCACCTCCACGGTCGGCGCGCGCGCAGGCCCAGTCGCGGCGATAGACGCCGGCGAACACGCCGGAAGCGATCATCGATGGCGCGAAACGGGCGCCTTCCTCATTCGTCCAGTTGACCACCTCGATCGGCGCGAAGGTCTCGTAGCCGGCGCGGTGCAGGGTGCGCAGCGCCTCCAGCGCGGCCAGCACGCCGAGCGCGCCGTCGAACTTGCCGCCAGTCGGCTGGGTGTCGAGGTGGCTGCCCATGGCGATGGGCGGAACGTCCGATCGTTGGCCTTCGCGCCGCGCGAACATTGTGCCCATGTCGTCGACGGTGACCGCGCAGCCGACCGATTCGGTCTGCGCCTTGAACCAGTCGCGTACTTCACGGTCGAGGTCGGTCAACGTCAGGCGGCAGATGCCGCCCTTCGCCGTCGCGCCGATCCTGGCGGTCAGCATCAGGTCGTCCCACAGCCGCTCGGGATCGATGCTCAGGTTTTTCATACGAATCGGCGTCGAGCTAAAATCGCTACTGCTGAACTTCTCCGGCTTCCACTTCGGCGAGTTTGTCGCGCCAGTCCTTGCGCTTGAGGACGAAGGTGACGGCAGACATCGCGAGCAAGGCGATGCTCACGATCAACAATCCGGCGGAGATAGGGCGGCTGAAGAAGATGAGATAATCGCCGTTTGACATGATCAGAGACTGGCGCAAGCTTTGCTCGAAAATCGGCGCGATGACCAAACCGAGCACGAGCGGCGCCGGATCGAACGAAAACTTTCGCAGCGCATAGCCCAGCACACCCATGATCAGCATGATCCAGACGTCGACAATCGAGTTGTTCACTTCGTAGACGCCGAGGATGCAGAACATGATGATCAGCGGATAGAGATAGGCGTAGGGGATACGCAAAACGGTAACAAACAGGCTGACCAGCGGCAGATTAAGCGCCAGCAGCATCAAGTTGCCGACATACATCGAGGCGACGAAGCCCCAAAATACGTCTGGATGCTCGGTGACCAGTTGCGGGCCCGGCGCCACGCCATGCACCATCAGCGCGCCCATCAGCACCGCCGGGATGGGTCCGGTGGGAATACCGAGCGCCAGCATCGGCACGAAGGCGCCGGTGGACGCCGAGTTGTTGGCCGACTCCGGACCGGCGACGCCGGCCACCGCACCCTTGCCGAATTCTTCCGGGTGTTTGGAGACGCGGCGCTCCAGCGCGTAAGACAAAAAGCTGGAGATGATGTGTGCCGAGCCGGGGATGATGCCGATGATGAAGCCGAGCAGCGTGCCGCGTCCGATCGGCCAATAGGATTCACGCCATTCCCTGCGGTTCGGCCACAGCTCGCGGAATTTCGGCGCGATCACTTCGCCGACCACATTGTGGCTCGGCGTCGACAGAATTTCGCCCAGCCCGAATAATCCGACGGCGACCGGCACGATGCCGATCCCGTCGCCGAGCTCGGCGAGATCGAAGCTGTAGCGGAAGTGGCCGGTCATATTGTCGATGCCGATCATGCCGAGCATCAATCCGATGCAGGCCATCAGCAGCGTGCGGATCAGCGACGACGACGACATATAGGCGAGGAAGATCAGGCCGAGCACCAGCAGCGCGGTATATTCCGGCGGCCCGAACTTCACGGCGATGGTGGCGAGAGGGGGCGCCACGACGGTGAGCGCGACAACACCGAAGGTGCCGGCGACCCAGGAGCCGACCGCGGCGATGCAAAGCGCGGCGCCGGCGCGGCCCTTCTTGGCCATGGCGTTGCCATCGATACAGGTCATCACCGAGGAGGCTTCCCCCGGAATGCGCATCAGGATCGACGTGGTCGATCCGCCATATTGCGAGCCGTAATAGATGCCGGCCAGCATGATCACGGCCTGGGTGGCGTTGAGGCCGAAGGTCACCGGCAGCAAGATCGCGATGCCAGACAGCGGGCCGATGCCCGGCAGCACGCCGACCAATGTGCCGACCAGGCAGCCGAGGAACGCGTACCAGAGATTGTCGGGCTGGAAGGCGATGGCAAAGCCGTGCGCCAGGCTCAGGAGTGTGGAGTCCACTGTTCGGGTTCCTAGAAGCTGTATTCCGGAAGCGGAGTTTTGAGGCCGTAGACGAATGATACGTAAGTGAGGAAGACGATTGCGACGCAGTAGGCGCCGGCGCGCAGCGGATGGCGCCGCTCGATCACGATCAGCAACGCGATCATCATCAGCAGCATCGTGACGATGAAGCCGAGATGCTCATAGAGTGCGATGGCCGCGCCGGTGATGGCCGTCACCATCAGAGCGTGCTTGCCGTCCGCCCAGTTCAGGTCGGAGAACAGGCCGCTTTCGCGGGCGCGCACGATCAGGATGAAGCCGAATATGATGGTGAGGCAGGCGACGATCATCGGCAGAAAGCCGGAACCGGGCATGGACAAATGGCCGACCGGCAGGTCGCCGCTGAGCGCGATGACCACCAAGCCGAAGACAACGAACGCGGCGCCCGCCGCGTGATCTGCGCGTAGTTTCATATCAATCGCTCTTGTCTACCGTCAGCCCACGCGGCCGATCAATTTTACCGCCGCGTCGGCCGCTTTGGCGTCGGCGTCCCAGAACGCGGCGAAATCCTTGGCATTGAGATAGGCATATTCGAGGCCGAGATTGGTCAGTACCGACTTGAACTGCTCGGAGCCCGCGGCTTTGTCGAGCGCCGCGCTCAGCGTGGCGATCACGGGGCCCGGCGTTCCCTTGGGCGCGAACAACCCGACCCACAAATAGTATTCGACGTCGTAGCCGAGTTCTTTCAACGTGGGAATGTCCGGCAATACTTTCGAACGCTTGCCGCCAAACGACGCCAACGCACGCAGCTTGCCGCTCTTGATATGCTGGAGCGTAGCAGACAAAGATTGCGTGCTGACCTGCGCGTTGTTGCCGAGCAGCGCGGTAATCGCAGGACCGCCGCCGTTGGTCGGCAGATGGCGCAGCTTTGGAATCCCCGTGGCTTTTTCGAGTAGCGCCACCGGCAAATGCGTCGCGCCGTACAGGCCGCCCGAGCTGTAGACGATCGCCTCCGGCCGCTTCTTGGCGTCGTCGATGAAATCCTTCAATGTCTTGTAGGGCTGCTTGTCATTGACCACGAGCAAGACCGGGTCGGCGGTGAGCCGGGCAAGCGGAATGAAATCGGCGCGCGTCGTTTTCGGCTGCCGGCCGAACAGCTTGTCGACTTCGGCATAACCGGAAATCCCGTTGTTGTGCGACAAGAGCGTATAGCCGTCCGGCTTGGCGGTGGCCGCGACTTGCGCGCCGACCTGGCCGCCGGCGCCGGCCTTGGTTTCGACCACCACCGGCTGCTTGAGAATCGGCTCGAGCGCAGCCGCGATCGGCCGTGTCACGATATCGTTGGCGCCGCCGGGCGGGAACGCGACGAGAATTGTGATCGCGTGCGAAGGGAAGGCGTCTTGCGCGAAGACTGGCCCGGCCGCAAGCGTTGCGGCGGACGCGGTCGTGCCAATAACGAAACTGCGACGATCCATGGATTCCTCCCCAAGAGTTATTGCTCTTATAGCGGTCATTTTAGCAAACACGAACGCCGTGCGCCCACCAGCGGGTGACGCGCGCGGCGTCCGTAACGTGGAGCTTGCGCCGCCCCGCTATCCCTGCACGCGGCCGATGGCCCTGACCGCATCCTCGATGCGCGCGGCGTCGGCGTCCCAGAACTTGGTGAATTCCGGGGCATCGAGATAGTCGACGTCCTGACCGAGATTGGCCATGGCCGTCTTGAACCTCTCGTCGTGCGCCGCCTTGCCGGCGTTGGTGCGAAGATACGCCACCACGTCGGCGGGCGTCCCCTTCGGCGCGAACAGGCCGACCCACAGATAGTATTCGATGTTATAGCCGAGCTCTTTCATGGTCGGCACGTCGGGCAGCGCCTTCGAGCGGGTCGCGCCGAACAGCGCGAGCGGCCTGGCTTTGCCGGCTTTGATCTGCGGCAGCGATGCGGAAATCGACGACACCAGCACCTGCGAGTTGTTGCCAAGGAAGGCTGTGAGCGCCGGTCCGCCGCCGTTGGTTGGCAGGTGACGCAGCTTCAGTCCGCCGGCCGCTTTCATGTAGAGGGCGGTTGGAATATGCAGCGCGCCGTACAGGCCGGACGAGGAGAATATGATCTGGTCGGGACGCTTCTTGGCGTCTTCGGTCAATTCCTTGAGCGTCTTGTAGGGCTGTTGGTCGTTGACCAGCAGCACGCAAGGGTCGGCGACGAAGCGCGCGATCGGGATGAAATCGGCGCGGGTGAATTTGGGCTGGCGGCCGAACAATTTGTCGACTTCGGCAAAGCCCGAGATCGATGTGATGTGCAGCAGCAACGTGTAGCCGTCGGGTTTGGCATTGGCGGCAACCTGCGCGCCGACCGCGCCGGCGGCCCCCGCTTTGGTCTCGATCACCACCGCTTGCTTGACGATCGGCTCCAGCACCGCGGCAAGCGGCCGGCCCACCACATCGGCGGCGCCGCCGGGCGGGAACGGGTTGATCACGGCGATCGGATGCGAAGGGTAGCTGTCCGCGGCAAACCCCGGGCGAATCGCAAAAGCGGCGGCTGCGGCGGCACTGCCGCCAACAAAGTGGCGTCTATCCATGGAATCCCCCCCACTGCGCTGTTCAAGCCGGCGCCAGGCCGGCTTTGTTATTGTGGGGGGATGCTATCGCCCGCGGCGGTTGCCGATCAAGCAGCAATGATGGCCCCGAGCGCGTCCGGGCCGATCCGTGAGGTTCCGCATTTTCAGTCGGGGAAACAACTTGCGGGCCGCGCGGAACCGTCTTGCTGATCGTCTTGCGCGCCATGCCGCGATGGCCGATGTTTGGCGCGCTGACCTATGTCAGCCTCAACGAAGACAACAACACTACCGTGGAGGAAAGAATGCCCGCTTATTGGGTTGCGCGTTCTAAAATCAACGACCCGGTCGAATATAAAAAATATACAGACCTGGTGCCCGGCATCATCGCCAAGTTCGGCGGCAAGGTGCTGGCGCGCGGCGGCCGTTTCCAGATCATGGAAGGCCCGCACAAATTCCACCGATTCATCGTCATCGAATTCCCGACATTGGAGCAGGGCGTCGCCTGCTTTACCTCGCCGGAATACGACAAGGCCGCAGCCTTCCGGCGCAGCGGCGCCGGCGAGGTCGAGACCATCATGGTGGAGGGGGTTTAGCCTCCTGCCGGTGGGCAGAGCCTGGCGCCTTAAAGCTCTGGCGTCTTACGTCAAAAAGCGCTTAAGATGCCGCAAAACAACGTCCAAATGGGAGGAAGCAGATGATTTATTGGCTGAAAACTCGGGCCTATGCGCGAATTGCCGGGGCAGGGCTTGCGCTCGCGGCGATCGCCATGTTCGTCGTCACCGGCGCCCAAGCGCAGAACAAGGAGCCGATCAAGATCGGCTTCTCGATGGCGCTGACCGGCGGCCTCGCCGCCAACGGCAAGCAGGCGCTGCTCGGCGCCAAGATCTGGGAAGAAGACGTCAACAAGGCCGGCGGCCTGCTCGGACGTCCGGTGAAGATCGTCTACTACGACGACCAGAGCCAGCCGTCGAACGTGCCGAGCATCTACACCAAGTTACTCGACGTCGACAAAGTCGATCTCGTCGTCGGTCCCTACGCCACGGCGATGATCGCGCCTGCGATGCCGGTCGTGATCGCCAAAAACAAGGTGTTCATCGGCCTGTTCGGCCTCGCGGTGAACAGCAAGTTCAACTATCCGAAATATTTCTCGATGCTGCCGTCCGGTCCGGACACGAAGCCCGCCTTCACCGAAGGCGTCTTCCAGGCCGCGATCCAGCAGAAGCCGAAGCCGACCACGCTGTCGCTTGCCTGGTCCGATCTTGAATTCTCCAAGAACGCCTGCGAAGGCGCGCGCGACAATGCGAAGAAGTACGGCTTCAAAATCATCTACGACAAGAGCTATCCGCCGACGACCACCGACTTCAGCCCGATCGTGCGCGCGCTGCAGGCGGCCAACGCGGATGTCGTGATCGTCTGCTCTTATCCGAACGACTCGGTCGGCATGCTCAACTCGATCAAGGAACTCGGCTACAAGCCGAAGATCCTTGGCGGCGCCATGGTCGGTCTGCAGGCCACGGTGTTCAAGCAGAAGCTCGGCCCGGCGCTCAACGGCATCATCAACTATGAGACGTGGGTGCCCTCGCAAGCGACCGATTCTACCAACAAGTTCCTCGCGGTCTACCAATCGCGCGCGGCGGCGGAAGGCGTCGACCCGCTCGGTTACTATCTGGGCACGTGGGGTTACGCCTATCTCGAACTGCTGGCGGACGCCATCAAGGCGACCAACAGCATCAACGACGACAAGATCGCCGACTATCTGCGCAGTCACACCATGAAGACCATCATGGGTGACATCACCTTCGGCAAGGGCGCCAAGGGTGAGTGGGCGAAGTCGCGTATGCTGCAAGTGCAGTATCACGACATCAAGCAGGGCGCGGGCCTCGATGTCTGGAAGGGCATGAGCTACCAGACGGTGATCACGCCCGCCGATCTGAAGACCGGCACCCTGATCTACCCGTATGAGAAGGCGCTGAAATAACCTTCGGCGAAAGCGAGGCGTTTACGGCGCGGGAGCAATCCCGCGCCGTTTTCGTTTGCACCGCGCGAGAAGCTTACATGCCCATATAGAGCTTGCGCACGAGGTCGTTGTTGTTGAGTTCGTCGGCCGAACGGCCCTCGAAGGCGATCTTGCCGTGTACGATCACGTAACCGCGGTCGGCGATGCGGATCGCCTGCGTGAAGTTCTGCTCCGCCATCAGCACCGTGAGCTGATAGTGGTCCTTGAGCTGCTTGATGGCGTCGATGGTGCGCGCGACCAGGATTGGCGCCAGACCGACCGAAGGCTCGTCGACCAGCAGAATGCGCGGGGTCAGCATCAGCGCCCGGGCAAGCGCCAGCATCTGCTGCTCGCCGCCGCTCATCGAGCCAGCGAGCTGGCCGCGCCGTTCAGCGAGACGCGGGAAGGCCTCGAAACAGAAATCCATATTGCTCTTAATTTGTTCGCGTGCCTTCGGGCGGAAGGCGCCGAGCAGCAGGTTTTCCTCGACCGTCAGCTTTGGGAATAGGCGGCGGCCTTCGGGCACCAGCGCGATGCCGAGATCGACAATCTGTTCGGTGGTGCGGCCGACCAGGTCGTGCTTCTCGCCGTCGATCTCGACGACGATCTGGCCGGAGAGAGGCCGCACGATTCCCATCACGCATTTCATCAGCGTACTTTTGCCGTTGCCATTGGTGCCGAGCAGGGCGACCGTCTCGCCGGGATTGACCGCGATCGTCACGTCCTCCAGCACCCGCACCGAGCCATAGGCGGCGTGCACGTTGGCGATCGTGATGCTACTGGCCAAGATACGCCCTCACCACATCGGGGTCGCGCACGACGTCCTGCGGCTTGCCGTCAGCGATCTTTTTGCCGGAAACCAGCACCGCCAGCCGCTGCGAGAAGCTCATCACCGCGCTCATGATGTGCTCGATGAGGATGACGGTGATGCCGCCCTCGTTGAGCCGTACCAGCAGCGCGAGAATGTCCTCAATTTCCGAATGCGACAGGCCGGCCATCGCCTCGTCGGCGATCAAGAGCTTTGGCTCAGTCGCCATTGCGCGCGCAAGCTCCAGCTTGCGCATTTCCACCTGCGTCAGGTCGCGCGGCAAATGCGTGGCCTTCTGTTCGAGGCCGACCATTTGCAGCAGCTCGTGGCAGCGCGCCTCGATATGGTCGGCATGCAGTGGGCCGGAGCGGGTATGCACGGTGTAGTGCATCGGGATGCACAAATTGTCGGCGACACTCAAGCTGACGAACGGGCGTGGCAGCTGAAAACTGCGGCCGAGACCGCGATGCGTGCGCTCGTGCGCGGCCAACCCGTCCATGCGGTGGCCGTCGAAATGCACGCTGCCGAGCTCGTTTTGCAGCGTGCCGCAAATGCAATTGACCAACGTGCTCTTGCCGGAGCCGTTCGGGCCGATCAGGCCGAGGCGCTCGCCGGCCTGCACTTCGAGGTTGATGCCGTCGAGGGCGACGAAGCCGCCGAAGCGCTTGCTGACATCTTGCACGTTGAGCAGGCCGGTCATTTGCGTCTCCGCGCGTGCAGGCGTTCCTGCACCAGACCGACAATGCCGTTCGGCGCGATGATGACGAAGGCAATGAGCAGCACACCGACCAGCAGCACGTTGACCGCGGACGAGATGGTAACCGTGGTGACCTGTTGAAGCGTGCCGAGCAGGATTGTGCCGATCACCGGGCCGAGCCAATTGGTGGTGCCGCCGATCAACGGCATGGCGATGGAATTGACGGCGTATTCGAGCCCGAAGGCGGACACCGGCGCCAAGTAGCCGATGTAATAGGGGAACGGCGCGCCGGCCATGCCCATCAGCGCGCCCGACAACGTCGTCGCGATGAGCTTGAGGCGCAGCGTCGGTACGCCGGAGGCTTCCGCCGCGAGTTCGTCATCGCGGATGGCGGCGAACCCGTAGCCGAGCCGCGAGCGCTCGATCCAACGCGCGAGAACGACGGAAAGCACGGCAAGGCCGAGCATCAGCAGGAACAGGTATTGCAGATAGCTGCCGAGGCCGGGGAATTCTCCGGGGCGCACGACGTAGGCGCCGCCCGAGCCGCCGACGAAGTCCCAGTTCACCACCAAAGTCGCCAGCACTACGGATAGTGCGAGCGTCGCGATGGCGAAAAACGCGCCGCGCAGCCGCAGCGTCAAGTAACCGGTGCCGAAGCCGACGATGCCGGAGACGATGCCGCCGATGACGATGAGCACCGGGATCGGGAGCGGAAAGATCAGATGGAAGTACGGCGCGAGGCTTTCGGGAACGAGGTCATCGACCTGGTTGCCGAAGGTCGCGAGCGCGACGGTGCTGTAGGCTCCAAGCGCAAAAAATGCCGCCGAGCCGAAATTCACGTAACCGCAATAGCCGCCGAGGATGTTCCACGCGGTCGACAGCACGATGTACTGCACGATCGTGTAGCCGGCGACGAACAGATATTCGATGTTCGGCAGCCGCATCAGCGCGAAAATGACGATCGCAACGATGACGGCGAGTAACGCGAAGAGGGGCGTGCGCATGGCGTCAGCGTCCCATCAGACCGGCAGGACGGAAGGCGAGAGTCAACAACAACACGCCGAATGAGACCGCCGGCGCCCAAGAGGGCCCGTAAAACGTCGCGGTGATGCTCTCGATGACGCCGAGCAGCATGGCGGCGATCAGCGTACCCGGCATGCTGCCAAGCCCGCCAAGGACGCAGATGGCAAAGATGCGGCCGATATAGTCGCGTCCGACCGACGGCTCGACCGGTTGGATGATGATGAGAAATGCTCCGGCCATTGCCGCGACTGCGATCGAGATGCCGAAGGCGATGCGTTTGATCCGAATCGGGTCGGCGGCCATCAGTTGCAGGGCCAGTTGGTCCTGCGACACCGCGAGCACCGCGCGGCCCGTGAAGGTGTGGCCGATGAACAGCTGCAGCGCGCCGAACAACACCAGCGATCCGACGCATGGGACCAGCATGCGCAGTGGCAGATCGACGATGCCGAAGTGAATGCTCGGGCCGATGTAAGAGGTCTCGACATAGCGATAGTCGACGCCGAATACGAGCAGCAGCAGAACCTCAGTGACGAACAGCAGGCCAAAGAAAAAGGCGAGGCCGCGCAGCGACTGCTGCCCGCGCCGTTCGAATGACAAATAATAGACCTGATAGATGAGTGTCCCGAGCAGATAAAAGACCGGCGACAGCACCAGGCAGGTGATGATCGGATCGACGTGATAATTGATGTTGAAGTAATAGGCGATGTAGGAGCCGAGGATGATGAACGCCGGATGCCCAATGTTGACGATATCGAGCATCCCGAAGGAAATCGAAATTCCCGCAGTCACCGCCGCGTAGAATCCGCCGAGCAGCAAGCCGGCGATGACGGCGTTGATCAGCAGATCGAACGGAAAATCCATCCCTGTCCCTCTTATTTTTTCCCGCTTTATTGGCACTCGGCGGGCTGGGCGCGCCAGTGTGCAGGATGGCGCGCGCGTTGGCTAGTCTGTTTCGCGAAGCGGTGCGGCAAAACAAAACACCCGCCGCGGGCAGTGGGCCGATGCGGCGGGTGTGATCGATGGCCGTTCGCTCAGGCGGCGGCTTGCGGGCGGACTCCAGCCGGCAGCGGCATCGGCTTATTGGCGCTGTCTTTGAACTCGACGGTCATGAACACCATGTCCTGGTCGCCGAGATTCTCCAGATCGTGCACCTTGAACTCGCCCTTGCCGTAAGTTTCGTGCCGCGTCTCCCCGGGGGCATAGGTGTACTCCACCGTCGTGCCGTCGTGCACGTGCTGCCGGCCGTGGCCGCCATTGACCGCGGTCCAGAAATAATCGAGCACGTGGCGGTGGAAGCCGATGCGTTCGCCGGGCGCGAGGCGGATGATCCAAACCCGCGTGCGCTCGGTTTCCGACAACAACGTGGAGCCGACGCAGGGGTTCGGGTTCTTGGCCTCGCGCTCGAATTCGGCGGTGAGTTCAGCCGGCCATTGCGACTTGTCCGTTTTCGCGGCGGCTTTGTCGAGCATGCTCAATGCCATTGGAAACTCCTCCGATGCACTTTGGGCTCATATATAGCATATTCTGGCGAACGGAAAGATTGAGAGGGCGTTCCATTGCCGGGGAAGCGGGCGGTTGTTATCGGCGGCTCGATGAGCGGCCTGCTCAGCGGGCTGATGCTGCGCCGCGTGGGGTGGGACGTCGATATCTACGAGCGTGTCGACAGCGAATTGTCCGGCCGCGGCGCCGGCATCGTCGCGCAATATGAATTGATTGAACGGTTGCGGGCGTTGGGGCTCGCTACCGATGCGCTGGGCGTCGCCATCGCAACGCGGAAGATTCTCGACCGCGAAGGCCGCCTGACCGAGAAGTTCGATTGTCCCCAAGTGCTCACCGCCTGGGAGCGCGTGTACCGGCTGTTGCGCGATGCCTTTCCGCCGGAACGCTATCACCGCGGGCGCGGGCTTGCCGGCTTTGAGTTGCGCGCCGACAAGGTGGCCGCGCGCTTTGCCGACGGCGAAGCGATCGAAGTCGATCTCCTGGTCGGCGCCGACGGTATACGGTCGACGGTCCGCCAGCAGGCGCTGCCGAGTGCTGCGCCGCTCTACGCCGGCTATTGCGCTTGGCGCGCGCTGCTTACGGAGAGCGATTTTCCGCCGGACGTGCATCGCGATCTGTTCGAGTTCATGACCTTCGCGCTGCCGCCGGGCGAGCAATTCCTCGGTTATCCGGTGGCGGGCCCGGACAACGACCTGCGCGCCGGGCATCGCCGCTACAACGTCGTCTGGTACCGGCCGGCCGATGAGCGGACCAAGCTGCCGTGGCTGCTCACCGACGACCGCGGCACCACCCATGCGATTTCGATCCCGCCGCCGCTGATTCGCGAGGCGGCAATTGTCGAAATGCGCGCCGATGCCGAGCGTCTGCTCGGGCCGCAATTCCGCCAAATCGTGCGTCTGATTGACGAGCCGATCCTGCAGCCGATCTACGATCTCGAGTCGGCGCACATGGCGTTCGGTCGCGTGGCGATTCTAGGCGATGCTGCGTTTGTGGCGCGGCCGCACGTGGCGGCCGGCGTCTCCAAGGCGGCGGACGATGCGGCGGCCCTTGCCGCCGCGCTCACCGCAGAGCCCAATGTGCCGGCGGCGCTCAAGCGCTTCGAGGCCGCGCGGCTGTCGGAGAACCGCCGCATCATCGAGCGCGCGCGCCATCTCGGCGCCTATCTGCAAGCGACGCAAACCACGGAAGAGCAGGAGCGCGCCGGTCGCCATAGCACCGATAGCGCCGTCATCGAGGAAACGGCGGTGCTGGATTTTCTCTACGCCTCGTCCTAGAGCCCTAGAAGTTTCTTGGCGTTGCCGCCGCAGATCGCGGCGCGTGTCGCCGCGTCGAAGCTCTCGACCGAGGCGACGTGGCCGACCGGGTCGTACTCCAGCATGTCGAACGGATAATCCGTGCCGATGACGATACGGTCGGCGCCGTAAGTCTTCACCAGCGTCTCAAGCTGATGCGGGCTAAAGACCACCGTGTCGAAATAGACGTTGCGATGGAGATAGGTCGTCGGCGGTTTCGGTAGCTCGCCGTGGGCGTCCGAGCGGGCGCCCCAGGCATGATCGATACGGCCGGAATAGGCGCCGAGGAAGCCGCCGCCATGCGCGGCGAGAACGCGCAGCTTGGGGTGCCGCTCGAAGACACCGTCGAAGATCAGGTAGTGCAACGCCATCGTGGTGTCGAGCGGATTGCCGATCACGTTGTTGAAGTAGAAGCGCGCGAAACGCTGCGGCTGGGTGAAACCGGTCGGGTGGATGAACACCAGCGCGTCGAGCTCCTCGGCTTTTTTCCAGAACGGCGCGAAGGCCGGATCGGACAGTTCCTTGCCGTTGACGTTGGTGAGAATCTCGACGCCCTTGAAGCCGAGCTGCTTCACGCAGCGCTCGAGTTCCTTGGCCGCCTCGTTGCCGTCCTGCATCGGCACGCCGCCGAGCGCGACCAAGCGGTCCTTGTGCTTGCCGACATAGCCGGCGATGCCGTCATTGAGGGCGCGTGCGGCCTCAACGCCCACCTCGACGGGAAGGTAATAATAGATTTGCGGCGGCGCGGGGCAGATGAGCTGCATGTCGACGCCCATTTCGTCCATCACGGCGAAGCGTTCGTCCGTCGTGCTCATTCGCGTGCGGATATCGGCCGCCTGCTTCGCCATCAGAGCCTGTGTTTCCGGTGTCGACGTCGCGACCAGCGGATCGGTGGACTGCTTGAGGTGCGGCGCCACGATTTCGGCGACGCGCGGCACCGAGACATGCGCGTGCATATCGAGGGTGAGGCCCTTCGGCCGCACCTCACGGCCCGGCTTGCCATGTTTGCGGGCCGCGGTGTTCGCGTATTTGTTCCAGACTTCAGCCATTTCCAAAGGTCCTTTTCGTAAGCTCGCGATTAGAATACACCGAGGTTCTGCCTCAGCGTGGCCTGATCCTGTTTGAGCGCGGCCGGCGTCGACACGACAGCCACGTGCCCGGTGTTGAGGATGACGATGTCGTCGGCGACGTCGAAAACCAGCGTAGGGTTTTGCTCGACCAGCACGATCGACAGCCCGCTCGCTTTCAATTTACGGATGGTATTCATGACTTCGGCGACGATCTGCGGGGCCAGACCTTCCGACGGTTCGTCCATCAGCAGCACGCGAGGGTTGCCCATCAGCGCGCGGCCGATTGCCAGCATTTGTTGCTCCCCGCCGGACAAATGCGCGGCGATCTGTTTGTGCCGTTCATGCAGACGCGGAAACATCGCGAACACCGTTTCCGCCGTCCACGGCGCGTGCTTGCTGCCGGCATCCGGCTTGCGCGCGGCGACCATAAGGTTCTCGCGCACGGTCAGGCTCTTGAAGATGCGGCGCCCCTGCGGCACCAGCGCCACGCCGCGCGCCGCGACCATTTCCGGCGACAGGCCGCTGACCTTGTCGCCGAACACCACGACCTCGCCGCGTCGCGGCGGCAGCAGGCCCATGGTGACGTTCATGCAGGTCGACTTGCCGGCGCCGTTGCGGCCGAGCAGGCCGAGCATGCGCGCTTCGCCGAGTTCGAACGAAACGTCGGCCAGCACATGGCTGTCGCCGTAATAGGCATCGATGTGGCTGAGGCTGAGCGCGCTAGTGGCCAAGATAGACCTCCCGGGTACGCGGGTCGGCCACGACTTCGGCGCGCGTGCCTTCGACGATCACCTCACCGAAGTGCAACAGCGTAATACGTTCGGCAAAATCCAGCGCCACATCCATGTTGTGTTCGATCATGATGATGGTCACGTCGCGCGGGATCGCCATCAGGCACTGGTGCACGTCGCGCCGTTCGTCGATCGACAGGCCGGCGAAGGGCTCGTCGAGCAACAGCACCCTCGGATTCTGCGCCAGCGCCATGGCGATCTCGACGCGGCGGCGTTCGCCGTAAGAGGTTTGCGTCAGCGGCCGCTCGGCGATGTGGGCGAGGCCGACGCGCTGCAAGGCGGCAAGCCCGTGCTCGATCAGATGGCCTTGATGCTTGATGTTGGTCAGCGGATTCCAGCGCGCCGGCGACAGGCCGAGCAGCGCCAGCGACACGTTGTGGATGATGGTGTCGTGCGGGAACAGGGTGATGATCTGGTAGGTGCGCGCCATGCCCATATGCGGTCGGCGCCGGCTCGGCACTTTGGTGATATCCTGGCCGAACAAATGGATCGAACCCTTGTCGGGGCTGAGTTCGCCGGTGATCAGATTGAACAGCGTGGTCTTGCCGGCGCCGTTGGGACCAATGATCAGGCGGTGCTCGCCCGGCTCGACGTCGAGATTGACCTCGTTGGTGACGTGCAGGCCGCCGAATGCCTTGCACAGGCCGGAAACGGTGAGCGCGCTCATGGCTTGCCCTCCGCCGCCGCCGGCTTGCGGGCCGCGATCTTGCGCCAGGCCAGCCGCCACAGCCGCGCGCTGCCCGGTACCAAGCCTTCCGGCATCAGGATGACGATGGCCACGAAAATGGCGCCAAGCAGGAAATTCCACCGCTCGATAAACCCGCTGACGACGCTTTTGACCACCACCACCAGCGCAGCGCCGACGATCGGCCCAAGCAAGGTGCCGGCGCCGCCGGAAATCACCATCAGCAGCACTTCCGCCGACGACGTCAGCGCCAGCGTCTGCGGGCTGATGAATTGCGTGTAGTAGACGAACAAGATGCCGGACAGGCTGGTGAGCAGTCCGGAGAACAGACAGGCCCAGAAGCGGATCGCCCAGACATGATAGCCGAGCGCGTTCATGCGGCGCGGCTGGTCGCGCGTGCCTTTCAGCGCGGCGCCAAGGGGAGAACGCACAAAGATCGCCACGGCGATTACCGCCACCACGAACACGACCAACGTCATGTAGTAGAAGGCGGCCGCCGACGTGAGCGGGATGCCGAACGGCGTCGGGCGGCTGTGCAGATTGATGCCGTTGTCGCCGCCGGTGACGCTGATCCAGCGGTAGGCGAGGCCCCACACGATCTGGCCCAGCGCCAGCGTGATCATGATGAAACCGATGCCGGTGGAGCGCAACGACAGCACGGCAAACATCGCCATCGACGCCACGCCGGCGAGCAACGCGCCGATGATGGCGACCGGATGCCCGTAGCCGGCTTGCAGGATATAGCCGGCGGCGTAGGCGGAAACACCGAAGAGCGCGGCGTGGCCGAGCGATACCAGACCGCCGTAACCGGCGAGCACGTTCAGGCCAAGCGCAAATACCGCGTAGAATAGGATCTGGCTCGCCACGTTGATGTAATAAATGCTGCCCATCCAATAAGGCAGGGTGACGAGGGCCAGCACCGTGACGGCAAGTGCGATGAGACGCGGGTTCATGGCATGAACCTGCCGAACAGCCCCTGCGGGCGCACCAGCAGCACCAGCAACATCGGCAGGAACAGCACGAAGTAGGCAAGCTCGGGAAACAGCGCCTGTCCGAAATTATAAATAAACCCGACGATGATGCTGCCGACGAACGAGCCGAGCAAGCTGCCGCTGCCGCCGAGGATCACCACCACCAGCGCCAAAGGCAGCATGTCCTGGTCGAGGCCCGGATAAACCGACAGGATCGGCGCGCCGATGATGCCGGCAAAAGCCGCAAGTCCGGCGCCGAGCGCGAAAACGATGGTGAAGAGCTGCGACACGCGAATGCCGACCACGCGCGCCATATCGGGATCGTCGACGCCGGCGCGGATCATGGCGCCGAGCCGGGTGCGGTCGAGCAGAAGCCAAAGTCCGAGCGCGAACACGATGGCGATGCCGATGACGGCGAGGCGATAGAGCGGAAATACGGCAGGACCGGCGCGCACCGAGCCGGCGAGGAGCTCCGGCGTGGTGACGTTGATCGGATCGCCGCCCCAAACGTACAGGCAAAAATCGGCGGCCATGAAGGAGATGCCGAGCGTCACCAGCACCTGCGCCAGCGGCTGCCCCGGCAATTGGCGCAGCAGCAGGCGCTCGACGACGGCGCCGAAGGCGGCCACCAGCAGCGCCGCCAACAGCGCCGCGGGCCAGAAATTTAAAGTCACGGCGAGATAGCCGCCGAGGAAGGTCGCGCCGAAATAGGCGCCGAGCATGAACAGCGAGCCGTGCGTCAGATTCGGGATGCGCATCAGCCCGAAGATCAGCGAGAAGCCCGCCGACAACAGAAACAGCAACCCGCCGAACGTAACGCTATTGACGGCCAACACGAGCCATAACGTCATAGCCGAAGTGTCCCTCGCGCCTTGCAGGCCGGTAACGGCGGGCGCCGCCCCACGCAGCGCCCGCCGATCCGGTTTCGTTACGGCTTCAGCGGCGGGTAGTCGCGCGAATAGACCGGCTGCGCCAGGAACTTCTTCTCGTCATAGGTCCAGAACTGGCTGACGTTGTGGTAGGTCTTGATGGTCTTGTTCCAGAGCTTGAGGCCGTATTTCGCGCCTTCCTTGCCAAGCTTGCGGATGTAGAAGTCGCCGATCACGTTGCCGAAGTGATCGAACTTGACCGGCCCGCGCGGCGTGTCGGTCAGATTGACCGAACGCATCGCCTGCACCAGCTTGGTCTTATCGCTCGAGTCGCCGTTGAGCGCCTTGAGGCCCGCTTCCACCACGTCGCAGTTGACGTAGAGCAGGCCGGCATATTGGCCCGGAACGGTGTTGAAGTTCTTCAGCATACCGGTGATGAACCGCTGGTTGGCGTCGATGGGCAGATCCAGCGTGTACGGAATGCAGCTGGTGAGACCGATCGCTTCATCGCCATAGCTCTTGAGCAAGGCGTCGTCGCCGCCGGTTTCGCCGGTGACCACCGGGAATTTCAGCCCGGCGCTGGCATAGGCCTTCATGAAGCGCAGTGGGTTCGAGCCGGCGAAGCCCTGGCACACGCCATCGCAATCGGCAATTTGCGCGACATAGGGCGTGTAGTCCGGCGTGACCAGCGGCGGCCAGATTTTTTTGAGAATCTTGCCGCCATTCTCCTCGAAGGTCTGTTGGAAGCCGCCCATCTGTTCATGACCGAAGGCAAAGTCTTCGGTGATGCAGATGACGCGCTTCAGCTTCAACTCCTTGGCGGCGTAGTCCGCCATCGGATGCATAGCCTGAGCGGAGGTTGCCGAAGCGCGGATGAAATATGGATTGGGGCGGCGCTGCGTCATGTCCTCGGCAGCGGCGAGGCTCAACAGAGGAACTTTGCTCTGCGCGATGTAGTCTGTAATCGCCAGCAGTTCGAAGGCCGCGAGCGGTCCGAGGATGGTGTCGACCTTGTCGCGCTCGACCAATTCCTGCGCCTTGGTCTTGGTGCCGGCGGGACTGCCGCCGGTGTCGGCCGAGAAGAATTCAATATCGCGGCCGGCGATCTTGTTGTTGTGCTCCTTCAGCCAGGTCACCACGCCCTGTTCCATCTGGATGCCGCCTTGCGCCAGCGGTCCGGTCTTGACGGTGAGCAGGCCGAGTTTGAACGGCGCTTTTTGCGCCACGGCGGGGGCCGGGAATTTTAACGTCGCCAGTGCGGCGCCAGCCGCTGTCGCGGCCATGAATTTGCGGCGGGTGACTTTCCGAGACATTGCGTTCCTCCCTCAGGTCGCCCCGTTTTTGGGGCTGTACGTTTTGAGCGACGTCGTGCGGCGGTTCGTTCAACCGGCACGGCCGAATTTCGTCACGCCGATCAAACGGCGCCATTTCCGAGCCGTCGAGGCAAGCGCGACGGGCCGGACCGCAGCTATCATCGGACAATGTATTCCATCCTGTAAAGCCCAGTTGCGACATTGCGGCAGTGGGCGGAAGCCGTTGCCCGTGCTAGGCTGGCTGCGGGCAAATGCGCTGTTGACGATCTTCGACGAGGAACGGCGGCGATGGCCAGCAATGGATTTGAGGTCAAGCCGCTGTCCGGCGCGATCGGTGCGGAAATATTGGGCATCGATCTTGCGGCGGAGCCCGGTCATAACGCCGTTGCCGCCATCCGCCAGACTTGGCTCGAGCACGGCGTCGTCTTCTTCCGAGAACAGGACCTGCCGCCGGCGAAATTCCTCGCCTTCGCCAAACGTTTCGGCGACGTCGTCGAATATCCTTTCATCAAGGGCATCGAGGGCTTCCCTGAGATCATTCCGGTGGTCAAGCTTGAGCATGAGACCAAGAATTTCGGCGGCATCTGGCACACCGATACCGCCTATCTCGACGTGCCGCCGATGGCCACCATGCTGGTCGCGCGCGAGGTGCCGCCCTATGGCGGCGATACGCTGTTCGCCAATACTTATCTCGCCTACGAGACACTGTCGGCGGGGATGAAACGCATGCTCGACGGCATGATCGCCATCAATCATTCGGCCAAGGCCGATGTGACGCGCACACGCGAGGATCGCCTGCGCGACGGCCCCAAGGCCGAGGCCAAGAAGGAATACATCAGCGAGCATCCGGTGGTGCGCACCCATCCCGAGACCGGGCGCAAGGCGCTTTATGTCAATGTCGGGCACACCGTGCGCTTCAAGGACATGAGCGAGGAGGAGAGCGCGCCGATTCTCAACTATCTGTTCCAACACCAGACGCGGCCGGAGTTTACCTGCCGGTTTAATTGGCGCGTCGGTTCGCTGGCGTTTTGGGACAATCGCTGCGTGCTGCACAACCCGGTCAACGACTATCACGGCTTCCGCCGCGTCATGCACCGGGCGACATTGGCCGGCGACAAGCCGCGCTGACGCAATCAGCCGTGCGCGGAGCGGCTGTCTTGCGGGGCCTGCGCGCGATCATGTAGGCCATAATCCCTTGTGACACCGGCGATGCGCAGCCGATAGTCGGCGAACACCTGTCCACGGCCCTTGGCTTGCGCGCGCCGGTGCGCGTCGAGATTGCGCCACGCCTGAACCGCCGCGTCATCTCGGAAGAAAGACAGCGACAGGAGTTTCCCAGGCTCGCTCAGGCTTTCGAAGCGCTCGATCGAGATGAATCCGTCGACCTGTTCAAGCTGCGGTCGCAGCGTGGCGGCGATGTCCAGATATTCTTGCCGCCGCTCCGGCTTTGGCCATACCTCAAAAATGACGGCGATCATCTGCGATACTCCATCAGCTTGGCGCAAACTCGCGATAAAGCCGCACGGCGTCGTCCTGACAGCGATGCGGCCTAGATGCCGAGATAGTTCGACTTGATTTCGTCGTTGGCCTTGAGCTCTTCAGGTTTTGCCGAATAGACGACCTGGCCCTTGCTCATGACGTGGACGTAGTCGACGAGCTTGAGCGCGAGATGTGCGCTCTGCTCGACCAAGAGGATCGACAGACCTTCTTCCTTCAGCTTGCCGATCGCTTCCCATAAGCCCTGGATGATGATCGGCGCCAGGCCCTCCGAGGGCTCGTCCATGATCAGGCAATCGGGATTGGTCATCAGCGCGCGTCCGATCGCCAGCATCTGCTGCTCGCCGCCGGACAACGTCTTGGCGCGCTGATTGCGGCGCTCGCGCAGCCGCGGGAACAGATTGTAGACGCGCTCGAGGGTCCAGCCGTGGCGGCCGGGGCTGCGCTCGGCGACCAGCAGGTTTTCTTCGACGCCGAGCGTCGGAAATACGCGGCGGCCCTGCGGCACCAGGCCCATGCCGCTGCGCACAGTTTCGAATGAGGATTTTCCGGTGATGTCGTCGCCCTTGAACACGATTCTGCCGCGGCGCGGCGGGTTGAAGCCGACGATCGAGTTCACCAGCGTGGTTTTGCCGACGCCGTTGCGGCCGAGCAAGCCGAGAATTTGTCCCTGCTCCAGCTGCAACGACAAACCCTGGAGGACGTAAGCATCCCCGTAATAGGTGTGAATGTCGTGAACTTCGAGGATCGCCATGACTCAGTCTGTTCCCAGATAGATTTCCTGCACCTTGGCGCTGGAATGAATCTGCTGCGGCGTGCCGGTTTCGAGAATTTCGCCGAAATGCAGCACCGAAATCTGCGAAGCAACGTCGAACACCACGTCCATGTCGTGCTCGATCAGAAGAATTGCCAATTTCGGATCGAGCTTCATCAGGAACTTCGCCATCTCCGTCGATTCACCGGAGGAAAGACCGGCGGCGGGCTCGTCGAGCAGCAGGATTTTCGGATCGCTGGCGAGGCCGAGCACGATCTCGAGCTGGCGCTGTTCGCCGTGCGACAGATTGCGCACTTCGGTGTCCTTGCGGTCGAGGAAGGCGGCGTCTTCGAGCAGCCTGTAAGCTTTCTCGTAGACATCCTTGTAGGACGACAAGAAACGCCACATCACGAATTTCGACGGCCTCAGGCCTTTGATCGCCAACAGAACATTGTCGAGCACGGTCAGTTTCGGAAACAGGCTGGTGACCTGGAATGTGCGCGCCATGCCGAGCGCGGTGCGGCGGTGGCTGGCCCAACCGGTGACGTTCTGGCCGAACAGCAGAATTTCGCCCGAGGTCACAGGGAATATGCCGGTAATAAGATTGAACAGCGTGGTCTTGCCGGCGCCGTTCGGGCCGATGATGGCCTGGCGGTCGCCCGGCATCACGCGCAACGTGACGTTGCGCGTGGCCTGTAAGCCACCGAAACTCTTGCACAAACCTTTCAGTTCGAGGGCGGCAACGCCGCCACCGGTGGAGGATGTGTCTGTGCTCACGCGCAATCCTTCAGCATGAAGCGGACGCCGGGGCTTTTCGCCTAAGCCCCGGCGCCATTGGCATTATTCGCAGAACTTGCAAGGCGGATAGTTGCGGTCATAGACCGGGTGCGCCATGAACTTGGCCTTACCCTCGGTCCAGAACTGCGACACTTTGGGATAGGTCTTGATCACCGTGTTCCAAAGCTCCTCCTTCGGATAGCCGAACATCTTCTTCTTCTCGACTTTCTTGATGTAGACGTTCTCGATGGGGTTACGCATGTCGTCGAGTTCTACGGGACCGCGCGGCGCGTCGAGCTTGATGCTCGACATGATCTTGATGAACTCCTCCGGCCCCGGGTATTTGCCGCCGGCCTTGGCGATCGCTTTGTCGATCCACATCGCGGTGGTGTAGTTGTTTTCCGAATAGTAGCCCGGCACCTTGCCGAACTTGGCGCGGTAGGCCTTCACGAAAGCCTCGTTGGCCGGCGTCTCGATCGCGGCGCTGTAGTGCAGCGCCGAGTAGTCGCCGATCACTTCGTCGCCCATGAACGGCAGCACGAACTCGTCATAGCTCACGCCGCTGCCGAGGATTTTCAGCTTGCTGCCGGAGGCGCGCAGCTGCTTGGGGAATTGCAGCGCCATCGGACCGACCATCGTGGTGAAGACGCCGTCGGCGTCGGCCTTGAACGTCGGGATATAGGGCCCGAAATCCTTGGTGCCGATCGGCGGCCAGATTTTCTGGATCACCTTGCCGCCGCAGGCCTCAAACGCGGACTGGAAGCCGCCGACCGTCTCGTAGCCGAATGCATAGTCGGCGGCGATGACGATGACTTTCTTGAAGCCGTTGTCGCAGGCCCATTGCCCGAGCGGGTGATGCGGCAGCGAGCTCGACCAGCTGGTGCGCAGGAAATACGGATACTTGACGAGCTGGCGCTGCGTCAGGTCGTCGGCCGACGATACCGAGGAGATGTACAGCGTCTTTTCCGCGGTGCTGACCGGGGCGAGCGCGTAGCCGGTCGAAGCGAGCAAGCCGCCGATGAACATGTGGACGTGGTCTTGCAGGATGAGCTTCTTGGCCTTGGTGACGCCGGCGTCGGGCTTGCCCTGGTCGTCCTCGACGATGAACTTCACGTCCATGCCGCCGAGCTTGTTGTTGTGCTCCTCGAGGTACAGCTTGAAGCCGTCGACCATGTCCTTGCCGACCTGGGCGAAGATGCCGGTGACCGGCGAGATGTAACCGATGCGCAATTCTTCGGCTTGCGCCTTCGAGGCGATGCCCAATCCGGCGGCGAGCATGCCCCCCAACAACAGCGGTGTTATCTTCAACGATAGTTTGCTCGTCATTGTCGCTCTCCCTGATTTTTGTCGCGCCGCCGTCACGACGGCGCCGATGCCAGCGTTTTCGTGTCTCCCGATTTGCTCGGTGTTTTGTTTGATGTCTTGTTTGACGTCTTGCGCCCTTGCCGGATGCGCGCCGGCAGGCCCATCAGGCCCATCGGCAAATAGAGAATGGTGAGGACGTAGACGCCGCCCAGCACGTATTGCCACCACGGCACCAGCGTCGACAGATATTCGCGCAGCGCGAAGACGATGGCCGAACCGATGGCGCCGCCGATCAGCGTGCCGGCGCCGCCGAGCACGACCATCAACAGCGAGTCGACCGAGGTGGTCAGCACCACGGTTTCCGGGCTGATCAAGCCGTTGGTGTGCGCCCACAGCACGCCGGCGAGCCCGCCGAAGGCGCCGGCGATGACGAAGGCGATGTATTTGTGCAGCCAGGTATTGTAGCCGAGGATCTGCATGCGCAGCTCGCGCTCGCGGATGCCTTCGAGGCTGCGGCCGAACGGCGAGCGCACCAGGATGTAAAGCACGATCAGGCTGACGACGAAAAAGGCGAAGACCAGAAGGAAGAAGGTTGTTTCGTTGGTGAGGTCGAGCCCAAAACTCGGCCGGCTGCTGACGTTGATGCCGTTGTCGCCGCCGGTCAGCGAATTCCAGCGGTAGGCGAGGCCCCAGACGCACTGGCCGAGCGCCAGCGTGATCATCAGGAAATAGACGCCGCTGGCGCGCATCGCGAATAGCCCGAACAGTGCGGCGAGCGCGGCGCCGAGCAGCATGCCCAGAATGACCACCAGCCAGAAATCCCAGCCAAGTCCGACGTGATATTTGGTGGCGAGAATCGCGGTGAGGTAGGCGCCGACGCCGAAATAGGCTGCTTGCCCCATCGATGACAGGCCGGTGAAACCGAGCAGCAGGTCGACGCTCATCGCAAGGATGGCGAAGCACATCGCCCGGGTCGTCAGCAGCACCACGAACGACGTGGTGTGCGGCACGAGGATGGCGATCGCGGCCAGCAGCACCGCCACGATCAGGATTTTCATGGTCTGGGTCATCGGTCGGTCAATCGCGTCCAAACAGGCCGGTGGGCTTGATCGCCAGGATGAGAACCATCGGTGCGTAGAGCGTGAAGTAAGACACTTCCGGGAACAGCGCCTTGCCGAAATTGTCGGCGAGGCCGACGAGTAGCGCGCCGATCGCGGCGCCGCCAAGCGAACCCATGCCGCCGATGATCACCACGGCGAAGGCGAGCGGCAGCATCTCGAAGTCGAGCCCGGGATAGATGCCGAGGAAGGCGCCGCCGGTCACGCCGCCGAGCGCAGCAAGGAAGGCGCCAAGCGCGAAGATGAACATCGACACGCGGTTGGTGTCGATGCCGACGCCGCGCGCCATCTGTGCGTCGTCGACCGTGGCGCGCACCGCGGCGCCCATGCGCGTCTTTTCCATCACCAGCCACAGCACGATGCCGATCGCCAGTGCGGTGGCGATCATGAAGACGCGGTAGGCGGGGAAATACATGCCGCCGATCACGACGCTCGTGGTGAACTCCTTCGGCGGGTTGATGTCCATGTTGTTGCCGCCCCAGATGTCGAGTGCGCCTTGCTGGAACAGGAAGGCGAAGCCGACGGTGAGCAGCACCTGGCGCAGCACGTCGTTGTCGATCGGCAGGATGGATATGCGGCTCAGCACAAAGAACAGCACGACGGCGGCGAGCACGGCGACGGTGACGAATTGCGGCCAGCTGGCCGCGACCGCCGGGAGTGCCCGCGCCACTCCGAGAGCGACCAGGATGGCGATGCCGAAAGCGATCACCGCGTTGCGCAGGTGGGCCAAGCCTTCGGAGCGCAGGAACAGGCGCTCCATGACGAGACCGATCCCGGCGACGGCGAGCGCCGCCACCGGCAGCGACAGCGCCCAGGAGCCGGTCACGGCGATGACGGACAGCGCGATGTAGCCGCCCCACAGGAAGTAAGACCCGTGGGACAAATTGACGATCCGCATGACGCCGAAAATCAGCGACAGGCCGCTGCCGACGAGAAACAGCAGCGCGCCATAGGATATCCCGTTGAAGGCCTGGATGACCCAGAACTGCGTATTCATTCGTCTCCCTCTGGCCCTTCTGTTAGGTCGAAGGTTGCCGGTAGCTTACCTGAGCTTTGCCGGGAAGGAACACCTAATTCGACGCGGGTTCATTCCTGCGCACCGTTGTGCCAATAGGCTTCGACGCGTGTGCGGGAATGAACGGATGGCGGTGCTGTTTTCTCAAGATCAAATTATCTGCGCCCGCGGTTTTTCTTGGCGGCTTGTTTTTTCGGCGGGATGATCGGCAGTAGCAGATAGGGCGCTTTGCCACCGCTGAAATGCAGGGTTGTGGTGCCGCCGAAGATCGCCGGCGGGCGGTCTTCCGGTTTGTTGTGCAGGAAGGGACCGCAACCGGTGAGCTCGTTCTTGAAGTTCGACAGCTTGCCGCCGCTCGCGCCACCGTATTCGTAGTCCTTGCCGCGGATCGACAGGCCGATGCGATAGCCGGCCGGTACGTGAATCGACGTCGGCCAGATTTCAATGTCGAGCTCGACCGGTTTGCCCTTGGTGAGCGGCTGCTTCTTGTCGTGGGTGTGGTAGGGCCGGTAGGGCAGCGACAGCTTCTTGTCGAGCTTGCGGTGCGAGGCGCGCAGCCAACCTTGCGCGATCGGCGTATGCGGGTCGATAGCGCCCTGGAACACGATTTCCTTGAGGTCGCCGGTAAAGACGCGCAGCACGATGAAAAGGTCGGCGTCGCGCGTCGACGAGGACGCGAACAGCTTGAGCGCGGACGGGCCGGTGACTTCGGTGTCGTGCTCGAGCACCGGGGTCAGGAAAGTGAGGCCTTCGCCCATGGCCTCGAAGGCGAGCTTTGCGCCGCCTGACGGTTTCTTGGGCGAGAGCGCCATCGACTTGGGGTCGAGATAAAATCTGGTCCACTGCGTGCGCGCGATCGGCCACTCGTTTTCCGCCCGCGCGACGAATTTCTCGCCGGGATGGCGGACCTGCAGCAGCACCTTGGGCTGCTTGCTCCAAGCGTCTTTCTTGCCATGCAGGAAATAGTCGAAGAAGGCGAGCTGCTGCTCGCGGCCGTAGTCGGTGTAGAAATGCGTCCAGTGTTCGATACCGTGCGCCTCGAGCCACTTCTGTTTCGAGGCCGCGCGTACGAAGCCTTCGAAATTGCCGCGCGGATGCAGGCCCTGGCCGCCCCAATTGGCGGCGGAGAACAAGGGCGCGGTGACCTTGTCCCAGACCGGCGAGCGATCGCGGTGATATTTGTCGTCTAGCGGATGACGCAGGATGTTGCCGCCGAAATCGGCGCGGTTCTTGGCGAGTTGTTCGTCGCTGAACGTGTCCGGGCCGCATACCAGCTCGCCGTGCACGCGGCTGCGTCCGCCTTTCTCGCCGACACCGAACTGCACGGTCTTCACCTGCATGTCGAACCAGTTCTCCCAGAACGTCGAGAGAATGCCGCCGTGGTGCGTCATGTCGCGGTACCAGTCGGCCGAGCCTTCCCACACGCACATGGCGGCGAGATGCGGCGGCTGCAGCGACGCGACGTGCCACTGGTTCATGCCGTAATAGGAAATGCCGTTGAGGCCGACCTTGCCGTTGGACCAGGGCTGTACCCCGGCCCATTCGATGCAGTCGTAGAAGTCCTTGGTTTCGCGCGGCGAGAAATGGTCGATGACACCGGGCGAGCAGCCGGCCCCGCGCGAGTCGACGCGCACGCACGCGTAATCGTGCGGCACCCATTTCTCTGGATCGACGACTTCCCAATTCTGATATTTGTTTGAGGAGCCGGCTGTCACGTCGGGATGTTTTTCCGCCATGATGTTCCAGGCGCTCGGGTAGCCGTCCTGGAAAGCGAGGTTCTTGGCGTAAGGACCGTAAGTGAGCAGCACTGGATATTGGCCGTCTTTCGCCGGACGAAACACGTCGGCGCGCAGCACCAGGCCGTCATCCATGGTGATGGATACGTTCCAGTCGGTCCGCATGCCGTCGCGGATTTCCGACAATTTCTGTAACGCGGCCATCGTAGCCTCCCACGCTCACCGTCATGGCCGGGCTTGTCCCGGCCATCCACGTTTTTCTTGTTCTTGAGGCTACAAAGACGTGGATGCCCGGCACAAGGCCGGGCATGACGAAAATTATAACGCGCTCTTCGCGCGTTTACGCTTCAGCTTCGCCTGCTTTTCCAGGACGGCGCAGACGGCAGCGGTGTCCTGCGCACCGAGCCCGCTTCTCATCGCCTTGATGTAGACCGGCTTCGAGGCGTCGAACATCGGGGTCGGCGCCTTGATCCTGCGCGCGTAGCCGCCGATCACTTGCATGTCCTTGTCCCAGACATTGATCTTCATAGAGGCGTCTTTGTAATTGCCCTTCACCATCATCGGCGCGCGCAATTCGAAGACGCGCGAATTGCCGGCGCCCGGCGTGATCAGGTCGAAGATCAGTCGCGGCGGCAGGCCGGCCTTCATGCCGAGCACCATGGCCTCGGCGGTGGCGACGTTGTTGATGGCGACCAGGAGGTTGGCGACGTATTTGATCTTGCTGCCGTTGCCGAACGCGCCGACGTCGAAGACCTCGCGGCCGAAGTCGTGGAACATCGGGCGCAGCTTCTTGATCAGCGCGCGATTGCCGCTGGCGTAGAAAATAAGATCGCGTTCGATGGCCTGCGAGCCGGTGCCGCTGACCGGCGTATCGAGCATGACATGGCCGGCTTTGGTGAGCGTGCGCGCGGCCTTTTCCTTGTCGGCAATGGCGAAGGTGCTCATTTCGACCAGCACCACGCGTCTGACCTTGGCGGCGGCGATTTTGCGTGCGGTGTCCATCAGTGTCTGCGGCGAAGGCAGGCTGGTCAGCACGACCGACGCCTTGGTGGCGACTTCGGCGGCACTGCGGGCGATCTTGACGCCGGCGCGCGCAGCTTCACGGCATCGCGCGCCGCTGATGTCGTAGCCGACCACGCGCCAGCCGGCGCGGCTAAGGTTCTTGGCAAAAGCGCCGCCCATGATGCCGAGGCCGATGATGCCCACCGTGCCTTTGGATTTCTTCGCCCCAGCCATTCCAATTTCCCCATGGTGAAAATGCTAAATAGCAAGCATCTCGACGCCACAAAGTTTCATAGTCATCGCACGCGCCACTGTCGAGTAGGCCTTGGTGGTAACACGGCTTTCATGCCGCGCCGCAATCGCCTATCGTCGCCGCCAAAAGAAGCGAGGGAGCAGTCATGCATATTGGGGTAGCTGGTCTTGGCGCGATGGGCGGCAACGTCGCCCTGCGGCTGATGGAAGTCGGCCATCAGGTCACGGTGTGGAACCGTACCGCGGACAAGACCAAGCCGATCGCGCAGGCCGGCGCCAAGGTCGCGGCGACGCCCGCCGACGTGGCGGCGGCAAGCGAAGCCGTGATCACTCTGCTCACCGACGGCGCGGCGATCGACGCCGTCTATAATGGGCCGAAAGGGCTGCTGTCCGGCGAGGTCAAAGGCAAGCTGTTCATCGAGATGAGCACCGTCGCGCCCAAAGTCGAGACCGATCTTGCGCCCAAGGTGCGCGCCAAGGGCGCGGCCATGGTGGAGTGCCCGGTCGGCGGCTCGACCGCGCCGGCGCGCAAGGGCCAGTTGCTCGGCTTGATGGGCGCGGAGCCGGCCGACGCCGCGCGGGCGCGGCCGATCCTCGAACAACTCTGCCGCAAGGTCGAACATTGCGGGCCGGTCGGCACCGGCGCCGCCATCAAGCTGTCCATCAATCTGCCGTTGATGGTCGCGTGGCAGGCTTATGGCGAAGCCTTTTCCATCGCGCGCAGCGTCGGCTGGGACGCGCGGCGGCTGGTCGACCTGTTCGTCGAGAGCAACGGCGGCAACAAGGCGATCGCCATGCGCGCCGACATGATCGTCGCCATGCTGGAAAACCGCGACCCCGGGCCGACGACGTTCTCGATCGCCAACGCGGTCAAGGATCTGCGCACCATGGTCGCGACCGGCGAGTCGTTCGGCGCCGACATGATCGCGACCAAAGCGACGCTCGCCGGCTTCGAGGACGCGACCGCGCATGGCTTCGGCGGCGGCGACGGCTCGCGCATGACGGTCTATTGGTCGGGTAAGAAAAAGTAACCGCGCCGGGGAGGCGACACATGAAACTCTTTTCGTTCTGGCGTTCGCTGGCGACGTTCCGCGTGCGCATCGCGCTCAATCTCAAGGGCATCGCGCCCGACGAGGTGATCGACGTCAACCTGATGCAAGGCAAACAGCGCGAGGAGGCCTTCATCAAGGTCAATCCGATGAAAGCGCTGCCGGCGCTCATTCTCGACGACGGCACGGTGCTGTTCGAGTCGCTCGCCATCCTCGAATACCTCGACGAGACGCATCCCAATCCGCCGCTCTTGCCGAAGGAGCCGAAGGCGCGCGCGCGCGTGCGCGGTCTGGCGCAGATCATCGCCTGCGACACCCATCCGCTGATCGTGCCGCGGGTGCGCGAATTCCTGGCGCACGAATACAAGGTCGACGAGCCGGGCGTGCTGAAGTGGGGTCATCATTGGCACGTCGAGGCGTTGAAGGCGCTGGAGGCCAATCTCGCGGCGTCGAAGGACACCGGCCGCTTCTGCCAGGGCGACCAGGTCACCATCGCCGACATCTGCCTCGCCGGTCAGGCGGCCGGTTCGAACTATTTCAAGGTCGACCTCGCGCCGTACCCGACGGTCAAGCGCATCGTCGACGCCTGCATGGCGATGGACGCCTTCGCCCGCGCGCATCCGCTCAAGCAGCCGGGCGCGCCGGCCGCGGCTTGACCGCATGCTCGATACCGCAATCGTCGGCCTCGGCTGGTGGGGCAAGAACCTGGTGAAGGCGGCGCGCGACTTCGGCGCGCCGATCAATTTCGTGCGCGGCGTCACGCTCGAACCCGACACCGTGCGTGACTTCGCCGCCGAGTACAAAATTCCGATCGGCACGTCCTTCGACGAGGTGCTCGCCGACCCCAAGGTCAAGGCCGTAATCCTCGCCACGCCGCACACCAAGCATCCGGCGCAGGTCAAGGCGCTGGCCGCCGCCGGCAAGCACATCTATTGCGAAAAGCCGTTCGCGCTCAGCAAGGCCGAAGCAACCGCCATGCTCGACGCCTGCAAGCGCGCCGGGGTGCAGATCGCGGTCGGTCATCACTTCCGGCTGATGCCGTCGATGCGCGTGCTCGCCGAGTTGAAAGAGCAGGGCGCCTTCGGCACCATCATGCACGTCGAGGGCAATTACAGCCACGACTGGCTCGCGAGCTATCCGACGGACAGTTGGCGCATGCAGGCCGAAGAAAGCCGCGCCGGCGGCATGACCGGCATGGGCATCCACGTCCTCGACTGTTTCCGCGATATGGTCGGGCCGATGAAGCGGATCAGCGCGCTGTCGAAGGCGCGCGCGCTCGAGCTGCCGACCGGCGACACCACCGCGGCGCTGATCGAGTTCGAGAACGGCGCCACCGGCACGCTCGGCACCACCATCAAGACGCCGTTCCGCTGGCGCATCGCGATCTTCGGCGAGAACTGCTGGGCCGAAAGCGTCAGCGAGACCCGCGCCATCGTGCGCCGCGCCGGCAAGGACGACCCGGAAATCATCGATCGGCCGGCCGACAACCACCTCGGTCGCAACCTCGATTATTTCGCCAAGGCCGTGCTCGGGCAGGGCGCCTTTCCGATCCCGCCCGCCGGCATCCTGCAGACGGCGGCCGCGCTCGAAGCGGTATTCAAATCGGTGGACGCGAACGGCGCCTGGATGGAGGTGTGATAGACTGAACGGGCGGCGCCGATCCGAGCGTCGCGGCAGGATTGCACCGCATGCTCCAGGACCGCTTCGTGCCGCCCGCCGGCGCCTTTACCCGCAGCGTCACTGTGCGGTTCTCGCATTGCGACCCGGCGGGCATCGTCTATTTCCCGCACTACTTCGACATGTTCAACGGCGTCATCGAGGACTGGTACACGCAGGAGCTCGGCTACGACTATTCCGAACTGATCATGGGCAGCCAGTTCGGCTTTCCCTTTGTGCACATCGACTGCGACTTCAAGATCCCAAGCCGCATGGGCGATGTCATCGAACTGACGCTGCTGGTCGAGCGCATCGGCAACTCGTCGCTCGGCATCGCCATCGTCTGCCATCACGAGGGGATGGAGCGGCTGCGCGCGCACATGGTCACGGCCATGATGTCGCTTGCGACGCGCAAGCCGGTGACGCTGCCGGACGCGCTACGCGGCAAGATCGAGGCTTACCGGAAGAAGACGGCGGGCAACTGAAGTCGTGCGGAAGCCATGTCGGCTTTTATCCCGAAGCGGACATCCGTTTCGGTAAGCGGAGTGTCCGCTAAGGGCCAAAGGCGGACAAGCCATGATGCCGGGTACGCGTGCGCCTTACCTTCAAAAGCGAACGATTGGTGCAGGCATGGAGGACACGACCGCAATCGGCTATATTTGATCTTCAGACGAAGCGGCTGAGCATCCTAAAATAAGTCGTCGATGCGTTGCTCAGGCGTTGCCTTGACGTCGACCTGCCGATGAAGCGCCTGCGTGTCAATTGTAGCCGCTGCCGACTCAGACCGGCTTTGACTAGACAGCGTCATTGCTTCAACAAAAATGCCAAGTCCGAAAAGCGTAACCACCGCTAACAACAATAGTTTTACTGGCATGACAGACTCCTCCGTTCAAGATGGCTGAACGGATATTACGCGGCATCTTCAAAACCAATGTGATCTGCGCCACACAACGTTTGAAGTTTCCGTCAGCCACGAGTTGCTGCGTGTGCTTCGCCTCAGGAACAAATGCATCCCATCGCACGCTTTACGGCGCGCAGCAGGTAAGAGTTTGCTTGGCGTCGACCACGGCGGATGCCCGCAAACTAAATTAATTTTTAGGTTCGCAAGCTGCGCCGACAATGGATATCGGCCCTATGCGGGCTGCAAATATGTTGCCTACCAGAGCAGGCTTGATAAGCCGAACGTTTTGACGCTCCAACTTCCCGTACCCAACGAGGGTTTTTCGTCTTAAGATATGGCTAATGGGACTGCGTCTTTGCCGACCTTCAGTAGACAAGCCGGATCATCGGTCATGGCAGCCAACCTACAAACAAGACTGAAGCCCTTAGATAAAGAAAGTCTGCTTCGGTCTCATCCATTCTTCAAGGCATTAGACAATCAGATCGTTGACCGCTTGGCTCCCCGTGCCCTCACGCGCCAAGTGAAAAAAGGGACCCTGCTTTTCCGCAAGGGCGATGCAGGAACGAATCTGTATGCAGTCAGCGCAGGCGCAGTCCGCGTCAGCGCGCCTTCAGATGAGGGGAAAGATACCGTATTCAACCTAATTGTGCCGGGAGAGATCTTTGGAGAAATCGCATTTCTCGACGGAGGTCCGCGCACCGCCGACGCAGTGATGATTGAATCTGGTGAGCTTGTGGTTATTGAACGCCGGGATTTTCTACCTTTGCTGCGGGATTATCCTGAACTTGCGGTACGTTTGCTGGAGATCTTGTGCGGACGCCTGCGGCACACCAGCGAACAGATCGAAGATGTCGTCTTTCTTAAGCTTAAAGCGCGACTCGCAAAGGCGCTGTTGTACCTACACGAACGTTTCTCATCGGAACGTCAAAAAACAATGAAGGTGACACAACGCGAAATCAGTCAACTGGTCGGCGCCTCCCGCGAGAGCGCAAACAAGCAACTACGCAAATGGCAGCGCCAAAAATGGGTAAAGCTGGAACGCGGCGGTTTGTCCATTTTGTCGCCCGACGCACTCAGACGGCTGGTGTCTGAAAACAGCGAATGACCGTTGGAGACGCGGGCAAACTGCGTGAGGATAATGTTGCTCCACTACCGCGGTAGAGGTACCTTACGTGGGGTTGTATTCGGCATTCGACGATAAATTGGGTGGAAACCAGACTTTTTGGGACGCCGCCCGTTCCCGCTTATGCGTCGACTTTCGCCGAACATTTGAGGGGTATCCACATGCCGGAGGATAAGGACGGCAGTCACGCTCACAATGACGGACCCCCCTTCGTCAGGAACTTTGTTTTGCTGGCGTTGCCCTGGCTGTCATTCCAGCGAGACGTGCTCGCGTTGATGAAGAGAGGCATCGAGGACGCCAGCAATGTTCGGCCGCTTGAGAATCTCGCGTCGCGTGAACTGCAGGCTCTGATGATGACTTTAGACCCGTCAGGAAAATGGCGGTCCCTTCTAGATCGAGACTTCCAAAACGAAATTATAGAAACTTACGCAAAAAGTTTTCCAAAGCTGGTCGCCGGTTCACTTAGCCTTATCGAAAACCAAGAACGGATCTTGGCTTCCCTCACCGAGACGCTCGAGAAACTCAGAAAGGATAACAAATCGAGCGACGACAAAAGCGGAAAAAGCCCCGATCGGCCTGCGTGATCTTCCGCATGTCGAGGGGCTTTTCTGACCAGGCGGTTTTCTGAGCCGGCAATCGTTATCCAAGGTGTTGCGGTCGAGGCGTCGTGATGAGTGGTCCACCGCGGAATGACATCGCCATCGTCGGGCTCGCCTGTCGGCTTCCGGGGGCGGCCACAGCGGAGGAGTATTGGAAGAACTTGTGCGACGGCGTCGAGTCCGTCACTTTTTTTAGCGACCAAGACCTCATTGCCGCCGATGTCGACCCGTCCTTGCTTGCCAATCCCAATTACGTAAAGGCCGCGGCGACGTTGCGCGACGTCGAAATGTTCGACGCATCTTTTTTCGGTTACTCTCCCAGAGACGCGGCGCTGATCGACCCCCAGCACCGCCTGTTCCTGGAAGTGTGCTGGGAGGCTTTCGAAAATGCCGGTTACGACCCGGCGCGCTACCCGGGCAAGGTCGGCGTCATTGCAACGGCTGGCGGCGTCGTCACCAGCTATCTCCTGGCGAAGCTGCAACACGCAAATCTTCCGGGCCAGACGGCCAGCACGCCGCATATCAGCAACGACAAAGATTTCCTCAGCACGCGCATCTCCTACAAGCTCGATCTCACCGGCCCAAGCTTCACCATTCAATCGGCGTGTTCCTCGTCGTTATTGGCGGTGCACCAGGCCTGCCAGAATCTGCGGCTCGACGAATGCGACATGATGCTAGTCGGCGGTTCGGTGGTTCGCGTGCCGCAAGCCGAGGGATACCTGGCGGAAAAGCGCAACGTCTATTCTCTCGACGGCCACTGCCGGCCTTTCGACGCGGCCGGCCAGGGGACCATTTTCGGCAGCGGCGTCGGCGTCATCTTGATCAAGCCGTTACAGAAGGCCATCGCCGATCGCGACCACATAATTGCGGTCATCAAAGGCACCGCGGCAAACAACGACGGTTCGGCCAAGAACAGCTACACCGCGCCGAGTCTCGAGCAGCAATCCCAGGCGGTTGCCGCGGCGCTGACGGCGGCGGAGGTCAGCGCGGACAGCGTCGGCTATGTTGAATGCCACGCCACCGGGACGCTTGTCGGCGACCCGCTCGAAGTCGATGCGCTGACCAGGGCCTTTCGCAAGCAGACCGGCCGCAAGCAGTTCTGTTCCGTCGGCTCCGTCAAGGCCAATATCGGACACCCGGAACAGGCGGCGGGGATTGCAGGCCTCATCAAGACCGCACTCGTCCTCCATCACAAACAGATTCCTCCGACCATCAACTGCAAGACGCCGAACCCTGCGATCGACTTCGCATCGTCGCCCTTCTATGTGACCACCAAGCTCCAGGATTTTCCCGCAACCGATGCGCCGCGGCGAGCCGGGGTCAACAGCCTGGGGATCGGCGGCACGAACGCCTTTGCCGTCCTCGAGGAAGCGCCGCCGCCTGCGCCGGCAAAGCCGCCGCGCGAAGACGTCCCCCGCCTGGTTACGCTGTCGGCAAAAAGCGCTGAGGCGCTGGTCGCGCGCGTCGCGCAATTTCTGAGCTGGCTCAATGACAATCCCGGCGCGCCGCTCGACGACGTCTGCTACACGACCAATGTCAGCAGAAGCCAGTTCGATTTCCGCTGTGCGGTGGCGGCGCAGTCCGAAGCGCAAGTGAGAAAACAGCTTGCGGTCTGGCTGCGTGCCGCGGCGAACGACGCCTCGCGCCCACAACGCACCGGCAATCAGCCGATCGCCTTCCTGTTTTCCGGTCAGGGCTCGCAGCATGCCGGCATGGCCGCAGCGCTTTATCGCACCCACGCCGTTTTTCGCGACGCCATCGACCGCTGCCACGATCTGACGGCGCCAAATCTCGAGCATGGCCTGCGCGACGTTATCTTTGCCATGGAGAATGAAGGCGCGCTGGTCAATCGCACAGAATATACCCAGCCGGCACTGTTTGCCGTCGAATATGCCCTTGTCGAGCTTTTGAGATCCTGGGGCATATCGCCTAACGCCGTCGTCGGGCACAGCTTGGGAGAATTCACCGCCGCTTGGGCGGCCGGAGTGATGACGCTCGAAGACGCGATGCGGCTGGTCACCGCCCGAGGCGCACTGATGCGCCGGATGCCCGACGATGGCGGCATGATTGCGATCTTCGCCAAAGAGCCGGTGGTCCGAGGGCTGCTGGAGGAGGCCGCCGCCGGAATCGACGTCGCCGCGATCAACGGTCCGGAAAATACGGTCGTGTCAGGCGACGCGGCTGCGTCGAGCAAGCTCTCGGAATTGCTAGGCCGGAAGGGTATCGGCTACCGGCAATTGCAGGTTTCCAACGCTTTTCATTCGTACCACACCGAGTCCATCCTCGATGAATTCGAAAGCGTGGCGGGCGAGTTCAGGTATGAAGCGCCGAAGCTGCCCTTGATATCCAACCTCACCGGCGAGTTGATGGCGGCCGCGCCCGACAAACATTACTGGCGCCGGCATCTTCGCGAAACGGTGCGTTTCAAGGATGGGATGCACGCGCTTGCCGAGCTCGGCTGCCGGAGCTTCCTGGAAATCGGTCCGCACCCCGTGTTGTTGCCGATGGCGCAAGGCTGCCTCGCGGCGAAAGGAAGGTCTACGGCCTGGGTTGCTTCGCTCAATCGTCAAAAGCAGGATGCGGAGTCGATCAGCGACATGCTGGCGGCGTTGTATCTTGCCGGCCACACCATCGACTGGACCGCGGTTCATGCCGACGCGTCATGGCGGCGCATCCCTTTGCCGACGTATCCGTTCCAGCGCCAGCGCCATTGGCTGGAGGACAACACGGTCCACGATCAACGCGCGCGCAAGGTGGTCGAGCGCCTTCACCCCTTGGTCGGCGCCCGCGTCAATTCCACCTCGGAAGAAGCGCGCTACGAAACGCGCTATGGCGTCCGGCACGCCGCTTATTTCTCCGATCACAGGCTTGCAGGCACCATCGTGCTGCCGACGGCCGCCGAACTGGAAGCCGCCACGGCTGCCGGGCGGATACATTTCGGCTCGCCGCGCGTCCGATTTGAAAACGCCATGCACCACCAGGCGATGTCCTTCGCCAATGGCGAAGATCGGATGGTACGCGTCGTCGTGACGCCGCAGAATTCCGATAGAGCGGCTTTCGAGCTGGTCAGCGCGGACACCCGCGAGCCGAACCGCTGGCATACCCACATGACGGGCACTTTGCGCAAGTCCGAGGCGCCGGCCGCGTCGGCTTTTTCGGCGAAGAAAGTTCGCGCCCGCTGTTCGCAAACAGTGCCGGCCGCCGAAATCTATCGACGGCTTGACGAGCTCGGGCTCGAATATGGACCGAGTTTCCGCGGCGTCCGCGAATTGCACCTGGGCCGGCGCGAGGCGCTGGCGAAGGTGCAGCTCGCCGACGGTTTGACAAACACGAAATTTACACTGCATCCCGCGTTCCTGGATGCGTGCCTGCACAGCTATCCGTTCGTTATCGGCGCCGCCGCCAGCACAAACGACCGTCAGAGCACCTACCTGCCGGTCTCGCTGGAAGGATTTCGCTGCTATCAGGATGGCAGCGACAAGGCGTGGGCCCATATCAGCCTGCGCGATGCCGAAAAGGACGACGCCCAGATCCTCGACATCCGCGTTTACGATGACGCGGAGCAGCCTGTCGCGGATCTGGACGGACTGATGGTCCGTCGCTTGCCGTTTGCCAAAGTGATATCGCGTCCAGCCCGCGCCGACGGCTTGTTCTATCGGGCGGTTTGGCGGAAGAGCGCGCCGGAAGCAGCCCGCCTCCGGAAGGACCGGCCTCCGGCAAGCTGGCTGATCTTCGCCGACGCGAAAGGTGCCGGCGCGGCATTGGCCGAGCGGTTGGGATACGCAGGCCATCACTGCCAACTCGTCTATCGGAATGCCGAGTCGGTGCACGATTTCCGCGGATTGCTGGAAGACTTCGTTGCCGACGCACCGCTGCCATGCGAGGGCGTGATTTACCTGTGGGGGCTGGACGCGCCGCCGATCCGAGACCTTAGCTTCGCCGGCTTGAAAAGCGGCAGTGAGACCGTGTGCCGCGGCGCACTGGCGCTTGTCCAGGCGCTCGCCGAGACAAGAACGGCAGGTCAGGGCGGCGCCAAGCTTTGGTTTGTCACCGCGAACGCGCAAAACACCGAGGATCTCGGCCGGCATGTCGATCCGGTCCAGGCGCCGCTGTGGGGCTTGGGCCGGACCGTCGCGATCGAGCATCCCGGGATTTGGGGCGGGCTGATCGACCTGCAACTGGACGCACAGCAAACTCCGGATGTCGATTTATTGACGGCGGAATTGCTGCATCCGGACGGCGAGTCCCAGATTGCAATCGCCGCCGACAAGCAACGCCGCGTCGCCAGGCTTGTCAGGCAGCCCTTGGCGGAATTGCGCCTGCAAACGCCGCGAATTCGTGGTGACGCCACCTATCTGGTGACCGGCGGCCTCGGAATGCTGGGGCGCAATATCGTCAAATGGCTTCTCGAAAAAGGCGCCAAACACATCGTGCTGACGGGCCGGAGTGCGAGCGCCGAAGCGGCACAGCAACTCCAGGCCGACGGCGAAAAGAACGGCGCTGCCATCGGCGTCGTGGCCGCCGACCTCGGCAACGAAAAAGATGTCAGCCGCCTGATGCAGACTATCGGCAGGGATTTCCCGCCGATGAAGGGCGTGGTGCACTCGGCCGGCGTTTTGGACGATGGAATTCTGGCCCGGCTCGATTGGGATCGTTTCTCGCGCGTATTCGAGCCGAAGGTCTATGGCGGCTGGCTTTTGCACGAGCACACCAAGTCGCTGGCGCTGGATTTCTTTGTCGTTCAGTCGTCGGTGCTGAGCCTGTTGGGCTCCGCCGGTCAGGCGAACTACAGCGCTGCAAACGCGTTTCTCGATTCGCTGGCGTCTTACCGGCGCGGCGCCGGCTTGCCGGCTGCGGCGATCAACTGGTCCGCCTGGTCTGGCGGCGGCCTGGCCACCTCCTCGGGGGCCCGGGGCGAGGCGATGTGGTCATCGCTCGGCGTGCAATTCATTTCCCCCGACGTCGCAATGCAGGCTTTCGATGACGCGATGCGCCGCGACGTGGAGCATCTTGTGATCGCGGATACCGATTGGCCGACATATGCCGGCAAGGTCGGCAAATCCGCTTTCCTGGCCGATCTCCTGACCGGTGACGAAAAGTCGGCAAAAGCGCCGCAAAAGAAAAACCGCTCGGCCGCGCCGCCGATCCCGTCGAACGGGAATGCACGCCCGCACCTCTTGAGCAGGCTTCAGCAGCGCATAACCGCAGAGCTCGGCTTCGTCGATCCAATCGACCTCGATCGGCCTTTGAACGAAGTTGGTTTGGATTCGCTGCGGTCGGTAACCCTCGCGAACGACCTGGAAGACGAATTTGGCATATTGATTTCGATCTCGGAGCTGATCAGAGGTCCGACCATCAACCAGTTGGCCGACCATCTATCCGAGCTGTTTGCGCAAACTGCGGCGAACGGGATTGCCGCGCCCGCCTCCGCGGTCGCGATCGTATCGTCACATGGCGATGCGCTTGTTTCGACGCCGCCCGAAACAACGCTCCATGCCTCCGGAAACGGAATTTCCTTGCAGGCCTCCCCCGGCCTCCCGAACAGCGACGAATTAAAACCCGCCGTCAATGGAGCGCGCTGCCCCGGAAAGTGGCTGGTGGCGCCTCGGCCGAACCCGAATGCTGCTGTTCGCCTGTTCTGCTTCCCTTACGCAGGCGGCGGCCTCGGATCGTTCCGCGAATGGTCACAGCGCTTCGGCGGCACCGTCGAGCTGGTGGCGGTCGAGGCGCCCGGACGCGGGACACGCATCAACGAAGCCGCCATCGACGACCTGGACGCTTTCGTCGCCGGATTGCTGCCGGAAATGGTTGACTGGCTGGATCGGCCATCTGCCTTTTTTGGCCACTGCCTTGGCGGGCTCAGCATGTTTGCTACGTTGCGCGCATTGCCAAAAGAGTCTTTGCGTTTCATCAAGCACGCATTTGCTTGCGGCGTGAGACCGCCGCATCTGTTGAAGCGCAGGGGCGAGTTTGAGGACAACTTGATCTACGGCATGATGATGCATCGCGATTTCGACATCAAAATTCCCCCCTTCGCCCAAAATGATGAAATCTTCGCGGGCATCATCCGGCACTTCGACACGCCGGCCGCCGACAGGATGTTGGAGATACCGAAGCTCAGGAAGATATTGTTGCCCACGATCCGCGCCGAATTTCGCATGGCCTACAATTACAACTATCACCCCGGCGAGCCTTTTTCCTTTCCGATTAGCAGCTTTGTCGGCGATTCTGACCCATGGGTATCGGAGGAAGACTCCGCCGGCTGGGGTGAACTGACGTGTGGCGGCTTCACCAATCACGAATGCAAAGGCTCGCATTTCCTGATGGCTGACGATGGCGACCGCATTGTCGAGATCATTCAAAGCGAGTTCGTAAATTCAGCGAACGGACGGCAATAGCCGCTGCGGCGCGCTTACGCCTTCTCCAGCCTCGCTTTGGCCCTCATGAGATCCGACGTGTCAAAGCCCTCGTCGAAAAATCCATAGGCCTCGTCGAGCTGCGATCGCCCGATGTCAGCGTTTTGCCTCATGTCGTACAATTCGCACAGACTCAAGCAAAGTTTGAGTTCGAGAGATTTGGCCTTTTGCCCGCGCGCGACCTCAAGGCCTTTAGAAAAATAATGCTCCGCACGATCCAGGTCTTGGTTCGATTGCAGATAGGTTTCGCCGAGCAAGCGGTAAATTTCGGCCGCGTAAAAGCGTTCGGTGTCTTCTTCCTCGAGTCGCGATTGTGCCTGGTTCAAGAATTCAAGCGCCTGTCCGTAACGCTCGTTCTTTATGCATGCATCGGCCAGCAAGCCGAGGGAATATGAGTCCAGCAATAGGGCGCCGGTGGCCCTTTCCTGCTTCAAGCCGTCCTCGATCTCGGCGATGCCTTTCTCGAATTCGCCCCGCTGCGCCCTTGCCCATCCGCGTAGGATCAACGCCATGGCCACGTAATGGACAAACTCATGCTCCTCGCAAAGTGCGACGACCGCGTCGGCCTGCTCAGCAACAATGTCAACCTCGCCCCGAAGCTGATGAACGCGAAGGCTAATCGTTCTGATCATCGCCTCGCTGAACGGATGCCGCGTCATATTGGCGTAATGGCGAGCCTCCGCGCAAAGCTGCAGCGCACGGTCCGGAAACCCGAGCAGCCAAAGCGTCATCGCGTCGTATGACCGTATATGAACGCGTGGATCTTGCGCGGACAGGTCGAGATACGCGCCAGCATTGTTGTCCTCACAAAGAATGATGCCGCGCTCCAACTCGGTGTGGGCGGCAACAAATTTCCCCTGTGCGAAATACGTGAACCCCAGGGCTTCGTGGGCGAGCACTCTGTAAACCGGATCACCTACTTGCTCGGCGGTATGTAACAAATTTTCGGCAAGAGCCTGAGCTTCGCGAAGCGTTGCGCGCAGGAAATTCCAGGTCCACAAGCCGAACACCGCCGGAAGGGTATGTTCGTCCAGTCCATCTTGGCTGCACAGTTCGAGTGCCCGAGTGTATGCTTCCTTCACACTCTCGGTGCTCCATCCTTTGGTCGCGCGGAGAGCGTTGCCGAGGGATGTTTGAAGCAGCAACTCCAACTTTCCACTTGTGGTCTGGTCGTCGATGCTCGCTGTCAGCTGCAACCCTTGTTTGAGATGACTGACGGCGGCATTCGCCGAGCGGCCGAGCGCGAGATTGCCGGCCTTGAGCCAGTAGCTGACCGCAGGTTCGGTAAGATTGCCTTCGGTAAAGTGGTGCGCCAGGATTTCGGGCTTGCTCGCCACAATGTCCGGAAACTTTTCTTCCATTGCGCGCGCAATCTGCCCGTGCAGTTGCTGTCGGCGGCTCTTGAGCACACTCTCGTACGCCGCATCACGGACCAATACGTGTTTGAAATTGTAGATGGCTTCCGGCGGTTCGCCGCGACGAAACAAAAGCTCTGCTTCCTCAAACTTGGCGAGAGCGTTCTTGAGCGACGCTTCGTCGCGCTCGACTACCTCGCGCATCAGCGAATAAGAAAACTCACGGCCGATCGCCGCGCCTATTTGACCGATGTCCTTTACCGGCGCGAGGTGGTCAAGCCGCGCCATCAAGGAGTCTTGCAGGGTCGTGGGAATGGCGAGCGGCGGTAGCGGCCCATTGAGCCGGTAGCCATCGGCACTCTTGACCAGAATGTCGCCTTCGAGAACCGTCTTGGTAAGTTCTTCGACGAACAGCGGATTGCCGTCGGTCTTGGCGACAATCAGGTTCATAACGTCCGCTGGTAAGGTGTGACCGCCGGTCACTTGCGTGACGATGCCCTCGGCGTTGCTGCGGTCGAGGCGTCCCAGCGCCAGCGTCCCCACATCCGGAAGGCCCTCCCAGGGTGGCTTGAAGTCCGGCCGCAAGGTGAAAAGGGCAAGCACCGGCAAATGGTGCAACCGCTCAATCATCAGGTCGAGCAACTCAAGCGACGTCGCATCGGCCCAGTGGACATCCTCGAAAACGAAAAGGACCGGCTTTTGACGCGCGAGACTCTCGAATTGATCGAGGAGCGCCCCAAATGTACGGCGGCGTTGCTGTGCAGGATTGGGCGGTAATCTTGGGTACCGGTCGCCGATCGGGATCGACAGCAATGCGGCGAACAGGGGGACCATCTCCTGAACGCGCGGCGCGGGCATGGCGAGAAGCGTTTCCAGTTTGGCAAGTCGCTCGTCAGATGTGTCGTCCGCTTTGAAGCCGACCGCGCTCTCCAATTGGGCGATGAACGGATAGAGCGCGCTGTTGCTGTAGTGAGGCGAACACTGGTATTGCAAAAGCGTGTGCGGCTGATCGCCGATTTTCTCTTCGAGAGCGGCCGCAAGACGGGATTTGCCGATCCCCGCTTCACCCGAGATGAGCACGACTTGGCCTTTTCCCCTCCAAGCGAGGCGCTGGCGGTCCAGCAGAAAATCGAGCTCGTTTTCGCGGCCGATAAGTTCCGTCAGAGCCGCCGCATGGATTGCCTCAAAGCGGCTCCGCGAACTCGACACGGCCTCAACCGCCCACGCTGCAATCGGCTCCGTAATACCCTTGACCTGGTGAAGCCCAAGATCGCGCAAACGGAACAGATCACCGAGCAGCCGGCGTGTGGAAGCGGCGATGATGACCTCCCCAGGCTCCGCCAATGCTTGGAGACGCGCTGCAAGGTTCGGCGTGTCGCCGATCACAGTATGATCCCGTAACGCACCCTCACCGCCGCGGTCGCCTACGACGACCAAACCCGTGGCTATCCCGATGCGAACCGATAGCGGTTCGTCCGCAGGCGTCCTCAGCCGCGCAACAGCGGCGGCGATATCGAGCGCCGCACGCACCGTCCGCTCGGCATCGTCCTCGTGCGCGCGCGGATAGCCGAAATAAGCCAATATGCCGTCGCCGCGAAACTCAGCGACAAACCCGTCGAAGGCCAGGGTAATTCGGGCGCAGGCCGCCTGTAAGGCGTCGATCACCGCACCCATATCTTCGGGATCAAGTCGAGAAGCGAGGGCGGTCGAACCGACCAAATCGCAGATCATCACCGTCAGGTGACGGCGTTCCGCTCCCGCTAGCGCGGAATGTTCGCTCGGCTCTTTCACTTCACTTGCGGCTCCCGTACTGGGAGACTCTTCCGCCCACGCCTTAATGAAGCGTTTCCGGTCGCCGAGCACCATCCCAAGCTTTGCGAGATCGTCGTCGGTCAGGTCCGCCAGCACATCAAAGCCGATTGCGTTCTCGATAAACGCCGACTCATATCGGCCAAGGCCAATCTTTCGCAGCCACTCACCGACTTCCATGGCAACGACCTAACCTGGTGCAAATTCGCGAGCCAAGCCTCAAACAATCGTCGCGCAGCATATCGGAACGGGTGACGCTTTCGCAATGCTCGCGGCTTCGGCTCGCAAGCAGGCATTTGTTGGCGGATCGAGTTGGGTGTCTCTTGCTAAAGTTCGAGATAGTAAACGGTCTGATAAAGCCGACCTCAATGTGTCAGCGATACGCCGCGTCGTCCGGATAGAGACCAACACCATCGGGCCAACGATCGAGCCAAGCCCGGGCAACCTCACGGCCTTCGTTGCGCAGCTGGTCCATAAATTCACGGCTGCGATTGAACTTCGACGAATACCGCAGTTCGTCGGCCGTTTTCTTTTTCATTTTGATCGTGCGCACGGTCACATGCTTGTAGTCTTCGGCAAATTGCCCGCCATGAGACTTTCTCCACTGGTTGACTGCTAAAATAAAATCCAGCTCCTTGTGAAGCGACAGATTGCCCATCAGCTCGTTTTCGCGGTCCATGACGTCGGCATTCGATGTGGGGAGCTCGGGCCACTGCTGCGGATTGATACGCACGATCCACAATTCGTCGGGCACCTCGTCCGTATCGACTCCGTCAAAAAATTCGCGGACCGGGGGATTCTGCGAGTACAGTCCGTCCCAATAATAACTGCCCTCGATCAACTCCGCCTCGCGGAAAGCGGGCAGCGTTCCCGAGGCCACGATTCCGTTCAAACTGAGCGGCAATTGTTGGCGCCAATAGCTAAGGCTGCCGGGTTGCATACCCTTGCTGGCCTGCTGCGTTCCCTTGTTGACGTCAGAGTCGAAGACGGTCTCCATGCCGTTGACGACTTCGGAAGCTCCGATCAAAAGCCGCGTCTTTACTTTCGGCCAATCGATGCCGCTAAACTCCGCGCAATCCCTGGCAAGCATGTTCTCCAAATTGAAATATTGCGTGCGTACGCCGAGGCGCGGCAACGAAGCGGCGAACGCCTTATAGATTGCGCCGGCTGGATTGAGCCCGACTATCGGCGCGTTTATTCCAAGCACCGGGATCTCCATCTCCTCGGCCTGGAGCGCTCCGAACGTAAATAAATTCAGCAAAGTTTCGCCAGGCGTTTCTGCGACGAAGTGGTTCCAGAAACCGCCGAGTCCGTCGATTGCCGCGCTCTCCGAGCCTGGCTTTCCATTCTTCGGAGCAAGACCGTACCAAGCCATCAGCGCGCACAGAGCGCCGGCCGATGTGCCGCTCAAGCCCACCAGATCGAACTTCTTTTGTTCGGAATCTTTGAGGATTTCTGTGAGGACGCCGATTTCGAACGCGGCATGCATGCCGCCGCCCTGGCAACCGACAGCGATCTTTTTCCGCTTGGGATCGGCCATTGATCTCCCCCTCTGTCCCCGCTCCTCCATGAAGCTAAAAGCGCCGGCGGGATCGTAGCAACTCCAGCGTATTCAGGAAGGGGTTAATTGGCCTCGGTTCGCGGCCGGTATATATCCGTAAATATTAGACAACCAACGTCGTGCCGGAGACCAGAAGAAAAAACAGCACAAGCCGGCGGAATTTCTTGTCGTCCACGCGATCGAATAGCTGAAGCCCGAGCCAGGTGCCGGCGATGACGGCGGGTACGCACCAGAAATAATTCGTCCACGTACCCGAAGAAAAAATGCCCAGCTTCGAAAAATAAACAAGCGTGGCAATCTGCATCAGCAATATGAAGGGCTGGACTATGCCGCGCTGTTCATTCTTGGAAAGCCCTCTCAGGCTGCACCAAATCGTCGGAAAGGCACCAGGAAAAGCGGTTGCGCCGCCAGTGATGCCGCCGGCAAAGCCCGCAGCAACTTCAGCAAGACGACCGCCGCAGCTCACCGCGAGCGCCGGTCGTAGAAGCATGTAACTGCTGTAGCAAATGAGGAAGATGCCGAACCCGCCCGCAAAAACATGCGGACTGAAGTTCTCCAGCAGTTTGGCGCCCAACGGTATCCCGGCCACGCCACCGACCAGGTAGGGAAGGCACTGACGCCATTGCATCGTCGACCAAAGACTTGTGATGCTGAACAATTGCGTCGTCACGCTGCAGGCCAGAAGCAGCGGCACCGCTTCGACAGGCGCAAGCCAATGAAACAGCAATGCGCCTGCGATAGCCGAGAACGCGAAGCCAGCCAGACCAGCAGCCAACGAACCGGCGAAGATCGACAGCAGCGTGATGATATACCCGAGATCAATGCCGAGGGGTGAGACCGCATGGTCGCTTAGTAAGGCAGACATGCGACGCTCCTGCTGTTTTTCGTGACGGGGAAAGACTTCAACTCGGCGGCGCGAGCCGCCGGCCGGCTACGGTTTTCGAGAGGTTGCTTCGCGACATCGGCTCTCGCCGTATCGATCAAATGCTGATGCCTGCGAATGACCGCGGCCGCTCTTACTCGCTGAGATTCGTGACACGCGGCGAGAAAACGGCGGCCAAAAGTCACGGTGACCGCATGGATGAACAGAACGATCGCGGCGAGCCGTCCGGCAACGGGCTCCAATCGCTGGGGATTCTTTTTCGTCCCGGCATGAATTTTTGGAGCCACGTTGTTCTCCTTCGGACTGGTGTGTTTCGTCGTCGCGACTTAGCTACAGAAGCGAGATACCGGCTGAATAGTCGATCGCCTGAGGTTCGGCGCTTAATCCCGTCGCTATCGACAATACGAGTGCGACCACGATCGCGCCGACAAGAAGCGCAACGGTGATGGACGACATATCCGACGACGATTGCTCGGGAGCGGCCGACCGCATTTCAACTTGAACACTCATGGGTGTCTCCTTCGATGGTTAAGGTCAGGTCTGAGCGAGAACGCTGGCAATCTAGATTGCCGCGCGCGCTCCATGAGTGACGCGGGTCACTGAAGCCGAAGATTTTGGTGGTGTGCGATCAGGCTCGCTCGACCTTGCGGTATGCACTTACTGCGCAAACGTGCGAGCGATTGTGATATTGGTTAAGAGACAAATTAGCTCAACTTTGAACTCGCCTTACTTCCCCGGACCAACACGTAAAGCTTGTCGTGGTGACAGTGTCAGAGTTCGCTAAGTGGCAATTCAAAGCTAATTCTTTTCTCTACAGCACAGTGAGCGGCATCACAGTCTGACTGATCGCACACGGCTATCTCTGTGGATACGGGCAACGGCCAATCCGGCCTGGCTTGCCTTGCAACCTAGGAGAAGAGCCATGACTAGCAAATGGAAACTCGTCACGATCTTCACTGTCGCGACAATCGCCTTTGTTTCGCCAGCGTTCGCCCAGTCATTTGACCCCGACCAAGGGACTGGCAACCTGGTGGCATTGAGCTACCAAGATGCCGGTTCCCACAGGCAGGCAGCTATTCACCGGAATGGCGCCGATGCTTTCGCGATGGTGCCCAGCGCAGACCTGCGCGATGTTTCCAATATGCCGGAACATACCGGCGGCGGCAGTGTCGGGTACAACAAAGAACTGGAAGTTCAGCCGTGAAGAACAACAGGGCGGGGCTAAATCCCCGCCCTGTTTCCACTCCGCTTCTTGAATATTTACGCTGAATTCGGGATGCCGTTATCGTCCATTTATCATTAGCCATTTGACCAGCCTGTATTTACCGCTCCAGTCAATCTCCGACCGCAAGCCGAGGCCATTGAGAAATGCGGGCAGCGCGCTCTATTGACGCAATAGAAGCCGCCTAAACGACTTGTGTTTGCCCATGCGAGAAGGATTCGTGAATACGTTTGCGGGCATAGAACATCCGGCTTTTGACGGTGCCGGGCGGCACGCCGATGATTACGGCTGCCTCATCAATGGACTTTTCGTGATAATAGACGAGATCAATAATCTCTCGATGCCGCGGACACAGTTGCGCTAAACAACCGCTCAATAATGTGCTCTTTTCTTTCCGACTCAGAGCCTGCTCTGGATCATCGCCCGGATCGACGATACCTTCTGCCGCAGCGTCCTCGAGCTGCTCCTCCTGGCGACGACAGCGAACCGTGAGCGCTTTGTATCGCGCAATCGCTAGAATCCAGGTCGAGACGCGACTACGCCCTTCGAAGCGGCTGGCTTGGCGCCATACATTGAAGAAGGTGTCACTGACAATCTCTTCAGCCTTCGACGCATCGCCAATTAGCCGCAGCACGAACCGGTACAGCAACACATTGTGTCGCGCATACAGAGTTCGCATCGCCAGTCTGTCGCCAGAGGCAATCTTACTCAGAAGTTGGCGATCCACGATTTCTCCTCTCGTGGACTCATCAACTGTTCCTTTTTGCACGCAAGGTTCGGACTTCGACATCACCGCATCTCTCAGTTCGCCATCCACGACGGCGGATGTATGGGTCGTCGAAATCAATAGCGCAGTGGCTTGAGCACCAGCGTGATGCGCGTCACAGTGGATTGTAAGACCTTCCACCGCGGTCACGGTGACAGCGTGAATACGAAGCGGCCGCCTCTGTTACTGGGGCGCAACGTGTCGGCGGCTGCTACGGCGTGCCTAAAAACGTTAATTCAAATCGTAACAATTGTTGTGTGTTGGCGCGAATGTGTGTCAGCCGCGCCGAAGCAATCTGCTTAAGTTGCGATTGTCCGGCAGGGCTTCAATTGCGTAGCCTTCGGTTTAAAAGCCATCAATGTAGGCGCGAACCATGGCGGTATCGCCAGCTGCGGCGGCACAGATGCCGATCGCGTGGATTTCGCGAGGCACTCCGCAGTCCGGGTGCTTCCGCATGTCCATCATCATCGAGGCGACCGCCTCCCGCATTCGGCCGACCTTAAGAAGCGTAAGCGCGCGCTCCTTGCTCTGCTCAATATATTGTTCTCGTGTCATCGTCGATAACGTCGAGAATATGTGCAAGCGAGCGTTCTCGCTTGCCATTGACCGTGGTCCAAAAGAATTTGAGAGGTGTGTGAGCCAATTCACACTTCGTTGGCGCCCTCGTGCGTCAATTTCGCGGAAGAGAGCCGTCACGTCCAAGAAGTTATGTCCGCTAAGGGCCAATAGCAGACATTACGATCGGGCGACGGCCGCACTTCGGGTTTACCGGCTGAACTTGCTAGCTCTTTTCCAAACCAGTTGCGCCGCTTCCGCCGGGTTCGCCGTGGAACTTGCTGCCGTGTAGCGCAGCTCGTCATTGACGAACGCAAATGTCCGCTTCTGGTCCGTCCCCTCCCAGTTGGGAAATGAACTGCGCTCAATGTGCAAGGTAACGACTTTGGTCTCCTGATCGACCGCGTAGGTGCCGAAATAGGCAACGACACCGTGCGATATCGCTTCGTATTCCTCAAGCGTGCCGATCATGCGGTTGTTTGATTTGAATTTTGGCAGCTTGGCCGCGAAAACCTCCGTAGAGAAATGCGTGCCATCGAAAACAAGCAATCCTTTCGCATTAGGACCGAATGGCTCGACTGCCGATCCGTCGGGCCGCACGTAGCGGATGGAGACGAGGCTCCAAGTGCCGACAAATTGTTCCTTGGCGTTCTGCGCTTTCGCGCCGCCACCTGCAATGAGTGAGAGCAGAGACACCAGCGCGAGAATGACCGGTTTGTGACGCATCGCCAAACCCTCCAGTTGGACGCGCGCCACTTCTAGCGGGTTTTCAATTGTGCAATAATCCAGAAAAATCAGGACAACTTGTTCGGTTAGGATGAACAATGCGCGGAACCGAGTTTACGAAAATGTCTGCTTTTGCGGCGGTCGCCGAGCAGCGCAGCTTCGCCAAGGCCGCCAAACAACTTGGCCTGGCGCGCTCGACGCTCAGCCAAAATCTCCGCTCTCTGGAGGAACGGCTTGGCGTTCGACTGCTCAATCGCACGACGCGCAGCGTCTCGCTCACTGAAGCCGGTGAAAGACTGCTCGCTCGGGTTCGCCCGGCGCTGGATGAATTGACTGCGGCGACAGTCGACCTGAACACCTTTCGCAAAGGTCCGAGCGGACTGCTGCGCGTCGTGGTTCAGCCGCCCGTCGCCACCCTGCTGATGGGCCCGCTTGTCGGCCGATTCCTCGACCAATATCCGGAGGTCACGCTTGAGGTCTCGGTGGCCAGGATGCCAGCGGACATCGTCAAGACAGGATTCGATGCGGGCATTCGATTCGGCGAGCAAGTCGATCGCGACATGATTGCGATGCGCGTTATGAATGAAGCACACTTTGTCGTCGTCGGCTCGCCAAAATACTTCGCGCGGCATCGCAAACCGAGGGCGCCCAAAGACCTACAAGATCACAACTGCATTCGCAGCATGCTGCCGAATGGCACAGTCTTCGGCTGGGAGTTTCAGAAGAAGACTCGGCGAATCCATGCCAAAGTGGACGGGAAGCTGATCATCGACGACATCGATCTGTCGATCCAGGCCGTGTTAGGTGGGGCCGGCTTGGCTTACCTGCTCTATGACTACATCGCTTCCGACATTGCGCGAGGCCGACTTGTCACGGTCCTTGAAGACTGGACACCCCACCTGTCCGGCTTCTTTCTTTATTACTCGAGTCGCAAGCAGATGACGCCGGCGCTTCGTGCCCTAATTGAGTTCCTCAGGACCGAAACAAAGAAGCGTGGCATTTCGCCGGGCTCCCCGCCGCGCACACGGATTTCACGGAACTACGTTTTGTTGTCGCGAGACTGAGCAGAAAGTCCGCTTTGGGTCATTAGCGAACAAGCCACGACGCCGGGGCATGTTCGCTTTACTCCCGAAAGCAGACATTCGGACGCGCTGTCGCATTGTCCGCGAAGGGCCAATGGCCCCCCCAGTTCAAGCACCTTTTTGGCCACGGCATAGTGCGTTCGCTTTTTCAGCCTTTTTCAGCACGCTTTGGGGCGCCTGACCGGATTTCATAGCTTCGTATTCATCACTGTTCATTGCATCTGCCATAGCGCGCGCAGTGCAATTGCAGTACTTCACGATAATATCTTGCGAGGCATCTGGGTTTGCATCGGTTCCTGTTTTTACACATTCTTCGGTCGCACCACGTACAAATCTATCTCGATGAGGCCCGTCTTGGAGAAACGGAAACGTTGGTTGCTGGGCCGATGCCTGCTCGCTCCCGCTAACCAGCATCGCCGACACAACTGCAATAAGAGCCGGCTTAACGAGATGCTTGTTCATTAGCTTCTGCCGTATTGTTCTTCGCGTGGTCTCTGTCCCGCTATTTCCCGCTGTGGTCATAAGCGGACATTAGCTGCCGCCGTTCGCGAATGTCCGCTATGTGCCGAGCAGACATGCGCAATGGCGGCATGGTCTCATGAACTTTCTGCATTCGCCCGCAAGCGCAATCACTTCCTTTGCGCAAGGCCCCGTGCGATGCAGGCATCAAATGCGCCGCCTTTATTGCTGCCGCCCCAGTCGCGTCCGTTCCACCAGCCATATCGCCAATGACCGGTCTTAGGATCACAGGTGCCCCCAATTTCGAGCGCACATCGCGCCTGCACGCTGGTACACTTACTTCCGGCCGGAAATGCCGTGTTCACAGTCGCTATCGTAAAGAGTCCTACGGCCAAAATGGCCCTTCCTGAAATCTTCATGCCGCCCCCTTGCTTGTGCTCCATGCATTAGAAAGACGCATCGCGCCGCATGCGTTCACGAACGCCCCCTGCACCCCGGGTGCGATAGAACACGCTGCAGCCACAGGTAGAATGCCGATAGGAGGCTGACCTGTCTAGCTCAACAATCTGCAGGCTCACGGTGTCTGCTATGGGTCATAAGCGGACAAACCGGTTCGCCCCTACGGCGTCCGCTTTGCCTTCGAAAGCGATCATTCGCCCGCGGCGACGCTATTTCTCGATCGGGAAGCCGACGATGCTGCCCCATTCGGTCCATGAGCCGTCGTAGATCTTGACGTTGCCGAGGCCGAGGATTTTGCCGAGCGCGAGCCAGCCGATGGTGGCGCGGTGGCTGAGCCGGCAATAGCAGACGATATTATCGAAGCCTTCCGGCGCGATGCCGTGCCGCGCGAGAACCGCGCGCAGCCCGTCCGGCGACTTGAACGAGTCGTCGGCGTTGAGCAGTTCGCGAAAATAGAGATGCCTGGCGCCGGGGATGCGGCCGGCGCGTTCGGCGCCGTGATCGACGGCGAAGGAATAGTCCGAG
>DASUGZ010000089.1:0-29074 GCA_036273755.1 Pseudolabrys sp.
GAAAAAGCCGGGCGAATGGGCAATGGCGGCCATGCGCGTAAGCGGTCTTGCTCTGAACGACGTGCGCCGCGTCGTCAATACGCAGAACCTGCTCGGCGAACCGCTGTGGCGGCCGCCGGCGCCCAAGGGATTCTCCGACGACAGCGCGGCCTGGCTCGACGGCATGGCCGAACGGCTCGACATCGCCAACCAGGTCGGCCGGCTCGCCGGCAACACGGGCCAGGAGCCGGACGCCTTGATCGACGCCGCGCTCGGCCCGCTGGCCTCGCGCGACACACGCGAGGCCGTCAAGCGCGCGGCCAGCCGGCCGCAGGCGCTCGCGCTGTTGCTGATGGCACCCGAATTCCAGAGACGGTGATAGTCATGACCCTGCACGCCCCCAGCCGCCGCGAACTGCTGCTTGCCTCTGGCGCCCTGTTTGCGTGGGCACATCTGCCGCGCGAGGCGCGCGCCGAGGGACGCGACCCGCGCCTTCTCGTCGTCGTGCTGCGCGGCGCGCTTGATGGCCTTGCCGCCGTTGCGCCGGTCGGCGATGCCGACTGGGTGCGGTTGCGCGGTGACAAAGCGCTGACGCTCTCCGGCGCAGTGCCGGCGTTACCGCTCGACGGGTTTTTCGCGCTCAACCCGGCGATGCCGAATTTGCACCGCATGTACAAGGCGGGTCAGGCCGCCATCGTGCACGCGGTCGCCTCGCCTTATCGCGACCGTTCGCACTTTGACGGCCAGGACGTGCTGGAGAGCGGCCTAACCAAACCCGGGTCGGCCGACACGGGTTGGCTGAACCGCGCCTTGGCCTCGCTACGATCGGCCGGCCGCGTCAACGACAAGGAAGCCTTCGCGGTCGGCCCGGTGACGCCGCTGGTGGTGCGCGGCCCGGCACCGGTGCTGTCATGGACACCGCCGAAGCTGCCGCCCGCAACCGACGACACCGTGATGCGCCTGCTCGACTTATACCGGCACACCGATCCGGCGCTGGCGCGCGCTTTGGAAGAACGTGTCGATCTCGCGGCCATCGCGCGCGCGGGCGGCATGAGCATGGCGCCGCAAAAGGCCGGCAAGCGTCCGAAGGGTCCCGGCGCCGCGATCCACGCTTATTTCGCGGACGCTGCCGGTGCGGCGGCAAAATTCATGGCGCGCGACGACGGCCCGCGCGTCGGTGCGCTCGCCTTCGACGGCTGGGACACGCACCAGGACGAAGGCGCCGATCATGGCCGCCTCGCTTTGTTGCTCGGCGCCCTCGACGGAGCGCTCGGCGCCGTCGAAACCGGCATGGGTGACGCGTGGAAGGAGACCGCCGTCGCCGTCATCACGGAGTTTGGCCGCACCGCGCGGATCAACGGCACCGAAGGCACCGATCACGGCACCGCCACCGTCACATTGCTGGCCGGTGGCGCCGTCAAAGGCGGCCGGGTCATCGCCGACTGGCCGGGCCTGAGCGAGGCAAGCCTCTATCAGAACCGCGATCTCAAGCCGACTACCGACTTGCGCGCCATTCTCAAGGGCGTACTGCGCGATCACTTGCGCGTCGACGAACGCGCCTTGGCATCGACGGTGTTCCCCGACAGCATGGCTTTGCGCGGGACGAACGGACTCGTTGTCACGTCCTAGCCGCCGCTCTCGCCGACGATCCATTGATGATAAGCCGCATCGAGGCTTTCGACTGGCAAAACCATGATCGCCGGAGTGGTATAGGAATGCAATTCCTTCACCACCGCACCGACTTTCTCCGCCAATGAGGTGCGAGTTTTCACCAGCATCACCGCCTCCTCGGCGCGCTCGATTTTGCCCTGCCACCAGTAGTGCGAGACCATCCCTGGCAGGATGTTGACGCAGGCCGCCAGCCGTTTTTCGACGATTTTCCGCCCCGCCGCCTCCGCCTCGACAATCGAGGGCCAAGTCGTATAGACGAGCACCGCGCGTTCCATCGAAAAGACCCCGATTTCGTTCCGAGCCATCAATGAGCCGCCTGCCCAAGCGCTTCAAGAGCATCGCCTTTGTCGCCGGCACTACGCCCGAGGCGCGCGAAGCCCATGAGCAGCTGCAATCGCGCTACGGCAGCGCCGAGCCGAAGGATGCCGACGTCATCGTCGCGCTCGGCGGCGACGGCCTCATGCTGCAAACCCTGCACAAGTTCATGAATTCCGGCAAGCCGATCTACGGCATGCACCGCGGCACCATCGGTTTCCTGATGAACGAATTCACGCTCGATGGGCTGCCGGAACGCTTGGCTGCCGCTCACATCACCGTCATCCATCCGCTGGTGATGCGTGCGCGCGACGCCCACGGCAAGGTGCACGAACATCGCGCCATCAACGAAGTGTCGCTGTTCCGCCAAAGCGCTCAGGCCGCGCATTTACGCATCCTGGTCGACGGCGAGGAACGCATGCCGGAATTGATCTCCGACGGCCTGCTGGTGGCGACGCCTGCAGGCTCCACCGCCTATAACCTGTCGGTGCAGGGACCGATCATCCCGATCAACGCATCACTGCTTGCGCTCACTCCGATCAGCCCGTTCCGCCCACGGCGCTGGCGCGGCGCGCTCCTGCCCGATAAGGCGCACGTGACCATCGAAGTCATGGACGGCGACAAACGGCCGGTCGCCGCAGTGGCCGACTCCGACGAAGTGCGCTCGGTGCGCGACGTCGACGTCGAGATGGATCACACGATATCGATCAATCTGCTGTTCGACCCCGGCCACAGCCTCGACGAACGCATCTTGCGCGAACAATTCGGCTTTTAGATCCTTCGACGCATCGAGTCGCGAATGACCAAAAAATTCGACTTCACGGTCAACGGCAAGCCGGTGAGCGCCACGCTCGCCAATGAAGAGACGCCGCTGCTCAACGTGCTGCGCAACGAACTCGGCTTGATGGGCACGCGCTTCGGCTGCGGGCTCGAGCAATGCGGATGCTGCTCCGTGCTGATCGACGGCAAGGCCGAGAAATGCTGCGCCAAGCCGATCTGGAGCGTCGCCGGAAAGTCCATCGTCACCATCGAAGGCCTCGGCACGCCCGAGCGACCGCACCCGCTGCAGCAGGCTTTCGTCGACCTACAGGCCGGGCAATGCGGCTATTGCCTCTCCGGAGTTCTGATCGCGGCCAAGGCGCTGCTCGACAAAAACCCGACGCCGTCGCGCGCGGAGATCGCGACCGCGCTCGACGGTAATATTTGCCGCTGCGGTTCGCATAACCGCATCCTCAAAGCCATCGAGACGGCCGCGGCCGCCATGCAGGAGGCGCGCGCATGAACGCGCCCAATAACGTCACATTGCCCGGCCCGCTCAAGGACAATCTCCGTCTCGACCGATGGGTCTCGTTTCACGTGCCGCAACGAGTGATCGTCGGCACCGGCCGCGTCGAACTTGGCCAAGGCGTGCTCACCGCCATGGCGCAGGTTGCCGCCGACGAACTCGACGTCGACATCTCAAGCATCGCGATCCGTTCCGGCGACACCCAACATGCGCCGAACGAGGGGTATACCGCCGGCAGCCAGTCGATCCAGTCCGGCGCCATGGCGCTACGCCAGGCCTGCGCCGATGTGCGCGCGCTGTTCCTCGTGCAGGCGGCGGCGGTAACCCGCTGCGCAGCGAGCGAGCTGACGATCCGCGACGGCGAATTCTTCCGCAATGGCGCATCGACTGGACAGGATTACTGGACGCTGGCGGCTGCCGTCGACCTTGCGGTCGACGCCACCGGCGCAGCTTCGCCCAAGCCTGTCGCCGCTTTGCGGCTGGTCGGAGCGAACGTCGAGCGGCTCGACCTACGGGACAAGATTTTCGGCCGGCCGATCTTCATTCACGACATGACGCTCGACGGCATGCGGCACGCGCGCGTGGTGCGCCAACCCCATCGCGGCGCCACCATCGCGTCGATCGATGAGGTCGCCATCCGCCGCGCCACCAAGGGTCCGATCGAATTCGTCCGCCGCGGCAATTTCCTTGCCATTCTCGGCGACGACGATTTCGCCGTCGATGCGGCTGCCACGGCCGCCGCGACCCACGTTACCTGGAACAACGTCGAGACGCCGACGCCGCTGCAGCAGGAAGCAAATTGGCTGTTGCAGAGGCCCACGGTCAACCGTGTCATCGGCCCGCCCGAGCCCGCCGACGCGCAAGGCAGGCAGCGCTTCGAGGCGACTTTTACCAAGCCCTATCTCGCGCATGCTTCGGTGGCGCCATCTTGCGGGCTGGCGGAATTCCGCGACGGCCATCTGACGGTGTGGACGCACTGCCAGGGCGTCTACCCGCTTCGCGCGGCGCTGGCACGCACGCTCAAGCTCGATGCCGCGCAAATCACGGTGCAGCACTTCCAAGGGGCCGGCTGCTACGGCCATAACGGCGCCGACGACGCCGCCGCCGACGCCGCCGTCATCGCCATGCAGAAGCCGGGCGTGTTGGTGCGCGTGCGCTGGCGCCGCGAGGAGGAATTCGTCTACGAGCCGAAGGCGCCCGCCATGGTGGTCAAGGTGCGCGCGCTGATCGACGATGACGGCAAGCCGTCCGATTGGACTGCGGAAATCTGGAGCGGCAACCACAACGGCCGGCCCGGCGGCGGCAATCCGCTGCTCGCCGGCGAGGCTCTGCCCGACCAAGTGCAACTGCCGCCGGCCGGCGAAGTCCCGGAGGAAAACGGCGGCGGCGCCACCCGCAACGCCATTCCCCTCTACGACATCGCCGACAAGCGCATCATCCACCACTTGATCACCGAGACGCCGGTGCGCGTCTCCTCGCTACGCGGCCTCGGCGCCATGGCGAACGTATACGCGTTGGAAAGCTGCATCGATGAACTGGCCGAGCGCGCCGGCCAGGATCCTGTCGCCTACCGGCTGTCGCTCACCGCCGACCCGCGCGCCCGCGCGGTGATCGAAAAGACCGCCACGATGGCGCGGTGGAATCCCAAGGAGCCCGGCGGCGCCGGCCACGGCCGCGGCTTCGCCTTCTCGCGCTATAAGAACCGCGCCGCTTACGCCGCCGTGGTGGTCGAACTCGACGTCGCCGAAGAGATTCGCCTCGGCCACGTGTGGTGCGCGTGCGATGCCGGTCTCGTCGTCAATCCCGACGGCGTTCTCAATCAGCTCGAAGGCGGCGTCATTCAGTCGGCGAGCTGGGTATTGAAAGAACAAGTTCGTTTCGACACCGGCGCGGCCGCCGGCATTGCTTCGTTCGATTGGGATAGCTATCCGGTGCTTAAGTTCAGCGAGGTTCCCGAAATCGACATCGAACTGATCAACACCAAGGATGAAGCGCCGCTCGGCGTCGGCGAGGTCACCGCCGGCCCGACTGCCGCAGCGATCGGGAATGCTGTTTCGCATGCGCTCAGTGTCCGCATCCGCGATCTGCCGCTGACCCGCGAACGCATCATGGCGACGCTCTTGAAAACCTGAGCGCTAGATGCGCCGCAATGGATTGGTCAGCGCCAAGAGAAAACCGCCGGTCGTAAACGCCGCCATGGTCAGAAACGCCGCCGCGAAGGCGGCGCGGATATCGCCTTCAATGGCGAGGCGCTGCGCGACCGACAGCGCCGGCGCGGAGCCGGCATGCTTGACCATGCTGGAGAAGATGCGCGCGGCTTCCGGATTGCGCAGCGTGAGGAACGCAAACAGCACCGTCGCCACCAAAGCGGTGCCGAAGGCGGCTCCAATAGAGCGCGAGAATTGCACCGACGCCGCGGCTTCGCCAAGCCGCACCGGTCCGGCGGCGCTCTGTACGCTCACCTGCACCACCCCCATCACGGTTCCCATGAACAAACCGTTGAGCAACAGGATGCCGGCAAGCGCGGAAGTCCCTAGTCCCGAGATCCAGAAGGCAAGCACGATGAAAATAGCGGTCACCACGGCAAGGCCGACAATCGGGAAAATCGTCAGTGATCCGGTTTTGTTGACCAGCCGGCCCGTCACCAAAGAGCCGGCGCCAATTCCGACGGTCAGCGGCACCAGCAACAGGCCTGTTTCGGACGGCGAATCCCCGCGCACCACCTGCAAATAGACCGGGAAAAACGTGATGAGGGACACCAGCGCGGCGCCATGACAGGCGGCGAGCGCGTCGCTGTGCCAGATCGCCGGCTGCCGCAGCAGCCCAAGCGGGATGAGCGGCGACGGCGCGCGGTTCTCGTGGCGCACCAGAGCCACCAAAGCGACGATGCCGGCGGCGAACAGCGCGCCGGCCGGAAGGATGATGCTCGGATCGACGCGTTGCACCTGCTCGAGCGATAGCAGCATCGTCGCGACGAACACCGAAAACAAAATAAGCCCGCCGGGGTCAGCGCGCCAAACTAGCCGTTCCACTTTCGGGCTTGGCAGCCGCCAAGTCAGCGCCACCGCGCCAAGCCCGATCGGCACGTTGACCAGAAAGATCGACTGCCAGCCGAAATGCTCGGTGAGATAGCCGCCGGCAACGGGTCCGAATGTATTGGCGCAGACGGCGACCGCGGCCAGATAGCCCTGGTAACGCGCGCGTTCGCGCGGCGGGATCGCCTCCCCGATCAGCGCCTGCGACAGCGTCATCAAGCCGCCGCCGCCCAGGCCCTGCAGCAGACGGGCGGCCGTCAGCAACTCGACGGTGGGCGAAACCGCGCACAGCAGCGACGCGATCATGAATACGGCGAGCGCGGCAAACATCAGCTTGCGGCGGCCGAACGAGTCGCCGAGCCGCCCGTAAATCGGCGCGGCGACGGTCGACGCAATCAGATACGAGACAATGATCCAAGAGGCGCGCTCGAATTGCCCGGTCGAAGCGGCGATCGCCGGCAAGGCCGTGGCGACGATAGTCTGGTCCACCACCGCCAGAAACATCGGCAGCATGATCGAGGGAAAAACCGTGAGGAACGCCGGATATTTGGCGATCGGCCCGGCGGGGTTCTGGCGTTGGTCGGGCCCGTTCGACAAAATTTAGTCCTGCTCTCAGCGGCCGAAAGACTTATCAGTGCGCCATCAGGACCGGCAAGCTCGCGTTGGCGAGGATGTGGCGCGTGGCCCCGCCGAAGATCATCTGGCGCAGGCGGCTTTGGGTGTAGGCGGATTTGACCAGGAGGTCGCAACCGAGCGTGGTGGCGTGCTCAAGAATGATTTCGCCGGGCATCCTTGTGCCGCGCTGAACTGTTAATGCCTTCGCCTTGATGCCGTTCCGGCGCAGATGCCGCGTAGCGTCCTCGCCGGACGGCCCCATTTCGCGGCCGCCTTCCACGGTCAGCACCGTCACCTGTTCGGCCAGCCGCAAGAACGGCAGGGCGAAGATGTTGGTGCGCGCCTGTTGCGTGCTGCGGTTCCATGCGACCAGGACATTGCGCGCAAGCGTCTGCGGCGCGACTTTCGGCACCACCAGCACCGGCCGCCCGCTGTCGAACAACGCGGCTTCGAGCGGCGGCATCCGAGGATTTTCGGGTTCCGGGCCCGGCCGGCCAAGCACGATGAGGTCGAAACTGCGACCGTAGCTCCCGATGAAGGCGTCTTCCGCCGATTCGGCGCGGGGCCAGCCATAGGAAAAGGCCGCCGGCTCGCGGTCGAGCTGCGGCACGCTGTGACTCTTCATGAAGGCTTCGAATTGGGCGCGCGCCTGGACCGCGGTGTCGCCTTCGAATGCGCCGGAGATGGCCAGGCTGCTGACCGGCTCGACTGTCACATAGGTGCCAGCCGACGGGCGGACAGCGAAACCCTCCATATAGCTGTCGAACTGCCGGGCGACCAGGCAAGCCGCCTCCAGCACTGCCGCCATGGCGTCGTGATCTTCGGTCGGTATCAAAATCGTCTTCATGCCGGAGGCCCTAGGGCGTGGAAAACGGTGTCGGCGCGGCGATCTGGGCGCCGCACAGTGATCCTATACCCTTCCTTAACGGCACCCCAGTAGCTTCGTCGGATTAGTATCGGGCTCTATGTCCCCGAGGCCCAGGGCGCCATGGTCCGCATCGAATTCAACCGCCTGCGTTTTCTCGCCATTGACGACAACGCCCACATGCGGCGGATGCTGCGCACTTTGCTGCATGGCTTCGGCGCGCGTGAGGTGTATGAGGCCGAAGACGGCGCGGCTGGGCTCGAAGCCTTCACCCAACAAAACCCCGATATCGTGATCACAGACTGGGCGATGCCGATCTTCGATGGGCTTGAGCTCACGCAGATGATCCGCCAGCCGGGCGCCAATTCCAACCCTTACGTGCCGATCATCATGCTGACGGGCCATTCGGAAAAGAAACGTGTGGTTTCCGCGCGCGACGCCGGCATTACCGAGTTCCTGGCCAAGCCAATTTCCGCCAAGGGCCTCTACCAGCGCATCGTCAATGTGGTCGCCAACCCGCGGCCCTTCATCAAGACCAAGAGCTATTTCGGTCCCGACCGCCGTCGCAACGTCAATCCGAATTACGTCGGCACCGAGCGCCGTAAGGGCGGCAAGGCCGACGTCATCACGCAATCCGCCCTCTCCGAAAAAGTCCGCTCTCCCGGCTAAAGAGGCAGTGCCCAATGGCCCCCCCTAAAAAGAATTCGCCGGCCACCGCGACTTACGGCGACCACGAGATCATCACGCCTGACAATAAGTTGCGGACGGTCGTGAGCATCAAGCCGTTGGCGCCCGGCGAACCTCATCCGGTCGAACGCGCGGAAAAAGCGCTGGCCAATCTGTCGACTGAATTTGTAACCTGGATGAACAGCGAATGCGAACGGCTGGATGCGGCCCGGCGCAAGGTCGCCGCCGACGGCTTCACCGCACTCAACAAGGAAGCGCTCTTCCACGCCGCCCATGACATCAAGGGCGAAGCGGCGACCTTCGGATTTCCGCTGGTGGCGCCCGCGGCCGACAGCCTGTGTCGGCTGATCGAGTACACCCCGGACGTGACGCGCATTCCAATCGTTCTGGTCGACCAGCACGTCGACGCCGTGCGCGCGATCCACCGCGAATATTCCCGTTCCGACGCCAAGGCGCTCGCCGCCACGCTGACCAACCGCTTGCGGATTGTCACCGACGAGTTCTTGATGCACGAAAACCGCGATCGTCCCGACGTGCTGGAACAGATCAAGGGCCCGTCGATCGTGCCGGAGTAAATCCGGTCGAACTGGTACGGAAGTCGGCTAAGCCACAAGGCGCGCGTCTTCAATCAGCCGCACAGGGTTGACGCGGTCATCGTTCGCCACCAGATCATCGCAGAACATGCGCGCTTCCTCGCGCGCCGCTTCGACCGCAAATCGCCGCAGCAAGGCCAGGAGCGAAGTCAAATCGCGGTCGCGTTCCGCCTCGCAGGCGGCAAGCACGCGCTCGACCATGCGGCGTTTGAGCTGCCCTTCCCCGCCCCGCTCGCCAACCAAAATGCCGTCGCGCATGGCCGCAATCGCTTCGCGAAATGCCGGGTAGGCATGGTCGGGCAGCTCCGCCTTGCGGTACAGCGCGGCGAAGCCGGAAATATTGCGGTCGTGGATATAACCGGTGACACGTTCGATCGGCATGGCGGATAAGTCCGCCAGCGCTTCCTCAAACAGCACGATATTGCCGGACAAAAGCGCGCGCAGGATCATGCCGGCAGTGAGTTGTCCGCTCTCGCGCAAATGCTGCACCAGTTCGCCGACCTCGTCGTAAGGCGTGTCGGCGGCGAGCGCGACGGTCGCCTTTTCGCAGGCCTCGCGCGCGGCGTCTTCGGCGTGTTCGGGACCAAGCCACTGCCGCCCGGCGACAAAGCCGGCGAGTGTGCGCGACAGCTTGGCGAGCAAGGCCTGCCGGGTCGCCATCGGCAGATCGGCGCGCGCCAGCAGAGTCTCGCGGATCGCCGCCAAATGGCCAAAGCGCTCGACCATGCGGTCGATTGAGAACGATGCGATGTCGGCGTCGGGATTTTCCAAGAGCGCGAGGCAGGCCTCCGCCGAGCCGACTTCGGCGATGGCGGCGGCGAGTGAGCGCGGCATCATGGCGCGGCTCGCAACCGCGGCCTGCACGGCCGGTTGTGCGCTCGCCACCAGGTCGATCAGATCCGCCTCCTGCAGCATCGGCGACAGCGCGAGGATCGCCATGGCGATCTCCGGTTGATCGTTGGCAAGCGCGCGGATCACGATTGGCGGCGCCTTCTGCGAGGTGGCGAATACATCGGCGAGCGCGCGCCGCACCAGCGGCGAAGGGTCGTCAAGCAACATGATCATCGCGCCTTCGGCGGCGGCGAGATCGTCGTTCGACAGATCGGAATAAAGATAGGCGCGGGCCAGCGCGGCGGTAGCCTCGGCGCGTTCGCCGGGCGGCGCGTGGCGGATCCACTGCAGAAACTGACGGACAATCATGCTACGACCTGACGCGACTGACAGCCGTCTCCACTCCGACGGCAGATCAGCCTAGCGCCGGACGCTTAACAAAGCGTTCACCATAGAAATTATGCCGCGATTAACCATGCGGTAATCACCGCGGTGCGGTTTTCAGATTTTCCCCGGCTTGCGCGCGGTCGGCCGCGGATCGGTAAACAGGCTGAACGCGGACGGCGGCATGACCTGCGCGTCGGCTCCCGGCGGCGTCCACAGGCTGTTGACCGTCTGCGCCAACACCCGGGTGCCGCGATCGGCAAACATCGACTGGAACAGCGGCCGGTCGTCCGGCTGCGCCGCCGGCACCGGAACGGGAATGGCGAGTGGCTTTGCGTTCGCTTCGGCATAGACCCGCGTAACTTCGGCTGGATCGGGCACCACGGCCTGCGCGCCGGTCAGTTCGGGGCCGACGGTGATCGCCCGTGCAACTTCGAAGCGGCCGGTGAGCGTGGCATAGACGTCGCTCACGCTGCGCGGCTGGCCCGACTTGTTGAGGAAAATGCTCGCATTTGCCGCCGCGGCTTGCGGAAACATTTGCGCGGCATTGGCGTTCGGCTGGCTGTTCACGGCATTGATCAGTTTCACGGCGCCGTCGGGGCCAAGGAAATGCGCGATGTAGAGCTCGCCCTCGGACGGCTGACGGCCGAGTGCGGAAGCAAGCTGCGCGGCATTGGTCTGGGTGAAGGCGCCCGCCATGGTCGCGCTCACTGCCGGATCGTTGCGCAGCCGCATGATGGCCGCGCGCATGTTCGGATCGGGCACCTCGTAGCGCCCGTCGGCGCCGACGGTGATGGCATCGGCATATTGCTTGTAGCCGTGCGCCGGACCGGCGCTCTTGAGCGTCGCCAGCCAGGTCTGGTCGATGAACTGGTAGAGGCCGGTCGCCGAGGAGCTCGTTGCCTGCGCCCTGGGATTGAGGTTGGATTCCATACGCGCGGCGGTCAAAAGGTACTCGAAGCTCGCGCCGGTCGTGCGCGCAGCGTCGCGGATAGCGCCCGAAATACGGGCCGATGCGTTGGCAAGAATGGAGTCGATCGCCATGGTGTGCCTTGAGGTCGCGGGCCGAAATGCAGGCCTAACCGGACACCGACAAGCGCGATCTCTATCGATCCTGGGCAATTATGGTAAATGATTGGTTAACGGCGGCGGGTCGGCCTGCCGGCAATGGAGGACGGCAATGGCGGACACGATCCAGCGGCACAAGCGCGGTGGGCTCTATTTCGAGGATTTCGAGGTCGGCAAGACCTACGAGCACCGCTACACGCGCACGGTGACGCAGATGGACAACATGTTGTTCTCCAACATGACGCTCAATCCGCAGCCGCTGCACATCGACCGGCACTTCTGCGAGCACGAGACCGAGTGGGGCCAGCCGCTGATGAACTCGCTGTTCACGCTCGGCCTGATGATCGGCATTCAGGTGTCGGACATGACGGTCGGCACCACGATCGCCAACCTCGGCATGACCGACGTGAAATTTCCCGCCCCGCTGTTCGAGGGCGATACCGTGCATTGCGAGACGACGGTGGCAAGTAAGCGCGAATCGAAATCGCGCAAGGGCGCAGGCATCGTCACGTTTCATCACAAGGCGTTCAAACAGGACGGCACGCTGGTCGCCGAATGCCAGCGCAACGCATTCATCGTCATGCGGCCGAAATAACGCAATGCGCTCACTTTTGTTCGTCCCCGCCGACGGCGGTTCCAAACTCGACAAGGCGATGGCAAGTGGCGCCGACGGCGTCATCGTCGATCTTGAGGATTCGATCATGCCGGAGCGCAAGGAGAGTGCGCGCGAGCTGGCGGTCGGCTTTCTGAAGGCGAACGCCGGGAAACCGGACCGCCCGCGCCTGCTGGTGCGTATCAACGGCCTCGACACCGGCATGACCGATGCCGATCTCGACGCCATCGTGCCGGGCAAGCCGGATGCGATCCTGTTTCCCAAGGCCGAGGGTGGCGCGACTGTCACCCATGTCGATGCCAAGCTGACGGCGCGCGAAGCCATTGCAGGGCTGCCCGAGGGCTCGATCAAGATCCTGGCGCAGACGGTTGAGTCTGCCATGGGCCTGTTCAGCGCCGGCACCTACCGCAATTCCAGCCCGCGGCTGATCGGCATGACCTGGGGCCCGGAGGATCTTTCCGCCGAACTCGGCGCCGAGGCCAACCGCGACGCCGACGGCTCGCTGACCGAGCCATATCGTCTTGCCCGCTCGTTCTGCCTGTTCGGCGCCGCGGCGGCGAAGGTGCCGGCGATGGAGACCATCCACGTCAATTTCCGCGATCCCGAGGTGCTGCGCCGCGACACCGAGCTTGCGCGCCGCGACGGTTTTACGGGGCGCCTGGCGATTCATCCGGCTCAGGTGGCCGTCATCAACGAGGTATTCACGCCCGGCGCAGAACAGATCGAAAAAGCCAAGGCGGTGGTCGCCGCTTTTGCCGCCAAGCCCGGCGCCGGCGCGGTCGCCATCGACGGCAAGATGTACGACCGCCCGCATCTGGCGCGGGCGCAGGCGCTGCTTGCCTCGCTGAAAGCCTAGCCGCGTTTTCGCTTAACGAAAGCCGAAAGCATGCGCTTGGGCTCATCGGTTTCGAAGACCCGAGCGAAAGCATCGATGCCCGCTTGGATCGCCTGATCGACAGGCAATGATTCCCACCGCTGCATCAGCGCTTTCTGGCTGCGGACGGCCTGCGCGCCCGCAGCAAAAAGCGCCGTCAAAATCGCCTCGACTTCGGCATCGAGCGCCACCGGCTCGACCACGCGTTCGACCAAGGCCCAGCGCAGCGCGGTTCCCGCGTCGATGACCTCGCCCAGCATCAACAACTCGCGTGCGCGGCCGAAGCCGATCAACTGCGGAATGACCGCGGCCTCGACCACCGAAGGAATGCCGACCTTCGTTTCCGGCATGCCAAATTTCGCCCGCGTGGTCGCGACCCGCAGATCGCAGGACACGGCGATTTCCAACCCTGCTCCGAGCGCGTAGCCGTCGATCGCCGCAATCACCGGCACCGGCAAGCGGCGCAGGCAATGGCAGGTCCGGTGCACCAAAGTGATGAATTCTCGCGCGGTGCGACGGTCGAGCGCGGCCATTTCTGGAATGCTGGCGCCGCCAATGAAGGCTTTATCCCCCGCGCCGCGGAGCACCAGCGCGCGCAAGTCGTCGGACGATTCCAGCGTTTCGACCTTGCCGATAAATTCGGTCATCAGCGCGCGGTCGAGCGTGTTGAGCTTGGCGCGATTGTCGATTGTGAGAAGGGCGACGGCGCCGGCGGCGCGCCGGTCGAGACGCAGATCGACGCGCTCGCCGCTCATGGCTTGCCGTAGACCGCCTTCGGATCGAAGGTCTTGTCGGCGTCGCAGAATTCAAGTTTGACCGCACCGGTCTGCCCAAGCGGCACCGTGCGGTAGAAGCACGAGCGCCGTCCGGTGTGGCAGGCGCCGTCGCCGGCCTGTTCGACCTTGAGCCAGAGCGCGTCCTGGTCGCAGTCGACGCGCAGCTCGACGACACGCTGGACGTGACCGGAGCTTTCACCCTTCTTCCAGAGCTTTTGACGCGAGCGGCTGTAGTACCAGGCTTCACCGCTGGCGATGGTCTTGGCCAACGCATCCTTGTTCATGTGCGCGACCATCAGCACATCGCCCGACGTGGCGTCGGTGACGACGGCCGTGACCAGCCCGTCGGCGCCGAATCGCGGCGCGAAGGCAGCGCCTTCCTCGATCTCGGTCTTGTCGGCCAAATTCGCCTCGCGGGTTGGCGCGGGGCTTAACGTTGTGCCCCGCGCAGCATGGTCATGAAACGCACTTGTTCGCTGGCGTCATCGCGGAAAGCGCCGGTGAGATACGTCGTCACCGTCACCGCGCCCGGTTTGGTGACGCCGCGCAGCGACATGCACATATGCTCGGCCTCGATCATCACCGCAACGCCGCGCGGCTTGAGGATTTCGTCGATCGCGGTCGCCACCTGGGCATTCAGGTGCTCCTGCGTCTGCATGCGGTGGGCGTAGACGTCAACCAGACGGGCCAACTTCGACAAGCCCACCACCCGCTCGACCGGCATATAGGCGACGTGTGCCTTGCCGTAGAATGGCATCATGTGGTGTTCGCAATGCGAATAGAACGCGATGTCCTTGACCAGTACAAAATCGTCGTAGCCGCCGGTCTCGCTGAAGGTGCGATCGAGCACCTCTACGGGGCATTCGCGATAGCCTTGGTAGACTTCTTCATAGGCACCGACGACGCGCTTCGGCGTTTCCAGCAAACCTTCGCGGTCCGGGTCGTCGCCCGCATAAGCGATGAGGGTGCGCACGGCGGCTTCGGCCTGTTCGCGCGAGGGGCGCGGCTCAACCGGCACCGGCACCGCCCGCACATGCCCGGACAGGCCCTGCTTGGGCCACGGCTTGATGATTGAACTGGTATTGGTCGTAGTCTTGCTGGTCTTTGCGTCCATAGGGCCTCTCCGTTCGACCGGCACTCACCCAATAGGGGCTGCACCGGGAGTGTCACCGGGATGCCCGCGCCAGGATTTCCCCGGACGCCGCATTCCCATTTCTCATGGCGTTTAGGCCATGCCGGCGCTAAGGAAACCCCTTCGCGCCGTTGGATCACCACCTATATATTCACTTCGATGCACCAGGCAACGTTCGGTTCCCGGAAAACGGCAAAAGATTAATGCTCAACGACGTCTACAACGCCAAAATCCTCGACCTGGCGGGCAATATCCCGCGCCTCGGACGACTCGATAAACCCGATGCCAGCGCCACCGCGCACTCCAAGTTGTGCGGATCGACCGTTACCGTCGACCTGCAGATGAACGGGCCGGTGGTCGGCGATTTCGCCCACGACGTGAAAGCCTGCGCGCTCGGCCAGGCGTCCTCTTCAATCATGGCCCGCCACGTGGTCGGTGCAAAGCCGGCCGAACTGCGCGAGTTGCGCGAGACGGTACGCAAGATGCTCAAGGAAAACGGCCCGCCGCCCTCCGGCAAATGGGCCGACATCGCGGTGCTCGAGCCGGTGCGCGACTACAAGGCGCGCCATGCCTCGACCATGCTCACCTTCGACGCGGTGGTTTCGGCGCTCGATCAGATCGAGGCCAAGAAAGGCCAGAAGAGCGCGGCGGGGTAATCTTACTTCGCCGCGATCCCACCGGTCTTGGGCGCAATCAGGTCGGCCCGATGATCGAGAGCCTTGGCGCAGCCGTCGGCGAGCTGCGGCAGGTTCTGCTGCGCGCCGGTGTTGCCGAGGCGGATGCCGGTGACCATGCCCGGACTTGTCGTCACGATCATCATCGAGTGATTGCCGACGGCCGCGAAGCTGCCGATCAGCGCCGCCGGGATCGAGCCTGTCGCGTAGGTCAGGAGTTCGTCGGGGTCGCTGCGCCGCTGCGACGACACCACCTTGAGCGGCGCCGAGGCACTGCCGAGCATGATTTTCACCGTGCCGAGCGCGGACGGCACCTGGATTCGGCCGCCATCGTGACGGCGCTCGACATAGGTCATGTCGTAGCTGTCGGGTCCGCCGCCGCAGGCGAGCATGAGATCGAAGCTGCCAATGTCCTCACCCTCAATGGTAAGCGGCTGACGCCTTGCCAGCGCGGTGAGACCGGCGTGATCGACCACCGCCCAGTGTCGTTCGCTGATCGCAGCCGCGCGCGCGCCGTCGGTGACGCGCGGGATAGGCTGCTTGAAGACCGGCGCCGGCGCCGAAGCGACGGCGGGCGCCGCCAGCACCGCGTCGGTCGCCAGATGGGTCAGCCGCGTCTCGTCCGCCGTCAACGCGCGCATCGGCTCCCAAGGCGGAATACGCAGCGCCAGATCGAGCAGCTCGATCGAGCCGCCCATCTCGATGGTGTATTTCGCCAGCCGACCGATATCGCGCTGCACCAGCACGAGGTCCTCAGCACTGTAATTGGCTGCAGTCGGATCGTCGCGCCGATCGCCGAGCCAGATTTGATGCACCATCACACGCGCTTGCGGCGGCACGGTCCGGTGCACGCCGCCGAGCAACACAAACCCGCACATCGACTCGCAATCGGCACGCGGCACATAGTGTCCGCGCGGCGTATCTTGCCCGTTCGGAATATCGACGATGCGGCCGATGGTGGTGGCGAGGCCGCGCCGCCTTATGTCGCGGCCGAGCGCAATCGCGCCGTGCACGGAGCCGCCGTCGGAATCGAGCACGACCGTGGCGCCGGTGAGTTCGCGTCCGCGCGCGAACATGTCAAAGTCGCGTGGCGTGTCCGCCGTGATCGCGCCGGTCGCGGCGATCCACAGCTGACAACTGTTGCCGCAAGCCTCAGCGGGGCCCTGCAGGCGCAGCTCGAAGCGCATCGGCAATGTACGATCCGTCACTTCCGCCGTCGCAGGCAAAAGTGTCACCTGCGCTGCGGCAGCAAGCGCCAAGGCAATCACAAGAGAGCGAGTCATTCTTCCCCTTTCGCCGCCGAGCCCGTGTTATGACGTTTTCTTAGCGCGTGCAGCGCCGGGCTTAAGCGGGTTTTCGATACCCCGACTGTGTCATTTTTAAAGAGCGCGCAGAGTCGGGTCTAGTGTAAAAAAGCTTCTGTCGACTTTGGTTTAAATCGAACCGCCTGGTTCCATTGTGCGATGGAACTTTTTAGATGCCGGCTGGAAGTCCGCTCACACCATGACCGACACGCGCGCGTCATCGCTGCGCTTGGCCGACTGGCCACGCCTTTTCGGCCGCGGCCTGGTGGTGATTTACCGTCATACGCTGGCGCCGCTGATCGGCCCGCGCTGCCGCCATCTGCCGTCTTGTTCCGAATATGCCGACCAAGCGGTCGCCCGCTTCGGGCTGTGGGCCGGCTCGTGGATGGCGCTCGCCCGCATTTTGCGCTGCCAGCCCTGGGGCACGTCCGGACTAGACTTTGTGCCGGCCAAATTGCCGGCCGGCGCGCACTGGTGGGCACCATGGCGCTACGGGCGCTGGCATGGGACGAATGAGACGCCGAGCCGCTAGTTGCGTCTGTGGAACCTCCTGCTATATCCCTCTTCCAATTCCGCTTACCTGCGTTCGTAGGCAGCGAGTGAGCAAGGAGACGAGATATGGTCGCGCTGACCTTCCCCGACGGCGCACGTCGGGACTACCCCTCAGGCACAACAGGCTTGGATGTCGCCAAGGGCATTTCGCCCTCGCTGGCCAAACGCACCGTCGCCATGGCGCTCGACGGCGGTCTCGCCGACTTGAGCGATCCGATCGACCGCGACGCCAAGATCGAGTTCATCAACCGCGACGACCCGCGCGCGTTGGAATTGATCCGGCACGATGCCGCGCACGTGCTCGCCGAAGCGGTGCAGTCGCTGTGGCCGGGCACGCAGGTGACCATCGGCCCGGTAATCGACAACGGCTTTTATTACGACTTCTTTCGCAACCAGCCGTTCACCCTGGAGGATCTTCCGGTCATCGAGAAGAAGATGAAGGAGATCATCGCCCGCGACAAACCCTTCACCAAGGAAGAGTGGTCGCGCGAGCAGGCCAAAAAGGTGTTTGGCGACAAAGGCGAGGCCTTCAAGGTTGAACTGATCGACGCCATTCCCGAAGACCAGCAGATCAAGATCTACAAGCAGGGTGACTGGTTCGACCTGTGCCGCGGTCCGCATATGACCTCGACCGGCAAGATCGGCAACGCCGTCAAATTGATGAAGGTCGCCGGCGCTTATTGGCGCGGCGACAGCAAGAATCCGATGCTCACCCGCATCTACGGCACTGCCTTCGCCAAGCAGGAGGAGCTCGACGCTTATCTCAAGCAGCTCGAGGAAGCCGAGAAACGAGACCATCGCCGTTTGGGGCGTGAAATGGACCTGTTCCATTTTCAAGAGGAAGCGCCGGGCTCGGTGTTCTGGCATTCGAAAGGCTGGACGCTGTTCCAGCAACTCGAAGGCTATATCCGGCGCCGTCAGCAGGACTTCGGCTTCATCGAGGTCAACTCACCGCAGCTGATGGACCGCGAATTGTGGGTCACCACCGGCCACATCCCGACTTACAACGACATGATGTTCCTGACCGCGAAGCGCGAGGAGGACGAGCGCGTCTACGCCATCAAGCCAATGAACTGCCCGGGTCACGTGCAGATCTTCAAGAACGGCCTGAAATCGTATCGCGACCTGCCGCTGCGCATCGCCGAGTTCGGCAAGGTGCACCGCTTCGAACCGTCGGGCGCGCTGCACGGGCTGATGCGCGTGCGCACCTTCACCCAGGACGACGCGCACATCTTCATCATGGAGAGCCAGATCGCCGAGGAGACGCTCAAGGTCAACGACCAGATTCTGTCGATCTACGAGGACTTCGGCTTCACCGACGTTTCGATCAAGTTCTCCGACCGGCCGGACAAGCGCATCGGCGACGACGCGGTGTGGGACAAGGCCGAGGCAGCGCTAATGGCGGCGCTGAAAGCATCGAGCCGGCCCTGGACCCTCAACAAAGGCGAAGGCGCTTTCTACGGCCCGAAGCTCGAATACGTCTTGCGCGATGCCATCGGCCGCGAATGGCAATGCGGCACCGTGCAGGTCGACCTCAATTTGCCCGGCCGCCTCGGCGCCTTCTACATCGACGAGCATTCGAACAAGATCACGCCGGTGATGCTGCACCGGGCGATGTTCGGCTCCATGGAACGCTTCATCGGTGTGATGATCGAACACTATGCCGGGCATTTGCCGCTTTGGCTGTCGCCGCTGCAGGGGGTGGTCGCAACCATCACCTTGGATGCGGACGATTATGCGCGCGAAGTGGTCGATGCGGCGCGCAAGCTCGGACTGCGCGTCGACAGCGACCTGCGCAATGAGAAAATCAATTACAAGGTGCGTGAGCACTCGCTCGCCAAGGTTCCTGCTTTGCTCGTCATCGGCAAGAAGGAGGCGGCCGAGCGCACCGTGTCCATCCGTCGGCTGGGCAGCGAAGGCCAGCAGGTGATGCCGCTCGATGCCGCGCTCAAGGCGCTCGCCGACGAGGCGGTGGCGCCCGATGTTCGGCGGGCAAAAGCCGCCGCCTGAACAGCCACCGAATGCCGTTGACCTCGATCGGCGGCGGGGCTTACCGGCCCGCAGCGGCGCGGAGGGGGCGTTGGCCGCCAGCATGCGGCGGCTGCTCCAGCATCGCCATGAAACGCTCAGCCCACTGCGCGATATCGTTAGCCACCAGCACCTTGAAATTCGCGGCGTGGCGCTGGCGGCGCTCCTCGATCGGCATCGACAGCGCACGGTTGACGGCGATCGCGACGCCTTCCGGGTCGTAAGGATTGACCAGAAGCGCGGCGGCGCATTCGTGCGCAGCACCGGCAAAGCGCGACAGGATCAGCACGCCGGGGTCGTCCGGGTTCTGCGCGGCGACGAATTCCTTGGCGACGAGGTTCATGCCGTCGCGCAGCGGCGTAACCAGGCCGGCCCGCGCGGCGCGATACAGTCCGGCGAGCGCGGTGCGGCTGTGCGCCTTGTTGATATAGCGCAGCGGCGTCCACGACGCTTCGCCATAGGTACCGTTGATGCGGCCGACCGCCTCGCCCACCAACCGCCCGATGTCGGTGTATTCCGGAATGCCGGTGCGGCTGCGCGGGGTGATTTGCAGGTAGGTGACCTTGCCGCGCCAATCCGGGAAATTGGTGAGGAAGCGTTCGAACGCACTCATCCGCTCGGGAATACCCTTGGAATAATCAAGCCGGTCGACGCCGATGATCATGGCGCGGCCGGACAGGCTGTCGAGCACCTCGCGCACGAAAGCGGTTTCGATCGCGCGCCGCGCCAACCGCGAGAAGGCCTCGGTCTCGACGCCGACCGGGAATGTGCCGATCTGCACCACCCGATTGCCGTAGTAGAAGCTATTGCCTCCCGCCCAGGGCAGTCCGCATTCGTTGGCGATGTAGCGCGAGAAGTTGGCCGAATCGACCTCGGTCTGGAAGCCGATCAGATCGTAGTGACACAGCGCCGGGATGAGCTGGTCGTGGTTCGGCAGCGCGGTGACGATTTCCGGCGGCGGAAACGGGATATGGATGAAGAAGCCGATCTTGTTAGCATGGCCGCGCTCGCGCAGCGCCTTGGCGAGTGGAATCAAATGATAGTCGTGAACCCAAATGACGTCGTCTGGCCGCAGCAGTTTTTCCAGGTTGCCGGCGAAGAATTCGTTGACGCGAAAATAGCCACCGAGATCGCGCCGCGTGAATTCCGCGAGGTCAAGCCGGTAATGCAGAATCGGCCACAGCACCCGGTTGGCGAAGCCGTTGTAAAATTCTTGATAGTCGTCCTTGCGCAAGTCGACGGTGGCATAGGTGACGTTATCATGCTCGACCATCTTGGCTGGCGCCGGAGCATCGTCGGTGGCGCGTCCGCTCCAGCCGAACCACAGTCCGCCGCGCTTGCGCAGCGTCGGCCGGATCGCGACTTCGAGGCCGCCGGCGCGCGCATTGCGATCGGGAATGCCAACCCGGTTTGAAACTACGACGAGCCGCGCCAATATCGGTCTCCCCAACTGCGCGACAGCTTGATCGCGGTCAATATCAATCCCGACATCGAATAAGTCTGCGGAAAATTACCCCACAATTTGCCGGTTAGCGGATGGACGTCTTCCGACAACAGACCATATTGGTTGCGCAATTTCAGGGCGTCGACGAACATATCGCGTGCCTCGTCACGCCGCCCCGTTTCCCACATTGCATCGATTAGCCAGAACCGGCAAATCAAAAAGGCCGTTTCCGGTAGGCCGAAATCATCTGCGGCGACATAGCGCATAACGTGGAAGTCGCGCCGAAGTTCACGTTCGATAGCCTCCACAGTGGAGACAAAGCGCGGATCATCCGGCGAAATCAGCCCGATTTCGGCAAGCAACAGGCAGCTGGCGTCGAGATCGTCGCTGCCGAAAGCCGCGGAAAAGGCGTTACGCTTCGGATTCCAGGCGCGCGTCAGCACCTCCTCGCCGAGCTTCCTGGCGATCGCGCCCCAATAGGCAGCCCGCTCCGTCAGCCCGAGATGTGCAGCAATCGCCTCCAGCCGCTGACATCCGGCCCAGCACATCGCCGCCGAATAGGTGTGCACGCGCTTGCGCCCGCGATATTCCCAAATTCCGGCGTCCGGCTCGAGCGCGAGCCGCGCGGCCTGTTCGCCGAGCGGTTCGATCACCTTGAACAGCGCGGCGTCGCCCGGATTGGGTAGCCGCCGATCGAAGAACATCGGCGTCGCCGCCATGATGATGCTGCCGTAGACATCGTGTTGGTCCTGATCGACGGCGGCATTGCCGATGCGCACCGGACGCTCGCCGTTGTAACCGGCAAGCGCTTCGGCAACGCGCTCGTCGAGCGCATCGGTGTGCACGACGCCGTAGAGGGGCTTGAGCCGATCGGCGCGACCGGCCGCGATGCTCAGGATGTAGGAGATGAATTCCTCCATCGTGCGCGTCGCACCGATGCGGTTGAGCGCGCGCACGACGAAGAAGGCATCGCGCATCCAGCAGTACCGGTAATCCCAGTTGCGGCCGGAGCCTGGCCCTTCGGGGATAGACGTTGTCAGCGCCGCAACGATCGCGCCCGTTTCCTCGAAGCTCGACAGCTTGAGCGTGATGCCAGCGCGGATGATCTCGTCCTGCCAGTCGTTGGAGAACGCAAGTCGGCGCACCCACTCCATCCAATAGTCCTGCGTGCGCCTGCAGAATTCCCGGCACGTGCTCTCGAGCGCGCCCTCGAACGGCTCGTCCATGCCCAGCACCATGTGCACCGGGCGGGTGAGCACGAAGGACGCCTCGTTCTCGACATGGGCGAGCGGCGCGTCGGTGGTCAGCCGCACCGGCACTTCGTCGCGCCAGTAGCGGATGTGGTTGCTGCCCGAGGAGCGCCGCTCGACCGGGACGCCGTAGCGGTGCGTGGTCCGGACGCGAATGGTGATGCGCGGCATGCCGGAAACCGGTTCGACGATGCGCACGAGCTGCGGCGGGCGGAAGATGCGGCCATAGTTCGAGAAGCGCGGCGTGAAGTCGGTGATGCGCACGGCGCCGCCATTGCTGTCGGCAAGCTCGGTCACCACGATCGCGGTGTTGCGCATATATTCCGAGCGGCTCGCGGTTTGCCCGTCGAGCACCACGTCGGTGAAGCCTTTTTCTTCCTCGCCGGCGAGCAGCCGGCAGAATGCCGGATCGCCGTCGTAGCGCGGCAGGCACCACCACACGATACGTCCGCTCGGCTCGACCAACGCAGCGGTGCGGCCGTTGCCGATGACGGCGAGATCAAGCGTAGATACGCTCATGGCCGCGCCTGCACCTTGGCCGCAAGCCGCTGCAAGGCGCGACGCACGTCGAGCGGCGAATCGAAGATGCCGGCAAGCCCGGCGAAATGCCGGCCGACCGAAAAGCCCTTGCCGCCGATGTCGCCAAGAAGCGCGAACACCGATTCATCGGTGACGTCGTCGCCGATGAACACCGGCATGCGGCCGGCGAAGGGCGCACGCGACATCAACTCACGGACGCCGTCGCCTTTGCTCACGTCCGGCCGTTTGACTTCGAGCATCGCCTTGCCCGGCAGCACCTCGGTCGCCTCGCCCGGATGGGCAGCGCGGCCGGCATCGATATACGAACGCAGGCGATCCTCGTGCTGCGGCGCCTGGCGGTAGTGCAGCGCGAGTGAATAGCCTTTGTCTTCGACGATGATGCCGGAGCCTGGTGTCGCCGCGGCGGCGAGATGGCGCCGCAGGTCCGGCGACAGCGGCTCGACAGACCGCGCCGCCTCCCCCGCGCGCAGACGCAGCTCGGCACCATGACCGCCGACCGCCGGAAGCTTGAGCGGCGCGAATAGAGCATCGAGATCGGCGATCGGACGGCCGCTCACCAGCGCCAGCGCGCCGCCGGTTGCCCGCGACAGGCGCGCGAGTGATTGACGCAAATCGTCGGCGACATGCACGGCATAAGGCGACGGCCCTATGTCGATCAACGTGCCGTCGACGTCGAGGAGCAAAGCGATCGATCGGACATCGACTTCGACGAAGATGTTGGAAGCCGCGTCGTTCGCAATGGATTGCGCCGCCATAATCTTTTCCAACGATCTGGTCGACGGGTTGGTTCCAGCGCCACTCGCTCGACGCAGACGCTACCGTGCCAGCACTTCGACGTCGCCGTCCACGCCGGTGACCACCTTGAATTCGCGCTCGAAGACCTTGCCCTCGTTGCGGGCGATAGCACGGTACTCGCCTTCGGCCAGGATGACCCGCGGAAAGGCGCCGATCGATTCCTTGATGACATCGCCGCCCGGCGTGAGCACCGACCAGGCGGTATTGGCGAGCGCCTCGCCGCCCTTCTCGCTCACCAGCTTGAGCGTAATAGCGGCGGCGCGGTGCGTGACCGTGATATCGGTGAGCTTGCCGGCGACGACGCGGATATCGGAGCGCACCATCGAATTGGCGTCACCATAGTTCGAGACGATGTAATAGGTACCTTCCGGCACGACCACGACGCTGCCGGTCATCACATGCTCGGCGATCGGCCGGCGGTCGCCGGGCTCGAATTGACTGCCTTTGTAGACGTCAAACGAGACTTGCCCGGCGGGAATGCGCGCGTCGCCGACGCGGGCCTCCAGGCGCAAGCCGCCGGCCGGCAAATCGAAGTCCTCGTGCACCGTCTGCCCGCTCAGATTCACCGGTCTGACCGCGGTGGCGAGCCCAAAGCCAACATGCACGATGTAGTTTCCCGCCGGCAGCACCAGCGTCGGCGCCGCTGACTTGTCTTCCTTGATGAGCTGGTACTGGCCGGTAGCGTCACGCTTGGCTGCATAGACGCGCCAAGTCAGGCCGCCGTCGATCTGCGGCGCTGTTTTGCCGAAGCGCGCCGAAAGCGCGAGCGCGACCTGGCCTGCCGGTACCATCGGCACGGCGATCGGCGCAGTGCCTTGCGGAGGACTTTGCGGATTGTCTTGCGGCCATTCCGGCTGCGGCTGTGGCGGCAGCTCCGGCTGCGGCGCCGGTATCTTGCGCGCGCCGAACACGTCGCTGAGCGCGGTCGGCGCCGGCGCCAGAAGACCGCCGCCGGCCCCCGGCGCAAGCAGCGAATTCCCTCCTGCCGCCTGGGCGTTGGCCGGCTGCGGAGCAAGTAACGTGAAGACGATCGCCAGCGCGAGCCAAGGCAGACCGCGGGCGGCCATTGCGGGGGCAGTGCTCATAACGGGCGTGTTTTCTGCCAAAATCGCGGCGATTTCAAGCCAATAGGCCGGTTTGTCACTGTGGAAACGCTATGCTAGGCGCAAACGGCTTTTTTAAATGCGCATGATCTTATCCGAAAACCGATCGTCATTTTTCGGGATGATGCGCCGCACGAGGTGGTCATGCCCGACGCCCTACAGCTGCTGAAGACGCGCCGCTCGGTCAAGCCGATGGAGATGACTGGTCCCGGCCCGAGCGCGACGGAGATCGATACCATGCTTGGCATCGCCGCGCGGGTGCCCGATCATGGCAAGCTGGCGCCTTGGCGCTTCATCGTGTTCGAGGGCGACGCGCGCCTTGCCGCCGGCGAGGCAATCGCAGTGGTGTTTGCCGCCGACCATCCGGAAGCGACGCCCGACCAACTCGCGTTCGAGCGCCAGCGGCTCGCGCGCGCGCCATTGGTGATCGCGGTGGTCAGCCGCTCCGGCCCGCACGTCAAAATCCCGGAATGGGAGCAGCAATTATCGTCCGGCGCCTCCGCCATGAACCTGGTGATCGCCGCGCACGCGATGGGCTATGCCGCGAGTTGGATCACCGAATGGTACGCCTACGACCGGCGCGTCCTCGACAAGCTCGGCCTAACGCCGAACGAGCGCATCGCCGGCTTCGTGCACATCGGCCGCGCGACAAAGCCGCCCGAGGATCGCGACCGTCCCCGGCTCGACGCTATCGTCACCCGTTACGTGGGGCCCGATACCTGATGTTTTACGAGCCGGACAAGCGCGACAAACGCCTGCTGCCGAACGACCCATTCAAGGCGATCGTCGCGCCGCGTCCGATCGGGTGGATCACGTCGATGAGTTCGGCCGGCGAAGTGAACTGCGCGCCCTACTCTTATTTCAACGGCATCAACAGCCGGCCCAATCTGGTCATGTTCGCCAGCGAAGGCAAAAAGGATTCGGTGAGCTTTATCGAGCAGACCGGCGAATTCGTCTGCAATCTCGCGACCTGGGATTTGCGCGAGGCGATGAACGCAACGGCGGCGCCGCTGCCGCGCGGCGTCAACGAGATGATCCGCGCCGGCCTCGAGCCTGCGCCGTCTCGCATCGTCAAGCCGCCTCGGGTAAAGGCCGCAGCTTGTGTCCTCGAATGCAAGCTCGTCAAAATCGTCTCGATCGACGACGTCGAAGGCACGCCGGCCAACTGTCACGTGGTGTTCGGCCATGTCGTCGGCGTGCATATCGACGACCGCTTTATCGTCGACGGCAAGCTCGACACCGCGGCCATGAGGCCGATCGCCCGCTGCGGCTATGACGAATATGCCGTGGTGGAGCGCGTGTTTGCGATGCAGCGGCCGTTGAACTAATCCCGCCCTGCCGCATTTATCCTTTGTGGATCTGCGGGGCACGCTGACGTCACGTTTCGGTCATAAGATTCCGCCAGCAGTTTTCACCCTACCGCGGTGAACCGGCTGCTGGTGGCGGCTCTATTCGACGATCGGGACGGGAGTTTAGTTTGGTGTTCGAAGGCTTATTCGCTCGCGTGCGCAATAGCGACCGCTCGGCCGAGGCAACAACGGAGCCGGTGCGGCCGACCGCCACGCGTCCGACCATTGGGCTTGCGCTCGGCGGCGGCGCGGCGCGCGGCTTTGCCCATATCGGCGTGATGCGCCGACTGGAAGCGGCAGGCATCGTGCCCGACGTCATCGTCGGCACCTCGATCGGCGCCGTGGTCGGCGGCTGCTACGCCGCCCGCCAACTTGACGGCCTCGAGGAGTGGGCGCGCGGCCTCAACGTGCGCAGCATCCTCAGCTATCTCGACATCAGCCTTTCAGGATCAGGCCTCATCCGCGGCGGCCATCTGGCGAGCCAACTGGAAGCCGGGCTTGCCGACAGCCGTATCGACGATCTGCCGATACGCTTTGCCGCCATCGCCACCGAATTCAATACCGGCCACGAAATCTGGCTCACCCGCGGGCGGCTGGCCGAGGCGCTGCGCGCGTCCTACGCACTGCCGGGGATTTTCCCGCCGGTTCTGATCGGCGGGCGGTGGCTGGTCGATGGCGCGCTGGTCAACCCGGTGCCGGTGTCGGCGGCGCGCGCCCTCGGCGCCCGGCTGGTAATCGCGGTCAATCTCAATTCCGACCTGTTCGGGCGCGGCACTATTATCTCCGACCATGGCCCCGACGAGGGCGACGACACCGTCAAGGAAGACGTCAAACCGAGCGGCCTGCGTGGGCTGTTTGGCGGCGAGCGCTCCTTACGCCGCCAATTCCTCGGGCGGCGCGGACGGCCCGGCATTCCGACGGTGATGGTGGAAGCGTTCAACGTCATGCAGGACCGCATAACGCGCGCGCGGCTCGCCGGCGACCCGCCCGACGTGCTGATCAGCCCGCGCCTCGGCGGCGTCGGCTGGTTCGATTTCCATCGCGGCGCCGACGCGATCACCATTGGCGCCGAAGCAGCCGACAAGGCGATGGACCAGGTGAGCGAGGCGATCGCCGCGCTGTCGCAGCCGTACGACGGCAATGCCGTGGCGAAATAGCCGAGACTTAGGCGGTGCGGATGTAGTCGCGCAAGGCTTCGGATTCCTGTTCGATCTCGCCGACCCGGTGCTTGACGACGTCGCCGATCGACACCAAACCGATCAGTTCGCCGTTTCTGAGTACCGGCATGTGGCGGAATTTTCCATCCGTCATCCGTTCCATGACGCTGGCGATGGTGTCGCTTTCGACGCACGTGGTGACGTTGCGTGTCATCACTTGGCGGACCGGCAGCGCCAGCGCCTCTGCACCGTGCTCGGAAATCGCGCGAACAATATCGCGTTCGGACAAGATGCCCGCGAGCCGTCCGCCCGCGCCGCGGATCACCACGGCGCCGATCCGGTGCGCGCCGAGCAGGCGCGCCGCCACCGTCAAATCCGCCGACAGATCGATACTGATAACGTCGCCGCCCAAGTTGCGTGACTTGGCGGCCAGAATTGCCTTGACGTTCATGGCAGCCTCCTCGGTCCGGCTTGCGGATGTGGCACCCGCGCGTAAGTCCGGGTTTTGCCCAACGATCGTGCCGCAGGGTCGGTTCCGTCAACGGTATTCGCGACACCCCGCTCAGCGGCGGTCACATGGCTGAATGTCGGGCTGCTGCCTGGGTTATAGCGGTGGTGCAATATTCTCGGCCTGCGGCTCCGAGGGCGGATCGAACCAGGAAAATAATACGAGTCCGGCGAGAAAGCCGCCGATATGTGCCTGCCATGCGACGACCTGGCCGGTGCCGACACCCGGCAGCGGCAATGAGTTGGTCCCGAATAGAATGTTGATGCCGAACCACACCACGACAAAGGCAACCACGCGCGGATCGCGCAGTACAGCGATCAGCGGAATTGCCGGCACGCGATAGTCCTTTTCCTCACCGCTACGGTTGAAGCTCAGCGGCCCGCCGCGCTGAAAGGCAAAGCGCATCGCCGCTGCCATGGCGCCGGAGATCGCCGCCGAAGCGCCAATGACAGGCACGTCCTCGCCGGCATGCGTCGCCAGATGCAGCGCCGCCCCTGCCGCCGCCGTCACCGCCATGAAGAGCAGGAACCGCAACGGACCGAACCGCCGCGCCACCGCACTGCCGAATGGCAGAAGCCACAACGCATTGACGCCGTAATGCGTCCAGTCGGCGTGGATGAAGGCATAAGTAACGAAAGTCCACACCTCGGCGCCGAAGCCGCCCGGCAGGACATTGCCGAGGACGGCCGACGTGTCGTAGCGCGCCGGGATGAAGGCGAAAGTGTACAGAAGCTCCACGTCCTGTTGCTCGGTGAGGACGTAGTTGCGCACCGCGTGCACCAGCGCCAACGCCGCCAACAGCGCCAAAACGACAGGCGGAATGTTGAAAAGAGGTTCGCGCTTCACGAGGGTCCGGGGGCTGGGCGAAACATGTGAGTTACGCCGCCAAGCCACCCGACCGCAAGCGCACCGATCAAGAAAAAGGAGGGCTTGCGCCCTCCGAGATATGCCGTGTGGATGGTTCGAAAGCGACCCTAGCAGCGCCCTTCGCAACGGCAACGCGATTGCCGTTTTAACGCTAACGCGCGTCGTCCCGCCCGTTCATCCGCCGACGGCACGCCGCCTGCTCCACCGACAACGCCGCGGCAAATCGCCGGCGCAGGTGTCCCAGCCGGGGACACCGACGCGCCGGCACGGTCCCGTGGCGGAACAGGTGGCGTCCATGAAACATCAATCGACACGGGCCGTGTTCGAATACTGGACCAGGAAACGCGGCACCCGGAGTGCGCCTGCGCGCGCGGATATCGATCCGGCGGAGATCCGCCACGCGCTCGGCGACACCTTTATCCTGGCGGCGGATTTTGCCGGCGAATTGCGGCTGCGCCTTGCCGGCACGCGCGTTTGTGCGCTGTTCGATCGCGAACTCAAAGGCGAGACGTTTTCCGGCCTGTGGAGCACGGAGAGCCGCGCGTCGATCGACGAACTGCTCACCAGCGTCACCGATGAAGCGGCCGGCGCGGTCGCGGGCGCGACGGCGCGGACCACGGACGGCGCCACAGCCGAACTGGAAATGCTGCTGCTGCCGTTGGCAGAGGCCGGTCATGCGCGCGTCCGCGCCATGGGCGTCTTGGCGCCGCGGGTGCCGCCGTGGTGGCTGGGGGCGAAGCCCGCCGCCGAACTGACCCTCGGCACGGTCCGCCATACCGG
>DASUGZ010000090.1:0-2917 GCA_036273755.1 Pseudolabrys sp.
ATCGTGCGCCGCGCGCGCAAGCCGGCGCTCGGCGTCTACACGCTGCCCGGCGGCGGCGTCGAAACCGGCGAAACGTTGATCGAAGCAGTCGCGCGCGAAGTGCGCGAAGAAACGGCGCTCGAAATCGAGCCGGTCGGGCTCGCCGGCTACCGCGAAGCCATCGTGCGCGACGCGCAAAGCGGCGTTGAACGCCATTTCGTCATCCTCTGCTTTGCCGCGCGCTGGCTCGCCGGCGAACCGGTGCTCAACGAGGAACTCGATGACGCGCGCTGGCTCGATCCGGCCGAACTCGTCGGCCTCTCCACCACCGAGGGTCTCGCTGAAATCGTCGCCGCGGCATCCGCGCGGCTTGCCGCACCCGCCTGACCGCCTGCCTTGCGATTGCCCGGCTGCGCGGGCATATCATCTCGGTCGCCCGGGCCAACCGCATGAAAACGCTTGTGACTGCCGTGTCGCTGCTGCTCTGCCTTGCGCTGCCTGCGCAGGCCCAGGTGCCGGCGCAGACACAGCCGGCGCCGTTCGATAGCGACCTGGCCCGGCTCGCCGAAATCATGGGTTCGCTGCACTACCTGCGCGCGGTATGCGGGGCGAACGAAGGGCAGAAATGGCGCAATGAATTGCAGGCGCTGATCGACGCCGAGGCGCCCGAGGGCGACCGGCGGCGCAAGATCGTGGCTAGCTTCAATCGCGGTTACCGCGGATTCCAGCAGACTTATCGCACCTGCACACCGGCCGCCGACCTCGCCATTCGCCGTTACCTCGACGAAGGCGCCAAGATCGCCCGCGATATCACCGCCCGCTATGGCAATTAGAACTGCGCAATTAACCTTTCCCCGATCTGCGGGCTTGGTCGTGCGCGCCCGCGTGCTAACGTTCGCCTCGGAATTAACGATTTGGGCAGGCTGAAACGGCCGGGGGACGAAGGTTGCCATGACATCGATCGAACGAGGGACTGGGCCGCGCGAGCCGCTGACCGACCACGAGCAAAAACGCGCCGCCTTGGGCTATTTACAGGAAGCCTGGGCGGAGGCGCGCCTCGACGGCATCGAAGGCGATTGCCTGGCGCAGACCTGCCTATTCACGGCTTTTGCCGAATTCGTCACCACCTATGGCGAGGACGCCGCCGCCAAATTTGCCGAGGGCTTGAGCGCCCGCATTCGCAACGGCGAGTTCTCACTCGAACTGCGCCGGCAGTAGGCCGTCGTCACGTGACTGCGGCGCGCTGAAGCCGGTTTTTTCGGTTGCGCACCGGAAAACTTCTAGCCGGCCAGGGTTTCAAGGAAACGCACGCGCTCGCCGTGCGCCGGCGCGGTGACTTCGCCCTCCCACATCGCCTTGTGACCACGCACCAAGGTTCCAACCGGCCAGCCGGTCACCGTCATCCCGTTGTAGGGCGACCAGCCGGCGCGGGAGGCGATCCATTTGTCGGTGATGGTCTCGCGCCGCTTAAGATCGACCACGGTCACGTCGGCATCGTAGCCGACGGCGATGCGGCCCTTGGCGGCGATGCCGAAGATACGCGCCGGCCCGGCGCTGGTCAGATCGACCAAGCGCGGCAGCGACAAGCGGCGGGCATTGACGTGATCAAGCATGATCGGGACCAGCGTCTGCACGCCGGTCATGCCGGAATGGGTCTTTGGATATGGGTGCGCCTTCTCCTCGCGGGTGTGCGGCGAGTGGTCGGAGCCGACGCTGTCGATGACGCCTTGCGCCAAACCGTGCCAGAGGCCGACGCGGTGGCCGGCGTCGCGGATCGGCGGATTGAGCTGGGCCAGTGTGCCGAGCTTCTCGTAACAGCCCGGCGCTTCCAACGTCAGATGCGCGGGCGTTGCCTCGGCGGTTGCGACGTCTTTGTGGCCGGCGAGGAATTCGGCCTCGTCCTTGGTTGTCACGTGAAGCACGTGCACGCGTTTGCCGGTTTCGTGGGCCAGCGCGATCAGCCGTTGTGTGCACAGTAGCGCGGCCTGCGCGTCACGCCAGACCGGATGCGAGCGCGGGTCGCCTTCGACGCGCAGGTTCATGCGTTCGCGCAGGCGATATTCGTCCTCGGAATGGAACGCGGCGCGGCGGCGGATCGCTTTGAGCACCGCGCGCACGCCGGCATCATCCTCGATCAGCAGCGAGCCGGTGGACGAGCCCATGAACACCTTGACCGCGCAAACGCCAGGCAGCATTTCCAATTCGCCGAGGTCCTTGGTGTTCTCGCGGGTGGCGCCGACATAGAAGGCGAAGTCGCAGTGCATGCGGTGGTGGCCGCGCTTGACCTTGTCGGCGACCGCCTCCGCCGTGGTCGTCGCCGGGTCGGTATTGGGCATTTCGAACACGGCGGTGACGCCGCCGAGCACGGCGCCACGCGAGCCGGTTTCAAGGTCCTCCTTGTGGGTGAGGCCCGGCTCGCGGAAATGGACATGGCTGTCGATCACCCCGGGCAGGAGGTGCAGGCCCTTGCAGTCGACGATCTCGCCGGCTGAGGCCCGCGACAGGTCGCCGATCGCCGCGAACCTGCCGGCGCGGATACCGAGATCGCGCGGGCCCTCGCCGTCATGGTTGACGACGGTGCCGCCCTTGAGGATCAGGTCGTAGGTGTCAGCCATGCATGCCGATCGGGCTTGAGCCTTACGCCACAGCGCTTACGTTCCGGCGCGAGTTCTGGCAAGAGACTAACATGAAAGCAGCCCTGCTCCTGGACCGCGGCGTCATCAAGGTGGCCGGCGACGACGCCCGCAAATTCCTCAATGGGCTTGTCAGCAACGACATGGCCAAGGTCGCCCCCGGCCACGCGCGCTTTGCCGCGCTGCTGACGCCCCAAGGCAAGATCGTCGTCGATTTCATCGTCGCCGAGGCGGAGCCTGACGACGGCGGCGGCTTCTTCCTCGACTGCCCGCGCGTCTTGGCGCCGGCGCTCAAGGACAAGCTC
>DASUGZ010000091.1:0-19020 GCA_036273755.1 Pseudolabrys sp.
GGCGCCGAGCGCGGCGGTGCGCTCGCGTTTGAGGCGCGGCGCGTCGGCAGGCATCACAATCGTTGCCGGCATGCCGAGCAGGCGGGCCGCCGCCGCCACGCCCTGCGCGTGATTGCCGGAGGAATAGGCGACGACGCCGGCGGCATGCCGCTCCGGAGCGATGGACGAAATCTTGTTGTAGGCGCCGCGGAACTTGAACGAGCCGGTGCGCTGCAAGGTTTCCGCCTTGAGGAACACCCGCGCGCCGAGGCGCTCGTCGAGCACCGGCGCGTTGATCAGCGGCGTACGCACCGCGACGCCATAAAGCCGCTTGGCGGCGGCCTCGATATCGGCGGCGGACGGATGCAGTGCGGTGTCGATCGCGCCCATAGGACGAGGCTAACGCCGCCGCGCGTCTCAGGGCAAGACGCTGAGCGAGTCAGGGCGTGAATTCGAGGTTCCGGGAGCTAAACGCGCGCGATTTTTGCGAGGTCGATCACCGAGGTCCATCTGGAGATATCGGAGGCAATGCGAGCCTTCAATTGGCCGGGGCTCGACGGGGTTGGGTCGTCGCTCAGCGCACGGAAGCGTTCGACCACTTCCGGTTCGGCAAGAACGGCGGCAACAGCCGACGCCAGCTTTGTCACGACCGGCTCCGGCAATCCGGCAGGCGCCACCAGTCCGACCCAGCCCGGCACGTCGAAACCCGGCACGCCCGTCTCCGCGACTGTCGGCGTGTTCGGTAAGCCAGAAAAACGCTTTGCCGAGGTCACCGCAAGGATACGCACCTTGCCGCTGTTGGCCTGCTGCACCAGAATGGTCGGCGGATCGACCATGAAGTCGATGCGTTTGGCCAGCAGCTCATTGAGCGCCTGTGCACCGCCGCGAAACGGAACGTGCTGGAATTTTATTTTGGTCATTTGCCCGAGCTGTTCGACGAGCAAATGCTGCGCCGACCCAAGCCCCGGCGTCCCGAAAAGCAACGGCTTGGATGACGAGCGCGCGACTTTCAGAAGATCGGAAAAACTTTGGACCGGATTTTCGGCATTGATCGCGAATACGTAGGGATATTCGGCAACCATGCTGATCGTCGAAAAATCATCGACCGGCCTGAAGGCCAGTTTCCGGTACATGGCCGCCGCCGCGCCATAGGTGCTGGCGAACAAAGCGAGCGTGTAGCCGTCCGGCGCGGCACGGGCCAATTGACCAGCGGCGATGGTCGTGGCCGCGCCGGGTTTCGATTCGACGACGACCGGCTGGCCCAGACGTTTCGACAGGCCCGTCGCGAGGATACGCGCCGTCACGTCGACGCCGCCGCCCGGCCCAAATCCATGAATCAGGACGATTGGCCTCTCCGGCCAGGCCGCTTTGGCGGACATCGGCAGCCCGAATGCCGCAAGGCCCGCCAGCACGGTCCGACGGCTGATACGTGTCACGTGAGTTCCTCCCAGCCTGCCCCAGCAGTTGACAGCCTGAGCATAGATTGGCCGGATGTCGCAAAGGAGTTCCGAAAAAGTTAGAAAATTACCGAGAAGGGTCAAGGCCAGCGATGAAGCCGGTCTATGTGTTCGGTCCATTTCGCCTCGATTCGGAAGAGGAAATCCTGTTCCGAGGTGCCGATCCGGTCGCGCTGGGACGCCGCGCCGTCGCCGTATTGCGCGTTCTGCTCGCACAGGCCGGCTTACCGGTGTCGAAGAGCGCACTGATCGAGGCGGCGTGGCCCGGCCTTGCGGTCGAAGACAGCAACCTGACGGTTCAGATTGCCGCCCTGCGGCGTACCCTTGGTGGCGAGGCCGGCGGCGAGCGGTGGATTCAGACCCTGCCGCGCCATGGCTATCGGTTTGTCGGACCGGCGGTTCAAACGGAACCAAATAACGCATCGGTCGGCTCCGGCGTCGAAGCAGCCCCCACCCTCCCCGACAAGCCCTCCATCGCGGTCCTGCCGTTTCAGAACATGAGCGGCGACCCGCAGCGGGAATACCTCGCGGACGGGATCACCGACGACATCATCAACGGACTCTCGCGTCTGCGCTGGCTGTTCGTGATCGCGAGTCATTCGACTTTCACGTACAAGGGAAAAACCACCGGTCTCGACCAGATCGCCAGGGAGCTCGGCGTCCGCTACGTGCTCGAAGGCAGCGTGCGTGCGGCGGACCAGCGCATTCGTGTCACCGGAAAGCTGATCGATGTTGAAACCGGCCAGCACATCTGGGGTGAGCGATACGACCGGCCGATTGAAAATATATTCAACGTCCAGGACGAAATCACGGATTCAATCGTCGCCAGGCTGGAGCCGGAGATCAGCGAAGCCGAGCGCGAGCGAGCTCGGCGCAAGCCACCCGAACATTTCGGCGCCTGGGATCTCTATCAGCATGGCATGTGGCATTTCCTGCGTCACAACCCAGACGGCTTTCACGCGGCGCGGGCCCTGTTCACGCAGTCCATCGCGCTGGACTCGTCCTTCGCCGCCGCGCATGCAGGTCTGGCGCTGGTCTGTTTCTTTCTGATCGTGCGCGGCACTGCCGCCATTTCCGATGCGGTGTTCGATGACTTGCTCGCCGAAGCTCGCATGGCCGCGACGCTCGACCAGCGCGATCCCTTGGCGCGGACGGCGCTTGGCCTGGCATTCATGCAACACAACCAGCTCGGCGATTCCATCGCGGAACATCAGATGGCGATCGAACTCAATCCGAATTCTTCATTCGCGCGCTGGAGCTTCGGATACGCGCTGTTCCGGGCGGACCGCCCGCAAGAAGCTCTGAAAGAATTTGACCTGGCGTTGCGGCTGAGCCCGCGAGATCCCGCCACCTGGTCCTACCTGACGCTGAAATCCGGGACGCTCTACCAACTCGGCAGGTATGAGGAGGCCGTCGCCTGCGCGCGCAGCGCCATGCGGCATCCGACGGCGGATTCGGCGTGGCCCGCGGTTCATCTGACCGCGGCGCTCGGCCAGCTCGACCGGCCGGATGAGGCAGCGGCTCCCATCGACCGGCTCGTGAAAAGACGGTTGCATTTTACGGTGTCGGACTTCCGGTCGTGGCCGCACAATCGGACGCGATCTCCCAAGGCCCTCGACCACATCATTGCCGGATTGCACAAGGCGGGAGTCGCCGACTAGGCGGCGGACGGATGCAGCGCGGTTATCGAGAAAGATCGCGACAAATACGCCAAGTTCCGCATCTACGCGCTGGAAGGCGTGGCGCAGCAAGGCAGCGCGCAACGGCGTCGTCGCGCACCTTCCGATTGTGCCCTTCATTTGCCACCGGAGCCGCGGGAGCCTAAGGGGCCGCCGCGCTTCGGCGGTTCCATTTGAAACTTCCCGCACAGGACGCGCGTTACCTCCAATCGGCGGGGCGATAGGAGGAGAACATGACGTCGTTAAACAAGATAATGCTCAGTGTGGGAATCGGCGCTGCCGCCTTGTCGTTGTCGGCGCTGAGTGCGTCGGCGGCCGTGGTCTGCAGCGGTGACGTCTGCTGGCATACCCATGAACGGTACGAATATCCGCCGTCCGCGCGCGTGGTTATTCACGACGATGGCTGGAAAGCGGGTCCGCACATCAGATTTCGCGAGCATGAGGGCCGCGGCTACTGGAGCGGCGACCGCTGGACCGCGTGGTAATTAATCCCTAGCGCTTGGCGTTCACGAGAGGCCGTCCCGACGGGGCGGCCTCTTTTTTCGTGATCGAGGACACGCTCTAGGCCGCGCTTTTCCTTTGCCGGTGGAAGCGCGGCAGCCGCGGCAGCCGGCGCCGCTTCAGCGGCTCCGGCACCGGGTTGTTGGTGGCATTGGCAACGTGTTCGAGAAAGATGCGGGCGCTCGCCTCCCAATTCATACTCAGCGCGTATTCGCGGCAATCCTCGCGCGAACACTCGAGCGCGGCGAGACAGGCACGCGCAAGGTCGTTGTCGAGCGCGCCGACCGGGGCGTCGCCAATGACGTCGCGCGGCGCGGCGGCAGGAAAGGCCGCGACGGGCACGCCACTCGCCAGCGCTTCGAGCAGTACCAGGCCGAAGGTGTCGGTGAGGCTCGGGAAGACGAAGACATCGGCCGCCGCATAAATTTCGGCGAGCGCCTCGCCTTGTCGCGCGCCGAGAAAGACCGCCTTGGGGTAATCCTGCTCGAGCTGCGCGCGTGCCGGGCCGTCGCCGACCACGAGCTTGGTGCCGGGCAGATCGAGCGCAAGAAAAGCTTCGACGTTCTTTTCCACCGCAACGCGACCGACGGTGAGGAAGATCGGCCGCGGCAGACCGAGCGCGCCGCCGCCGCGCGGCCGGAACAGTTCGGCGTCGACGCCGCGCGGCCACAGTTTCACGTCGTGGAAGCCGCGGCCTTGCAGTTCGCGCTGCAAGGTCGGCGTCGCCGCGAGGATCGCCGCGCCCGGCGCATGGAAACGCTTGAGCCAGGCCCAGGCGGCTCCGCTGGTCCAGCGTTGCGGCAGCGGCTTGAGCCGGCTGGCGATATAGTCGGGAAAGCGGGTGTGAAAGCTCGTCGTGAAGGGGATACCGCGCCGCATGCAGATGCGCCGCATGGCATGACCAAGCGGGCCTTCGGTGGCGACATGGACCGCGTCGGGCTTGACCTCGTCGAGCCGCCGCTCGACCGCTCTGCGCGGCGGAAACGCCAGCCGCACCTCCGGATAGCTCGGTAGCGGCAGTGTGCGGAATTCCGCCGGCGTCACGAATTCGATATCGACGCCGAGACTGCCTGCTTCGCGCACGAGGTGCCCGAGCGTGCGCACCACGCCATTGACCTGCGGATGCCAGGCGTCGGTGACGATCAGGATTTTCATAATTTCTTCCGTTCGTCCCCGCGCAAGCGGGAACCCAGGGGCCAATGACTCACGGTGCCTGCCGCTCTGGGTCCCCGCTTTCGCGGGGACGAGCGGACAATTGAGCTCACGCCGCTGCCTGCACGCCGTCGGCGGCCTCGTCGGCCGGCGCCGGTTCGAGGTCGGGCCCGGCGCGGCTCCAGTCGACGATCTCGAAGCGGCCGTCGCGATGCTCGACCACCGCGGTGCAGCTTTCCACCCAGTCGCCGCAATTGATGTAGCGCAGGCCGAAATCGTCGTGCATCGCCGCGGTGTGGATATGACCGCAGATGACGCCGTCGACGTGATGGTGCTTCGCTTCGGTCGCCAGCGCCTTCTCGAAGGCGCCGATATAGTTCACTGCGTTCTTCACCTTGTGCTTGGCCCACTTCGACAGCGACCAATACGGCGCGCCGAACACGCGGCGCAGTCCGTTGAAAACGCGGTTGGCGGCGAGCGCGAATTCGTAGGCCTTGTCGCCGAGCAGCGCCAGCCAGCGCGCCTGTGTCACGACCAGATCGAAGATGTCGCCGTGCACGACCAAATAGCGGCGGCCGTCGGCGCCTTCGTGGACGGTGTTCTCGATCACCTCGATGCCGCCGAAGTGGGTGCCGTAATAGCCGCGCAAGAATTCGTCGTGGTTGCCGGGGATGTAGACGACGCGCGAGCCTTTGCGGCCCTTGCGCAGCAGCTTTTGCACCACGTCGTTATGGGCCTGCGGCCAGTACCAGGACGAGCGCAGCGCCCAGCCGTCGACGATGTCGCCGACGAGATAGATGGTGTCGGCTTCGTGATGGCGCAGAAAGTGGAGAAGTTTTTCGGCCTGGCAGCCGCGCGTGCCGAGGTGCACGTCGGAGATGAATAGCGCGCGAAACCGTCGCGTGTCCGTCACGATGCGGCGAGCTTTCTGCCGTTACTCATGGGAGAACGCATAGCAGCTTCGTGCCTCACTTTTGTGACAGCGGCGTTAACCATTCGATGGGGATTAAGCGGCGACGCTTTGCGTTTCGCTGCGGCGAAACCGCACCAGCGTATAGACGCCGAACGGCTTGACCTTGCGCCGTTCGATCAACTCGGCGCCGCCGTGACTTTGCGCCCAGGCGGCGAGCCGCGCGAAGGGAAACTCCGGCCGCAGGCCCAGCGCGCGCGCCTTCTGCGCCAGGAGACGCTCGATCGCCGCGGCAAGCCCGCGCTCCGAATAGAGATGATTGACCAGGATGATCTGCCCGCCCGGTTTGACCACGCGCGCGCATTCCGACAGCACGCGCTCGGGGTCGGCGACCAGCGTGATGACGAACTGACCGACCACGCAGTCAAAGCTGGCGTCGTCGTAGCGCAGATTGTGCGCGTCCATCACGGCGAGGCCCTTGACGAACGGGTAGCGCCCGCTCGCCGCGCGGATGCGAGCGCGCGCGATCATCGGCTCGGAAATGTCGATGCCGGTGATTTCGGTCGTGGCGTCGTAGTCGTCGAACGACAGCCCGGTGCCGACCCCGATTTCGAGGATGCGGCCGCCCGCCTCGCGCGCGGCCTGCGCCGCGGCACGCCGGCCGTTGAGAAATACCGGTCCGCACAAGACGTCGTAGACCGGCGCCCAGCGTGCATAGGCTTTTTCCATCACCTGCTTGTCCGGATCGCGCAGCATGGGTCCCCCGCGAATCGTTGCGACGTCATCCGCAGCCGGTTAGCAAGCGCGTGCGACAGTGAGGCGACAGGCTTGACGCTTGACCCGCTCTACACCGACACTCCCGTCATGAAATTGTTGCGAAAAGAGGAAACGCCATGGATCTCGGAATTGCCGGCCGCAAGGCCATCGTCTGCGCGTCGAGCCGCGGGCTCGGCAAGGCCTGCGCGTTCCGGCTCGCCGAAGCCGGCTGCGAGGTCGTAGTCAACGGCCGCGATGCGCAGCGGACGGGAGCCACCGCCGCCGAGATCGCCAAGGCGACCGGCGCCAAGGTGACCCCGGTCGTGGCAGACGTCGCCTCGGCGGACGGGCAGAAGGCGCTATTCGCCGCCTGCCCCGCGCCCGACATCCTGATCAACAACAATGCCGGCCCGCCGTTCAAGGATTTCCGCGAGCTGACGCGGCAGGCGATGATCGACGGCGTCGTCGCCAACATGGTCGTCGCCATCGAACTCATCCAGAAGGTGATCGGCCCGATGAGCGAGCGCAAATTCGGCCGCATCGTCAACATCACCTCGGGCTCGGTGAAAATGCCGCTCGCCGGCCTCGATCTGTCGTCGGGCGCGCGCGCCGGGCTGACCGCGTTCCTCGCCGGCGTCGCCCGCTCGGTCGCGCCGAACGGCATCACCATCAACAACATCCTGCCCGGCTCGTTCGACACCGACCGGCTGCGCTCGAACCTGAAAACGAATGCGCAAAAGCAAGGCATCACCGAGGAGGATGCGGCGAAGGCGCGCATGGCGAGCGTGCCGGCGCGGCGCTTCGGCCAGCCGGACGAGTTCGGCGCGGCTTGCGCCTTCCTGTGCTCGGCGCATGCCGGCTACATCACCGGGCAGAATTTGCTGATCGACGGCGGCGTGTTCAACGGCGCGTTCTGACAACGAAAAAGGCCGGCGTCGCCGCCGGCCTTTTTGTGTCTTGCGCTGCTGCGCTTATTTGGCCTTGAAGTAGCCCTTCTTCGGTTCCGGCGCCGGATCGTCGAAGCGATATTTCAGGCCGACCGAGACGATGTCGATGTGCGAGGCGATCGTGCCGGTATAGGTCACGCCGGATGTGAGGAACCACGGATTGCCGGACGTCGCCGAGATGTCGATCGGCGTGCTCTTCACGAAGATATGCGAATAAGCCAGATCGAACGAAATTTTCGGCGTCAGTTTGTAAGTGCCGCCAGCCGACAGCCAGTACCGATCATTGTCCGGCAGAATCGGGATGCGCACATCGTCCGTGATCGGCGATTTCTCGTAGCCCGCGCCGGCGCGCAAGGTGAGCCGTTCGTTCCACATGTATTCGGCGCCGGCCGAGAAGAACCAGCCGTCTTTGTACTGGAATGGCAGATTGAGAGCCCCTGCCGGCAGCGGCGGCACCGGCGGGCCTGACACGGTCGAGGTGCCAATCCGGCTCCAGTTTGTCCATTCGACAGTGCCGAGCAGCGTCCATTGCGGATCGAGGCGCTGGCGGATGCCGACGGAGACCGTGTCAGGCATATTGATCGTCGTGCTGGCCGTTGACGCCAGAGTGAGGGCTCCGCCACCGGCCTGGAAATTTCCATCGATCTTCTGATTGACCGCCGAACGATAGCCGATGCCGATGGTGGTGGTCGGCGTCGGCGTCAGCGTCGCGCCGGCCGTGAAGCCATAGCCCCAGCCATGTCCCGAGATGCTCGCGACCTCGGCCAGGCCGCCACCGGTGAAGCCCCTCGACAAAGCGGCGTCGCCGTATTGAATCTGCACACCGGCGCCGATGCTGATCCAGTCATTGACGCGATAAGCGAGGCTCGGGGTCGCGTTGTAGGTTCTCAGGTGGCTTTCGCCAGAGCCGTAGTCGCGGCCAGCCCATTGGTCTGGGAATTTGACCGACAAGCCGTACGGGGCGTTGACCGAAAGGCCGACCCAGAGGGCTGGATTGATCTGGTAGGAGAAATAGCTCGACGGGACGACCGCGTCCTCGGCAATGTTGCCGGTTCCGCCAAAAACGCCAAAGAGGGTGCCTCCGGTCGGCGTATTCGCAGAATACGGAAGGATGACCGAAACGACGGCCTCGCTCTGGATGCCGCCGAACTGCGTCATGGTCGCCGGATTCCAGAACATCGACGACAGCGATCCGCCCGCCGCGATGCCGGCGAAAGACGATCCCTGCCCGTAAGCGCTCTGCTCCCGAATGGCGAACCCGCCGGCATTTGCGCCACCCGTCGTCGCGATCACCGCGCCGACACCCGCGCATGCCAACAGCGCAACCTTCAATCCACGGAACGTCATCGCCAGCCCCCTATTATGCGTGCGCCGTTGTCCCCGGGGCGCACGTTCGTCCGGCATCGTGCCCTTGGAGTCGGCGGCGGACAATTGCCCGATGCCCGAAAAGCGGCGCAGAACAGGCACTTTGCGCAAATTTCGGCGCGCTGTGACAACTGCGCCACAGCCGCAGGGCCCTTGGGGGGCGAGCATAAACAAGATGAAATTCAAGTGCTTAGATGACGCCACCGCGCCCGGGCGGGCGCGAGTCCGCTTTGCCGGCGTTGCCTTGCGCCGGAGGGCGCCCGGCCTCAGCCGTTGAACGCCACGCCGAGGCGCGTCGCGGTGCGCCAGACGACGTGGCACGGCGCCTTCATGTGATCGACCTCGACCACCAGGACGAACTCGTCGGGAATGCCGATCTGGCTCGCCACTTCGAGGCACGCGCCGGAAGGCGACAGATTGCGCACGCGGCAGTCGACGCCGCCGGCGCGGTTGAAACTGATCGTGCCGGCCTTCAGCGTCCTGTGGCGCTGGGCTTGGCGTCTCTCCTCCATGACATCCTCCGTCGTGACCGGTACGCGCGCGCGTCTTTGCGCATCCTCGTCGGTGTGAGGTCGGACGGTTAACCGCTTGTCTCTTTCATACGCCTGCAGTTTTAGCCGGCGGTGAAACTGATCCTCTAAATACGAGGGTTTCCGTTCGTATTCGCTAACTATACCGGTGCGTGTGGACGCGGCATTTCCGCGCAATCCGGCGCATTTTATCCGCAATTTACGGAGCCCGAGCGGCAACAAAGCATAAGATGACGCCGGTTCTTCACACTCGGATCGATCGGCGCCGTGGTGCTTTGGCTTCTCAGCGACTGCTCATTGTTCGGCCTGTCCATTCAGAATTGGATGTGGGTATTTCCTTCCGTGCTGCTGCTCTATGCCGCGGTCGTGATCTATGTGCGGTCGCGGCATGCGGACCTGCGGTCGTAATGGGCCCCGTTTGAATCGTTGCCCACTGGCACAGCGCGCGGCTCAAGACCATATTGGCCGCATGGCCACGCGTCCCTGCAAACCCGGCGCCGACGAGAAACGCCTCTGGCAGCGGCTGCTGCCCGATACGCCGTTCCCCGCCTGCCGCACGCAAGAGAGCAAGGACGACGCGGAACCGGCGCCGGCGCAAAACGATGAGCAGCCGCCGCGCGACGGCGTGCTGACGCGCCGCGACTAGCGGCCACGGAAATACCCGCAGACCCCATTCCTGACAGCCGTTGCTTTTGGCGCAAGGCGGGCCTCGACCGGCAAACGAAGCCGGTGGCCGCTCGACCGTAACCCAAGGGCAAACCTCGTTGATTCGAGCGGTCGCGCCGGCGCGAGGTTGCCCGTTGGTACACTACCGGCCGCGCGCGAGGCTCTTCTAACATATGCGCAGTGTCCAGGCCCTATCGTTCCGCCGGTCCAAGGACCTCGGCAATGTACACGCTCATCATCGTCATTGCGGTGCTCTCGCCGGCGACCGGCGCCATCACGCCGGTAGGCGTCACATCGCAAACCATCGGACAATTCCGCAACCTGGAGCAGTGCAAGGCAGCTGCGAACAGGCAGTTGGTCGGAGGCGCAATGTCGGAACTCAATCTCTCGAGGGGGATCTACTGGTACTGCGCCTATACGGGGAGGAAATGACTTTGCAGTCGCGGACCGGCCTGTGGCCTAAATGCCACTTTTCCGTGCAAAAGCGATGTTGCTATGGAACTTTTCCTATTACACACTATTTTGCCGTAGTTCCCCGCAAGGCTCCGAGACTCGAGCTGAGCGACAACCGAAAGGGGTGAAAAATGCGGTACGTCCTAGGAAGCGCGATCGCCATCGCAGTTCTCGGTTCGGCCAGCGCCATGGCGGCCGACATGCAGAGGCCGGCCTACAAGGCGCCAATGCTGGCTCCTGCTCCCGTCACCACCTGGACCGGCTGCTACATCGGCGGCAACGTCGGCGGATTATTCGGCAACGCCAGTGTAAGCGCCCCCGGCGGAGAAGTTTCCCCGGACGGTTCAGGGTTTGCCGCCGGTGGTCAGGTTGGCTGCGATTACCAATTTAGCGGCGGATTTGTCATCGGCATCCGCGACCAGCTTGATTGGACCAGCAACAAAAGAAGCGGGACGATCGCAAGCGGCGCGCTCGCGGGCACCGTGGTGAACTTCAACAATCAATGGTTCGATACGCTGACCGGTCGCGTCGGTTACGCATTCCAGCCCGCCTGGCTGGCCTACTTCCAGGGCGGCGCAGCGTGGGCCCATACGAGTACAGACTTCAGCGGTGCGGCCGCCGGTCAGGTCTCGAATTCCAGGACTGGCTGGACGGTCGGTGGCGGCGTCGAATGGATGTTCGTGCCGCACTGGTCCGCATTTCTGGAAGGCAATTACATGGACTTCGGCACGATCTCAGGAACGGTGACGGGCGTTCCCGTCAACGTCAAGGCAAACGCGACCAATGTGCTGGTCGGCATAAACTATCGTTTCTTTTAACGCCGCCAGTCTGAGCCAAGAGAGGCGCCTTGGCCGTTTCGAGTCATAGGCACTTCTGACCGGGGAGGTTGGCATGCGTACGAGTCTCCGCAAATCATGCATGGCGGCCGCTGCGGCCGTTGCGCTTCTCGCTTCGCCATTGGCGCTACCGAGCGCGGCAAATGCACAGCACTGGCACGGTGGATGGCATGGCCACGGCGGCTGGGGCTGGGGCGGTTTCGGACTGGGATTTGGAACTGGGTTGCTGCTGGGCGCGGCGCCGTACTACGGCGGTTATTATTATGGTCGTCCTTACTACGGCTACTACGAAGATCCCTACTACTACGGCGGCGGCCCCTACGTCGCTTATCCGTACTACCGCCGGCACTATTATTACGGCCACTATCGTCACTATCGGTATGCGCGGCACTACGCTTATCATCATCACCACCACCATTGATGGTAAGACGGCCGCAAGTTGCGAGAAGGCGCCCAGGCGGTCTGTGCGAGCCGTTACGGTTTGTTGCCTAACCGGCGCTACCGTGTCGCGATGTTCGCGCGTTTCGCTTGGGTTTTTGTCGCCGCGGCCGCAACGGCGACCCGGCGGTTTTGGAGGGGTTTTAGACCACTACCCCGGCCCCATTTTGGCGATCGGCAAATCGATTTGAAATGACGAGCCGAGGTGGCCACTCTTCGCGAGCACGAGGTGGCCGCCATGCGCGCCAATAATTTGGCGGCAGATCGAAAGCCCGAGTCCCATGCCGTTCGGCTTGGTCGTAAAAAACGGATCGAATATCCGATTGCAAATTTCGTCAGGAATACCGGGGCCTGAGTCGTCAATCTGCAGAGTGACCGAATTCTCGGAGTGGCGTGTCGTTATCCGCAGCCGTCTGGTCGCGATCTCCTGCGTCTGCATTGCATCAATTGCATTCTTGATCAAATTCAGGACCACCTGCTGAAGCTGCATATGGTCTCCGGCTACACGAAAACGAACGGACGCGTAGTGTCTTTGCACCGACACGTGGTTCGTCTGCAAATCGTGCTGAACAAGCCGAAGGACCTGTTCGACAACATCTTCAATCGAAATCGGCGCCTGATGGACTGTATTTCGGAACAGGCTGCGGATGCTGTTTATCACGTCATTGACGCGATGAGCCATTGCGACGACGGTTTCAAAGTCCTCTCGCGCCTCAGCAATACGAGGCGGGTGTCGCGCAAGCCAAAGCGAGCCCGCCTCACCGGTTGAGACGATCGCGGTCAACGGCTGCTTTATCTCATGAATGATCGCATTCGTGGCGACGTCCAGGCTCATCATCCGGTTCAGGCGTTGTCGACTCGTCAAAATAACGGAAGAGGCAAGGCGCTGATAGAGCGCCATCATTTCTGCAAGCAAGAGCGACAAGACCGTGAGGCTGGTGATCAGCGCATAACATCGAGCGACATACCAGGCGACCGAGAAACGGGGCGCCGGCAGGACCGTCGGAAGAAAGAGGTCGGGTAGCGCCGTGAACAGCGCAACCGCCAACCACAAATCGAGGGTCGTGCGTGCCCGCCGAACCATGAGCAGGAGAGAGATGACGTTCAGCAACAATATCGAGCCGGTCAGGTAGCTCGTGAACGGGGTCTGGGTCCGCAAATCGGCCGCATACAGAGGCGGCAAAATCGACGTGCTGACCGACACAGCCCATGTAATTGCCGCTATTGCCGCCAGAGTCGACGCCACGACGGCGCCGATCGCTCTGCCAGGTGCTCGATCGTGGACTTCACCGTCATCCCAATCTCTCAAGATTGCATAGGCGATGACCGAGAGCGGAAATCCGATATGCCAGAAACAATAGAACCACGCTCCAGTGTCCGGTCCGCCGAATAGACCCGCGGGCGCATAAGCGCCTGGAAAGTTGAGCGAGTGCAGGAATGCGAACAGCCCACTCACGATGTAACCGCTCCCGAGAGCGAGGAGAGCGTACCGAGGTCTCAGAACATATTGGCTGAAGAAGAGCAGCGCGGTAATCAATTCAGCGCCGCAAAGAGTGGTTTGCAGAGCCGGAACAAATGCATTGAAGTGGCCCAACGGAACGCTTGCGACCGGCGCCACGGCCAGCGCCACAGCGGACAATAAGGCAATGATACCCAGCGCAATGCGACGCTCGCGCGGCGTAAACGGAGCGTTCGCGACCACAATCGGAAGTTCGCTCTCGAACGATTTACGAGCATCCGATACATCGTGAGGCGGGGTCGTCATAAGCTGACTTTAGCTGGGAAGGACGACCTGGCAAACGGCGGCGTAAAGCGGCCGCGTGCAGGACTGCGGCGCGCGCAGAGCAACAGGGTTGCCCCCTGCCCCGCGCTATCGCATGATCGGCGTCGATCCACCATTCAATCCAATCTCACAAAAAACAGACGCTCCAAGGAGACCTCCATGAAACTCGTCCGCTACGGCGCGCCCGGCCGCGAGAAACCCGGCATCATCGGCGCCGACGGCAAAATCCGAGACCTGTCGCGGGTGGTGAAGGACATCGACGGCGCGATGCTCGCCTCCGGCGGCCTCGCCAAGATCAAGAAGGCCAATCTCAAGCGCCTCAAGCCGGTCGCCGGCAAGCCGCGGTTCGGCGCCTGCATCGGCAGCGTGCGCAACTTCATCGCCATCGGCCTCAACTATGCCGACCACGCGGCGGAATCCGGCGACAAAGTGCCGAGCGAACCGGTCGTGTTCAACAAGCAGCCGTCCTGCATCTGCGGGCCGAACGACAACACCATGATCCCGAAAGGCTCGACCAAGCTCGACTACGAGTGCGAGCTCGCGATCGTGATCGGCAAGCGCGCGCGTTATCTCGCCAAGGAAAAAGCGATGGACGCGGTCGCCGGCTACTGCCTCGCCAACGACGTGTCGGAGCGCGCCTTCCAGATGGAGCATGGCCAGACCATCTGCAAAGGCAAAGGCGCCGAGACCTTCGGCCCACTCGGCCCCTGGTTCGTCACCAAGGATGAGATCAAGGACCCGCAGAATCTCGCAATGTGGACAAACGTCAACGGCCAGAAGCGCCAGCACGGCTCGACCAAGACCATGGTGTTCGATGTCGCTCACCTCGTCTGGTATCTGTCGCAAATCTTTGTGCTGGAGCCGGGCGACGTCATCGCCACCGGCACGCCGCCAGGCGTCGCCTTGGGCATCAAACCAGCGCCGATCTGGCTCAAGGCCGGCGACGTCGTCGAACTCGGCATCGAGGGGCTCGGCACGCAGCGCCAGAAGATCGTGCCGTTCAAGGCGTGAAAATCCGGACTCGCGCGGCTTTGCGCATGACCGTTATGTGGCCGTGCCCTCTAGGCGCGGCCCCTGCGGCAATTGCAGAATAGCCGCCGGGAGCCGGACAACCATGGCGCAGCGTCAGCCCTTCACGGCCGTTCGCGGCATCGTCCACGTTCCGGTCACGCCGTTCACGCCGGACAATCAGGTCGACCTCGACACCTTCGCCCGCGTCGTCGACTTCCTGTTGCGGCAAAAGGCGTCGTCCCTGTGCGTCAATCTGCATCTGGCGGAATCGCTCAACCTGACGCTCGACGAGCGCAGGGCCCTGGCGAAAGCCGCGGTCGAGGTGACCGCCGGCCGCGTGCCGGTGATCGTCCATGTCTCGACGCCGGGCACCGACCAGGCGATCGAATTGGCGCGTCACGCCGAACACGTCGGCGCCGATTGCGTGATGGCGATCGCGCCTTACTATTGGAAACCGTCGCAGGAACAGCTTTACGAACACTTCGCCGCGATCATCCAGGCGACCGCCCTGCCCTTCCTCGCTTACAACTCGCCGACCATCATGGACGGCGTCGGCCTGACGCCGGAAACCCTCACCCGCCTGATGCAGCGTTTCCCGCAGTTCATCGGCCTGAAGGAAGCCAGCCACAACTGGGAAAAATATCTCGAGCTCGGCCGCGCGGCAAAGCAAGTGCGGCCCGACTTCGGCCTGTTCGTCGGCACCGAATGGATGCTGCCGAGCCTGACGCTCGGCGGCACCGCCTGCATGTCGATCTTCGGCGGCATCGCGCCGAACTTCATCAACGCGCTGCACGACGCGGTGACAACCGGCAGGCTCAAGGAGGCGCTCGAGCTGCAATACAAATTCTCCGCGCTCTACCAGATCGCCAAGGTCGAATATCCTGCGCCGACCAAGGCGATGTGGGAAATCATGGGACGCTCCGTTGGCGCGCCGCGGCTGCCGAACCGGCCGCTCACGGCGGAGCGCAAAAAGGACATCCAAAAGACGCTCGAAACGCTCGGGCTGTTCGATACCGAGCCGCACGGGTGGTAGCGGTTCGCGCAACAACGTCTAGAATGAAATGGAAACAAGGGAGGCAACAATGAGAAAATACCTGACCACGGCCGCAATCGCTGCCGCACTGTTGAGCGTCGCGGCGGCGCCGGCTGCGGCGCAAGAATGGCCGACGCGCGGCACCATCCGCCTGATCGTGCCTTATCCGGCCGGCGGCGGCACCGACGTGGTGGCGCGCATCGTCGCCAAATACCTGCAGGACCGCCTGCACCAGACCATCATCGTCGACAACCGCGGCGGCGCCAACGGCCAGATCGGCCTGCAGGCGCTCAAGCAGTCGGCGCCGGACGGCTACACCATGGCGATGACCTCGGACTCACCGATGACGGTCAACAAGTGGGTCTACAAGAACCTGCCCTACGACCCGATGAAGGATTTCATCCACGTCACGTCCGTCATCCGTTTGCCCTCGTTGCTCGCGGTGCATCCGTCGCTGCCGGTCAAGAACGTCGCCGAACTGATCAAGCTCGCCAAGGAAAAGCCCGGCTCGCTCAATTATGCCTCCGCCGGCGTCGGCAATTTCAGCCACCTCGAGGCGGAGTTGTTCGCGCAGAAAGCCGGCATCAAGCTCACGCACGTGCCCTACAAGGGCACCGGGCCGTCCTCGCTCGGACTGATCGCCGGCGAGGTGCAGATGTCGTTCAACAACGTGTCGACGCTGTGGCCCTACGTCAAAGAGGGCAAGATTCGCGCGCTCGCGGTGCTGGAGCCCAAGCGCATGCCGGAGCTGCCGGATATCCCGGCGGTCTCCGAAACCATTCCAGGCTTTGACATGGCGCCGTGGGTCGGCATCATTCTGCCGAAGGGCGTGCCGCAACCGATCGTCGACCGCCTCACCAAGGAAATCATCGAGGTGATGAAGACCCCGGAGGCGGTGAAGACCTTCACCGATCAGCAGCTCTCCGTGATGGTGCTGCCGGGTAAGGAATTCACCGCGCTGATCCAGAAGGATTCCGACAAGTGGGAAAAGGTGGTGAAGTCGGCGAACATCCGGTTGGATTGACGGAGCTTTCGCCGTCCCTTGACGGAGCTACCGGCGGACGTCTCCCGGGGCCGTCCACGCCTTGCCGCGGCTAAGCGCCATAGCCGGCCTCAATCACTTGTGATCGGGATCGCTATTCCGCTTATCATGAAACTTTCAGAACGCTAACGTATAGTCGTGGCGTTTTCTCGGGGGGCCTCTGCCAAGCGGTCGTTTTGACCGCCGCTGAAAATATCAATTCTCGCCCCATTGCCCGCGAGCGAAGCCGCTCGCCAGAAAGGGTTGTGTCATGCGCCCGGCAGTTGCGATGTGTGCCTTGCTGCTCGCCTTCCCGCCGGCCGCCGCCTTGGCCGAAACCCCGGCCACAATTCTTTCTCTGCCGGACGTGCAACCGTGGCGCGGCGACCTCGACGGCATGCTCAAGCGCCGGGTCATTCGAATCCTTGTCGTGCCGAGCAAAACCTTCTTCTTTCTCAACAAGGGGGAGACGCAAGGATTGATCGCCGAGACCGGCCAGGAATTCGAGAAGTGGATCAACAAACGTCACGCCAAAGGCCCCTACGACATCAAGGTCGAGTTCGTTCCGACCAGGCGCGACCGCATTTTTCAGGCGCTGATCGACGGCAAGGGCGATATCGCCGCCGCCAATCTGACGGTTACGTCGCGCCGCAGCGAAATCGTGGATTTCCCAAAAGCCTGGCTGGGCGGGGTCAAGGAGATTCTGGTCACCGGTCCGTCCGCGCCGGCTGTCGCCACCATCTTCGATCTCGGCGGCCGGGAGATCATGGTGCGCAAATCGAGCAGCTACCACGCGCACTTGCTCGAGTTGAACGAACGCCTCAACAAGGACAATCGGCCCGCGGTGAAAATCGTCCCCGCCGACGAAGCCCTCGAGGACGAAGACCTGCTCGAAATGGTGAGCGCCGGCCTGTTGCCTTGGGCGATCGTCGACTCGCACAAAGCCAGATTGTGGTCCCATATCCTCAAGGGTCTGTCGCTTCGCGACGATATCGCCTTCAACCAGAACGGCGAAATTTCCTGGGCAATCCGCAAGAACAGCCCGCAACTCCACAAGGAGGTCGAAGAGTTCGTCACCTCCCACCGCAAGTTCGTCGACGACCTCGTGTCGCAATACCTTTTCGCCGGTAATGTCGTCCGCAACGCGCTGGCGCCTGCCGACGTCGACAAATTTCATCAGCTGGTCGGTTACTTTCAAACGTATGGAGCGCGTTATTCGGTCGATCCATACATGCTTGCGGCGCAGGGATACCAGGAGTCCTCCTTCAACCAGAAACTGCGCATGAAAAGCGGTGCCGTGGGCGTCATGCAGATGATGGAAAGCACGGCGCGCACCGAGCTTGGCATCAACGATATCGTGACGCGCGCCGAGGACAACATCCACTCGGGCGCGAAATACCTGCGCTATCTCGTCGACAAATACCTGAGCGACCCGAACATACCGGAGAAGGAGAAAGTGTTGATGACGCTCGCGGCCTACAACGCCGGGCCGTCGAACCTGCAGCGTTTTCGCAAGAAGGCGCAGGACATGGGTTTCAACCCGAACATCTGGTTCGGAAACGTCGAACATGGGGCCGCCGCCATCGTCGGACAGGAGACGGTTCAGTACGTCGGCAACATCCAGAAATATTTCATCGTCTACTCGACGCTGCTGCCGAGGCAGGAAGCGACGGGCGCCGTGAAAAGCCAGAGGTGACGCGCGCCCGGGGCCATTCGCGGCCCCGCGCAAGTTACGGGGTTATTGTTTCCTCGTAGATCGGCGGCGCCTTGTGCCAGGCGTAGCCGTTGCGTCCCTTGGCAAAAGAATAGTCGAACAGGGCTTTCATGTACTGGGGATCGAAAGCATCGCGCTTTTTCTTGGCAAAGTCGGTTTCGATGAAAGCCAGATTGTAGGCGACGTGATCGCGGACCGCCGACTCGTAAAGCCGCAGCATGTCGTTGTAACCGAGATAGTGGATCATCGTCGCAATGGACCGTTGCGTGATGGTCAGGAAATCGCGGTTGACCGACGCCCAGTCGGGATCGAGCCGGGAGTTGCGGATGATGTAGGCGTGACGCTCGCGGTCGCGCGACGGCCCGGTGCGCAGCCGGTAGCCGAGATAGACCGGATAAAGAAACGTCTGCGCCACGACGCCGGCGTCGACATTCATTTCCTGATAATGCCGCCCGTTGGCTTCGACATCGATCATGACCGGCGGGAACGCGCCGGGGATCGACGCGGAGGCGAGGATGATCTTGCGCACCAGTTCGAGCGCTCCGGGATGCCCGCTCGCCGCAATCGCGCCGATGTTCCAGAGGATCGGGCGCTGCTGGTCGAGGCTCGCTGTCGCGATCAGCAGCAGGCGGCCTTTCTTGTACGCAACCGTGATGTCGGCGAGCATCTGCGGCGTGACGTAGCGGGAAATGAGCTCGTAGAGCGGCGCCGTATCGGCCAACGCATCGCCGAAGACGACGCCGTAAAGCCCGTTCAAGGCGCGCATGGTACTGACGTCCTTGTCCGATA
>DASUGZ010000092.1:0-7478 GCA_036273755.1 Pseudolabrys sp.
ATCGCGTCTGGTGCAGATTCTATCTGTTCCGGACACATTGCTTTGACGATAAGGGGACTAGATCTGATGAGACTTAAACTAAACCAAAAACGGGCGACCATTCTGATGTGTTCGGTGGCGGTTGCAGCCTTTGCAACGTCAGCCATCGCAAGACCCGTCCATCACCATCGGCACCGCGCCGCGCCAATCACAGCGGTGAGAACGGCAAGCGACGTGGCCGATCGTGACATGCGCTATCCGGCCCACACGACCCAAACCGAGGCCATTGTTGCGCCCCGTCGTGGCCGGCGCTCGTTGGCCGACGCCCGGGCCGAGGCGCAGTCGCATGCCAACTCCGCCGATGGCGGCTTCACTTCCAACGATCTGGTGGTGGAAGCGCGCAAATATATCGGCACCAATCCGACCGGCCGCGGCAGTCTTTGGTGCGGCGCCTTCATGGATTTGGTGCTCAAGCGCACCGGCCATGCCGGCGGCGGCAATCTGGCGCTCGGTTACGAGCACTACGGCACCCGCGTCTCCGGCCCGCAGGTCGGCGCTATCGCGGTCATGGGCCGGCACGGCGGCGGCCATGTCGGTGTGGTCTCGGGCATCGACGCCAACGGCAACCCGATCATCGTATCGGGCAATCACAACCACACGGTCGCGGAATCGGTCTATCCGCGCGGCCGCATCGCGGCTTACGTGCTGCCCGGCGGCTGATTACCGCTGACTGTTCGAAACGAGGAACGGCCGGCCTATGCGCCGGCCGTTTCTTTTAGCTCATCGCCCGTTGCCACAGTGCCGCCCTCGACGACTTCGGCATAGATGCCGCAATCGGCATGGCCGAAATTGTCCATGATCGTGCGCGGCACCGGAACGTCGCGGATGCCGGTGTCGGGATCGACCTCGGTCGCCGCGCAGCGCACGATGCGCTTGACACCTTTGAGCCGGGCTTGGCCGACGGTGAGTTCGCGGCCGATCAGGTCGAACTCGTGCCAGGCCGGCCAGCCGGCGACGTAAAGGTTGCCGCGAAAGCGCAGCGGATTGACCGGCGCTCCGGCCGCATTCTCGACTTCGGCCACCGAACTCAAATTGATGATGGAGACAACCTTTTTCGCCACGTCAGAGAAACTGTGCCCGTCGCCGAACAGAACCTTGGGTGGCCCGCGCAATTCGCTCGGCATGAAACGGCGGAAGAAGGCTTCGATCGCCAAGCGGCCGTCTTTGCTGCGCAAATCGCCGCGTGCGGCCTCGCGGCCTTCCCATTCGATGGTCAGCGTATGGCTCGCCTCGTCGTAATCCGTGCGCAAGGCCGCCAGCCGCTCGTTGCGCATGAGCATCAGGAAGCGCTGCTTGGGGAAATAGGCCGGGGCGGCTGGATCGAATCCGGATGGGCCGTTCTCGATGGCGTAGAGCCGGTCGGCCGGCAAGGTGGCGCCGGGCGCGAGCGCGACGCGGTCCAATCGCTGCGGCGATAGGCCCTTGACCGGGTAACGGTAGATGGCCTCGATCCGGGCTCGGTCTGGCATTAGTTTCTGGGCACTTTCGTTGCCGGCGTCAGGCGTTAACCTGTCACCTATATCAGGCAAAAAGGCTCTTCAAACTGCCTGAATGACACCCACATAATGCCGGAGCGGGCCGCCTACGGGGACCTGCGCGAGCATGATCCCGAAAAGTAGGAACCGGTTTTCGGATAAGATCATGCTCAAAAGTAAGCGTCCGGCGCCTTCATGGGCCGGGGGGAGACGAACATGAATTTCGAGAAGTATACCGACCGCGCCCGCGGTTTCGTGCAATCCGCCCAATCCATGGCCCAGCGCGAAGGCCACCAGCAATTCGCCCCAGAGCACCTGCTCAAGGTCCTGCTCGACGATCCCGAAGGGTTGGCGGCCGGACTCATCGACCGTTCCGGCGGCAATTCCCGCCAGGCGCTGCACGCGGTAGAGGCCGCGCTCAACAAGCTGCCGAAGGTCAGCGGCGGCGGCGCCGGCCAGGTCTATCTCGCGCAGTCGCTTGCCCGTGTGTTCGATGCCGCCGAGAAAGCCGGCGAGAAGGCTGGCGATTCCTATGTGACAGTCGAACGGCTGCTGCTCGCGCTCGCACTGGAGAAAGACGGCGAGGCCGGCAAGATTCTCAAAACTGCCGGCGTCACGCCGCAGAACCTCAACGCCGCCATCAATGCGTTGCGCAAGGGCCGCACCGCGGACAGCGCCTCGGCCGAGAATGCCTACGATGCGCTAAAGAAATACGCGCGCGATCTGACGCAGGTCGCGCGCGACGGCAAGCTCGATCCGGTGATCGGCCGCGACGAAGAGATCCGCCGCACCATCCAGGTGCTGTCACGCCGGACCAAGAACAACCCGGTGCTGATCGGCGAGCCGGGCGTCGGCAAGACCGCGATCGTCGAGGGCCTCGCGCTGCGCATCGTCAACGGCGACGTACCGGAAAGCCTGCAGGACAAGAAGCTTTTGGCGCTCGATCTCGGCGCCATGATCGCCGGCGCCAAATACCGCGGCGAATTTGAGGAGCGGCTGAAAGCCGTGTTGCAGGAAGTCACGTCGTCCGACGGCGGCATCATCCTGTTCATCGACGAGATGCACACGCTGATCGGCGCCGGCAAGGCGGACGGCGCCATGGACGCCTCCAATCTGCTCAAACCCGCGCTGGCGCGCGGCGAACTGCATTGCATCGGCGCCACCACGCTCGACGAATATAAAAAGCACGTCGAAAAGGATGCCGCTCTTGCCCGCCGCTTTCAGCCGGTGTTCGTGTCCGAGCCGACGGTCGAGGACACGATCTCGATCCTGCGCGGCCTCAAGGATAAATACGAGCAGCATCACGGCGTGCGCATCGCCGATTCCGCGATTGTCGCCGCGGCGACGCTGTCGAACCGCTACATCACCGACCGCTTCCTGCCCGACAAGGCGATCGACCTGATCGACGAGGCGTCAGCGCGGCTCAAGATGCAAGTCGATTCCAAGCCAGAAGAGCTCGATTCCATCGACCGTGAAATCGTGCGGCTCAAGATCGAGCAAGAGGCGCTGAAAAAGGAAAACGATCTGGGCTCGAAGGACCGGCTGAAAAAACTCGAAGCCGAATTGAAGGTGCTGGAGAAGCAATCGGCCGATATCACCAGCCGCTGGAAAGCGGAAAAGGAAAAGCTGTCGGACGCGCAAAAGCTCAAGACCGAGCTCGATGGACTGCGCGCCGAGCTCGCCAACGCCCAGCGCAAAGGCGAATATCAGCGTGCCGGCGAACTGGCCTACGGCCGCATCCCCGAATTGGAAAAGAAACTTGCCGCCATCGAGGCCAAGGAGGCGAAGGGCACAGGCGCCATGGTCGAGGAGACCGTGACCGCAGACCACGTCGCGCAAGTGGTGTCGCGCTGGACCGGCGTGCCGGTCGACCGCATGCTTGAGGGCGAGAAGGAAAAGCTGCTGCGCATGGAGGATGAGCTCGCCAAACGCGTCGTCGGCCAGAAGGAAGCGGTGCAGGCGGTTGCGACCGCAGTGCGCCGCGCCCGCGCCGGATTGCAGGATCCGAACCGGCCGATCGGTTCGTTTATGTTTTTAGGCCCGACCGGCGTCGGAAAAACGGAACTGACCAAGGCGCTCGCTGCCTATCTGTTCGACGATGAGAACGCGCTGATCCGCGTCGACATGTCCGAGTACATGGAGAAACATTCGGTCGCGCGGCTGATCGGCGCGCCGCCGGGCTATGTCGGCTATGACGAGGGCGGCGCACTCACCGAAGCGGTGCGGCGGCGGCCCTATCAGGTCATTCTGTTCGATGAGATCGAGAAAGCGCACCCGGACGTGTTCAATGTCCTTCTGCAGGTTCTCGACGACGGCCGGCTGACCGACGGGCAGGGTCACACTGTCGACTTCCGCAATACCTTGATCGTGATGACGTCGAACCTCGGCGCCGATTTCCTGGTCAACCAGCCGGAAGGCCAGGACACCGATGCCGTGCGCGATCAGGTGATGGGCGTGGTGCGCGCGGCCTTCCGCCCCGAATTCCTCAACCGCATCGACGAGATCATCCTCTTCCACCGCCTGAAGAAGACGGAGATGGGCCGCATCGTCGACATCCAGATCGCGCGGCTGCAGAAGCTGCTCGACGAGCGCAAGATCGTCATCGCGCTCGATGCGGGCGCGCGCGAATGGCTTGCCGACAAGGGTTGGGATCCGGCCTACGGCGCGCGGCCATTAAAGCGCGTGATTCAGAAGTCGGTGCAGGACTCGCTCGCCGAGATGATTCTCGCCGGGCAGATCAGAGATGGCGAGAAGGTCACCATCTCCGCCGGCAAGCAGGGCCTCACCTTCAACGGCAAGCTGACGCAGGCGGCATAAGAAAAAAAGATGGTCGGGCGAGCCCGGCCATGACAATCCAATGTTTGGCTGATTACTTTGTTGCCACGCGCGCCGGCTTGCGCGACATGATGTTGTCGAACCGGTCGCGTTCATGCTCGAACTCGGCCAGCATCGGGCCCTGGAGTTCGCGGCCGCGCGGCAGCTTGATGCGCATCGGATCGACAAAGCGGCCGTTGACGCGAATTTCGTAATGCACGTGCGCGCCGGTGGACAGGCCGGTGGACCCGACAAAGCCGATTACCTGGCCCTGCCGTACGCGTTTGCCTTCCTCGGTGCCACGCGCGAAGGCGCTCATGTGGCCGTAGGCAGTTTCATAACCGTTGTTATGGCGCAGCAGCACGAACTTGCCATAACCCGATTCCCAGCCGGCCTTTTCGATCACGCCGTTGCCGGCGGCGTAGATCGGCGTGCCGGTCGGCGCGGCCCAATCCACGCCGGTATGCATCTTGGTGTAACCGAGGATGGGATGGTGGCGGATGCCGAACGGCGAGCGCATGATGCCTTCGGCCACCGGCTTGCGCACCAGGAACTTCTTCGCGCTCTTTCCACTCTCGTCGTAGTAGTCGACGATGCCGTCATCGGGCGATTGGAAGCGATAAAATTTCTTAGCGTCGCCGCCGACGGTGAGGGAGGCGAACAACACATCATTACGGCTGTCGGCCGCAGGCGCCTCGTCCTCGCCAGCGTAAAGTACCTCGAAGGAATCGCCGGGCTGCACTTTGCGCTGGAAGTCGACGTCAAAGGAATAGATGCGGATCAGATCTTCGATGATCGGACGCGGGATCTGGTTGCGCAACGCGGTCTCGTAGACGCTCTGGTAAAGCGTCACGCCGGACTTGTCGCCTTGCTCGGGATTGTCTTCGGCGTTGTCGGCGACGTCGCCGAAATTCTTGGCGTCTACGGCGACGTACTTGCCGATGTCCGACAGCGCCACCACCGCTTCGACCGAGGCTTCGTTGGCGACGATGACGCGGATCGGTTGCGGACCCGGGGCGCCCGGCACGGGTGCCATCAGCACACGCAGCTTCTCGCCTTCCTTAACACCGCCGTCGCGGCCGCGCGGCCCGAGCACACTGACGATCGCGGCGATTGCGGCCGAGGTAGCGCCTTGGTCGCGCAATATCGAAGCGACGGTATCGCCTTTCTTGACCAAAAGGATGCGCTCGTTAAATGGATTGCCGCCCGTCGTGTCGTTGGTGGTCTTCGGCAGCAACGTGATGTTTTCCGGCACGATGCGCGCTTCAAAGCCGGCGTAGGGATCGGCCGTCGCCTGACCGGCATAGGCGAGCTTGATGCCCGTTACGCTTGCCGCGATTGGCAGGCTCTTGGTCGCCTTTGCGCTCCACTCGCCAGTCTCGCGCACACGATCCATCACTTCTTCATTGGGCGTAAGCACAGCGATCTTGAGCTTCGGCAGCAGCGGGTCGAGGTCGCGCATGACGAAGGCGACTTCGGCGTCCAGTTCGGCCGCCGGCGCGTCGTCCGCGACGGTGGGGCCGCCTGGCGCAGCTTCGGCGAGCAGCCGCTGCGGATTGAAGGCCGGGATGCTGGCCGAAAGATCGGACACCGTCAGCGACAGATTGCCGGAGATGCGCACGAAGGGGCGCACCCGGACAACTTCGTGGTTGCCGACCCGCGCCATGGTGGAGACGCGGATGATCTGGCGGGCGAAACTCGGCTCTTCCACCGTCGGCAGGCGATCGCTTTTGCGCGAGACGCCGGCGCGGTCGGCGACGCCGAGCGCGCCGCGCAGCGCGACCTCGACGCGTTCCGGCAGCGAGGCGAAGGTGGTCTCGCCGTCGAGCGACGTGAAAACGGCGCCGCCCATGAGAGCAGCGCCGCACAATGCGGTCAGGATGGTACCGGCAAACCACTGTACGGAAATGCGGCGGCGATCGACGAAGCCGCTATTGCCGCCGTCGACCGACAACGGCGGCTCATCGCCGAGCTGGACAGCCTCGGCTCGCCTCGATCGATAAGCGCCGCGCGACCGTGTTTGGTCCAAGCTTTGCGTCCCCTGCCCATCGCATCGAGGTGGCTTTGCCGCAACCGATACGCCCGGGTCGCCGTCGGCAGGCCAGTGAATCGAAGGCCGTCACGATGCCCGGTTGGCCCTCGATCCGTCAATGACGGGGCGCGGAGCCTGATTTATCGGTTAAAGCGCGGCGGCTGGAGTGCCCCCGCTTGGTGTCCATCCCTCGAATTCAAGCGGACCAAACAGGTCCCAGGAATATGGCCTCAGTGCGGCGTGGCAGACGTTACAAAGTCGTTCTCGGGGGGACGTCGGGCCTGCGAGCAATCGGCCTTGCTAGGTCAACAATATTGCCCAATTTCTTGGCTAATTCCCGTTGACAAGGCGCGCGGCCGAAGCCTATATACACCCTCTCGGCGCGCCGTCCGCTTACGGCGCGATTGCGCGCCTCTGAAGCTCCTCACTGGAATAGTGAAACGGTATCCGATTGTTGTTCGGATACGCGGGCTTCGACGGCCCTTCGGTTCACCGGAGGGTGGGGATCGCCATGATCCCCGGGCTGTTTGAAAAGTGAATCGGAAGAAAGAGAAACGCGGACGGCGGGGTCCTTGCGGACCGCTTCCTCGTGGAAAGTAATTTTCCTCGGAGAGCGGTCAGGAAGAGACTTCGGCGGTCTGACGTTTCAAGGTACATCGCTGAGCGTTTTCGTTTCGCGCGCAAGCGCGTCATGAAAGCGATCAGTGGGTGGACCTCGTCAAACGTTGTGACTTAGCCGGTATCAAAAGTTCTCATCCAACTTGAGAGTTTGATCCTGGCTCAGAGCGAACGCTGGCGGCAGGCCTAACACATGCAAGTCGAGCGGACGTAGCAATACGTCAGCGGCAGACGGGAGAGTAACACGTGGGAACGCGCCCTTCGGTTCGGAATAACGCAGGGAAACTTGCGCTAATACCGGATACGCCCTTACGGGGAAAGATTTATCGCCGAAGGAACGGCCCGCGTCCGATTAGCTAGTTGGTGAGGTAATGGCTCACCAAGGCGACGATCGGTAGCTGGTCTGAGAGGATGACCAGCCTCACTGGGACTGAGACACGGCCCAGACTCCTACGGGAGGCAGCAGTGGGGAATATTGGACAATGGGCGCAAGCCTGATC
>DASUGZ010000093.1:0-41695 GCA_036273755.1 Pseudolabrys sp.
TCCTCGGCCGCCTCGCCATTGGTCTTGAGCGCGGTATCCTCGATATGGTGTTCGCGCGTGGCGCGGCCCGAGTTGACGTCGATCGCGACCAGCGCTTCCGCCTGGTTGATGACGATGTAGCCGCCGGAGCGCAACTGCACGGTCGGCGAGAACATGGCGTCGAGCTGACTCTCGATGCCGTAGCGCGTGAACAGCGGCTGATTGTCCTTGTAGAGCTTCACGTGTTTGACGTGGCTCGGCATCAGCATGCGCATGAAGTCGCGCGCTTCCTTGTAGCCTTCCTCGCCGGAGACGACGATCTCGTCGATGTCCTTGCTGTAGAGGTCGCGGATCGAACGCTTGGTGAGCGAGCCTTCCTCGTAGACGAGCTTTGGCGCCATCGATTTCAGCGTCAGATCGCGCACCGTCTCCCACAGACGCAACAGATATTCGAAATCGCGTTTGACTTCCGTCTTGGTGCGGCTGGCGCCGGCGGTGCGCAGGATCACCCCCATGCCTTGCGGCACTTCGAGCTCCTGGGCGATTTCCTTGAGCCGGCTGCGATCCTCGCCGGACGTGATCTTGCGCGAGATGCCGCCGCCACGCGCGGTGTTCGGCATCAGCACCGAATAGCGGCCGGCGAGCGAAAGGTAAGTGGTCAGCGCCGCGCCTTTGGTGCCGCGCTCTTCCTTGACCACCTGTACCAGCATGACTTGCCGGCGCTTGATGACCTCTTGGATCTTGTACTGGCGGCGGAAGCGCGGCACGCGCTCCTGCACTTCCTCCATGGCGTCGGCGCCGCCGACGGATTCGACCTGTTCGTCTTCGTGGTGGTCCTCGCCGTGACCGTTGTCGCCCGCCGGTTCTGCGGCAGGCGCCTCGGTTCCATCCGCCGCAGCCCCGTCGGCGGTCGCAAGATGGTCGCCGGTCTCGGCGTGATCCTCGCCGCTCTGCGTATGCTCGTCACCGCTATCCGGCATCGATGCGGATTCGGCCGATGGTTCGTTGGCGGGAGGCTCGACGGCCGGCGCGGCAGCGGGCTCGATATCGCCGATCGGACTTTCGTAAGCCTCGCGCGCTTCTTCAGCTTGCGTCTCAAGATCGGCGGGCGCCGGCTGCTGGACCGGCGGCTCGGTCTCCGGCGCGTGTTCGGGTGACAGGCCGCCCAAAGCGGCTTCGCCTGGCGACGGCTCCGCAAGCGGCTGCCCCTCGCCGGAAAGCGGCTCGCTCTGCCTCACGTCGCGGCGGCGCGAACGCTCGGCGCCGCGGTGACGTCCGCGCCCGCCGCGCCGGCTGGCACGGCGATCGTCGTCGGCCTCTGCCGCCCGCTGGTCGCTTTCCTCCTGCGCCAGCAGCGCCTGCCGGTCGGCGACGGGAATTTGGTAGTAGTCCGGATGGATTTCCGAGAACGCCAGGAAGCCGTGGCGATTGCCGCCGTAATCGACGAAGGCCGCCTGCAACGACGGTTCGACGCGCGTGACTTTGGCGAGATAAATGTTACCGCGAAGCTGCTTGCGGTTAGCGGACTCGAAGTCGAATTCCTCGACGCGGTTGCCCCGGAGCACCACGACCCGGGTCTCCTCGGGATGGGTCGCGTCGATGAGCATTTTGTCGGCCATTGGATAATCTCACTGAGGCGGACCGGCCCGTGGTTTCGCGCGCTGTCGATGGCGCAAGACGGCGCAGGGGGCGGTCGGCCAATTGGATGTGGAAGGATGGGAAGGAAAGGGGCGCGTTTTCACGCGAGGGCTCGGCGGGGTCCATAGCAAGCCGCACCGTCACGATTGGCTCGCGAAAGCGGAGGACCTCGAATAGCCTTTGCTGCGACTGTGGCAGCATGAAACGTACGACCCGTAGCGCTACGGCAGTACCTTTACGGGTTGCTGCCGAGGTTTCTCGTCGCTCACGGCTGGAATGCGAAAGGCCGATCTGGCCACAACGCTGATCCGGCTGTCCTTCACAAGGGTTTCGGCTCGCTTCGCCGTCCGTCCGCCCGACTTCCTCGAGGGGGCGATCCCGGACTGGCGGGCCGGGGCCCGAACGCGGCACAACCGGAACTTTAACCGTCAGCAGACCCTACATACGGCCCAAAATAGGCGAAGGCAAGGAGCCTGTGCAGACAGGCCACACCCGGCGGCAGAACTGCGCTTTCGCTAAAGTTCCATTAACCAAAGGAACGCCTAATCGAGTAAAACGGGGCGGAAAGGGTCCGGATTCGTGACGGTCCGCGCAGTCTCACTGGTCTTGGGCGTCCAGCTCTTGGGCGTTTGTCTGTTCGCCGGCTCGGCCGCACGCGCAGCGGAGCCCGGCGTGACGGCGCAACAGCTCGCCCCGCTGGTGCAGCCGGCGACGTTGCCGGTGGCGACCGAAGCGCGGGTCGGCGGCGACGACAAGCAGACTCGCTTTGTCGTCGACCTCACGCAAAAGATCGATATCGCGGCCTTTACACTCGCCGATCCCTACCGGGTGGTGATCGATCTGCCGCAAGTCGCGTTCAAGCTGCCGGCGCAGGCCGGCGAACACGGCCGCGGCCTGGTCAAGGCGTTTCGTTACGGCCTGATCATGCAAGGCGGCTCGCGCATCGTGCTCGATACCAAGGGACCGGTACGGATCGACAAGGCGTTCACGCTTGCCGCCGTCGACGGCCAGCCGGCGCGGCTGGTGATCGATCTTGTCGCCACCGATCGCGCGAGCTTCCTGCGCGCCATCTCCATGCAGGAGCACAATCCGCATGCCGCCGCCAAGAGCGGCATCAGCCCGGCGCCGGAGGCAACCGGCGATCCCCGGCCGCTGATCGTGGTCGATCCTGGCCACGGCGGCATCGATTCCGGCACCAAATCGGGCGCCGGGCAAGACGAGAAGGACATCGTGCTCGCCTTCGGGCAAATGCTGCGCGACAAGCTCTTGAAGACCGGAAAATTCCGCGTGGCGATGACGCGTTCGGACGACACTTTCATCCCGCTCACCGAGCGGGTGCAATTCGCGCGCGCCCACAAGGCCTCGCTGTTCATCTCAATCCATGCCGACTCGATCCCGCGCAGCGAAGGCCAGGCCGAGGGCGCCTCGGTCTATACGCTGTCGAGCCGCGCTTCCGACGCCGAGGCGGCGCGCCTTGCCGAAACCGAAAACAAATCGGACGTCATTGCCGGCGTCGATCTGACATCCGAGCCCAACGACGTCGCCAATATCCTGATCGATCTCGCCCAGCGCGAGACCAAGGTGTTCTCACTGCAATTCGCCCAAAATCTGGTCGGCGAGTTCAAGAGCACGACGCGGCTGCACATGCATCCGTTGAAATCGGCGGGGTTCATCGTGCTCAAGGCGCCCGATGTTCCCTCGGTGCTGGTCGAACTCGGCTACATGTCGACCAAGGACGATCTGGTGCATCTGATGTCGCCGGAGTGGCGCTCGCGCACCGCGGATTCGGTGGTGCATGCGGTCGATACGTTTTTCGCGCCGCGTCTGGCAGGTGCGGCGGCGAGGGGCAATTGACATGGCAATTGACGTGGCACGCGACATGATTTTCCGGCCTCAGTTTCAACATAAAACCGCGTCACCAGAAGGTTGCGCCGCAGCTAAGGATGGCGGCGGGCCCATGAAAATCTTGATGGATTTACGGGCCGCGTGGCCGGCGCGCGGCACCGAGATGCGGGCGCCAGGCGGGACGGTTCGTTTATGAGGCTCATCCTCCGCTTCTTCGGCTTCCTGTTTGCCGCGGGCACGATTCTTTTCGTGGTGGGCGTGGCTGCGACCGCCGGTCTGCTCTGGCACTATTCGAAAGACCTGCCGGACTATTCCCAGTTGCAGGACTACGAGCCGCCGGTGATGACCCGCGTGCACGCAGCCGACGGCTCGCTGGTCGCCGAATATGCCCGCGAGCGGCGTCTTTACATTCCGATCCAGGCGGTGCCGAAGCTCGTCATCAACGCCTTCCTCGCCGCCGAGGACAAGAATTTCTACGAGCATGGCGGGCTCGACTTCACCGGCATCGCGCGCGCCGCGATCAATTATTTGCAGAATTTCGGTACCAACCGCCACCCGCAGGGCGCCTCGACCATTACCCAGCAAGTCGCCAAGAATTTTTTGCTCACCAACGAAGTGTCGATGTCTCGCAAGATCAAGGAGGCGCTGCTGGCGCTCAAGATCGAGCGTACGTATTCGAAGGACAAGATCCTCGAACTCTATCTCAACGAGATCTATCTCGGCCTCGGCGCCTACGGCATCGCCTCCGCCTCGCTCACGTATTTCGACAAGGGCGTCAACGAACTCACCGTGCAGGAGGCCGCCTACCTCGCGGCGCTGCCGAAAGCGCCGAACAATTATCACCCGTTCCGGGCACGCGAGCGCGCGCTCGAGCGGCGCAATTGGGTGATCGACCAGATGGCGGTGGACGGTTTCATCGCCGCCGCCCAGGCCGAGAGCGCCAAGAAGACCCCGCTTGGCGTTACGCAGAAAGCAACCGCCACGCGCACCTTCGCCGCGGAATATTTTGCCGAGGAGGTGCGGCGCGAGCTGTTCGAGAAGTATGGCGAGAAAAAGCTCTACGAAGGCGGCCTCTCGGTGCGTACCTCGCTTGACACCAAATACCAGGTGCTCGCGCGCAAGGTCCTGACCGAAGGGCTGGTGCGTTTCGACGAGACGCAGGGCTGGCGCGGGCCGGTCAGCAAGCTCGACATCTCCGGCGACTGGGGCGTCAAGCTTGCCGACGTCAAGGCGCTGTCTGACGTTTCGCCCTGGCGACTGGCCGTCGTTCTGGAAACCGGCGATCAGTCGGCGCGCATCGGCCTGCAGCCGGGGCGCGAGCCGGGCGGCTACGTCAGCAAGGAACGCGAGGTCGGCATCGTGCCGCTCGACGGCATGAAATGGGCCAAGCTCAAAGGCAAGGCGCCGACCAAAGTCGGCCAGGTGCTGGAGCCGGGCGATGTCGTCTATGTCTCGCCTGACAAAGTTGCGGGCCACTTCCGGCTGCAGCAGGTTCCGGAAGTCTCCGGCGCCATGGTGGTCGAAGACCCCTGGACCGGACGCGTGCTCGCCATGGTCGGCGGCTTCTCCTACGATCAGAGCCAGTTCAACCGCGCGACGCAGGCGCTGCGCCAGCCCGGCTCTTCCTTCAAGCCAATCGTCTATGCCGCGGCGCTCGACAACGGCTACACGCCGTCGTCGCTGGTGCTCGACGCGCCGATCGAGATCGATCAGGGTCCCGGCCTCGGCGTCTGGAAACCGGAGAACTACGAGAACGACTTCTATGGCCCCTCGACGCTGCGCTTCGGCATCGAGCACTCGCGCAACGTCATGACGGTGCGGCTGGCGCAAGACATCGGCATGCCGCTGATTGCGGAATACGCCAAGCGCTTCGGGGTCTACGACAATCTGCCGCCCTATCTGTCGTTCGCGCTCGGCGCCGGTGAAACCACGCTGCTGCGCATGGTCACCGCCTACGGCATGTTCGACAATGGCGGCCGTCGCATCAAGCCGACGCTGATCGACCGCATCCAGGACCGCTACGGCCACACCGTTTACCGGCACGACGAGCGCGAATGCATCGGGTGTGATGCCAAGAAGTGGGCAGACCAGCCGGAGCCCTCGCTGATCGACCGGCGCGAGCAGGTGCTCGATCCGATGACGGCCTACCAGATTACATCCATCATGGAGGGCGTGGTGCTGCGCGGCACCGCCGGCGGCGTCGGCTTTCAGAAGGAAGTCGGCAAGCCGGTGGCCGGCAATACCGGCACCACCAACGACGAGAAAGATGCCTGGTTCATCGGCTACACGCCGGACATCGTGGTCGGCGTCTACATGGGTTACGACAAGCCGCGCCATCTCGCCCGCGGCGCCACCGGCGGCCATCTGGCGGCGCCGATCGTCAAGGATTTCATGAAAGTCGCGCTCGCCGACAAGCCGGCGGTGCCGTTCCGCGTGCCGCCCGGTATCAAGCTGATCCGCGTCGATCTCAAAACCGGCCAGCGCGCCGGGCCCGACAGCCAGAAAGTGATCCTCGAGGCGTTCAAGCCGGGCACCGCGCCGCCGGACAACAACGCGGTGGTCGGTTACGGCAATGGCGGCGACACGCGCTTCTTCGGCAATGGCCCGCCGCCCGCTGCCGATCGCGCCGTGCGCTCGGGCACCGGCGGGCTGTATTAATCGAATTGCAGCGGTATGGGGAAAGGCCCCGGACAATTGCCCGGGGCCTTTGCATCTTTAGAGCGCGGTTGGCTTACGTCGCTTTTGCGTTGACGCTGCTGTCGGCAATCGTCGTCGGCTTCTTATCGGCAGCCTTTTGTAAAGGGTTGCAGCAGCGGTTCCAGGACGCTACATGCGGGGGTAATCGGAACAGAATCGATGCGCGCGGAAACCCAGACTCTGGTCGAAGACATCAAGCAGTCGCTCAAGCTGCTGAGGAGGCATCTTTGACGTCGATGCCGCGACGCGCCGCCTCGCCGAGCTGAACAAAGAGGCCGAGGACCCCAATCTCTGGAGCGATCCGGCGCGCGGCCAGCGCGTCATGCGCGAGCGCGACGCGCTCGACGAGCGGCTCGCCGCGCTCGGCCGCATGGAGCAGGAGCTCGACGACCAGCTTACGATGATCGGGCTCGGCGAGAGCGAGAAAGACGACAAGACGGTCGGCGAGGCGGAGGCCGCGCTCAAGCGCCTCAAAGCCGAGGTGGCGCGGCGCGAGCTCGAAGCGCTGTTGTCCGGCGAGGCCGACGCCAACGACGCCTATCTCGAAGTCCACGCCGGCGCCGGCGGCACCGAGAGCCAGGATTGGGCCGGGATGCTGATGCGCATGTATGTGCGCTGGGCGGAAGCGCACGGCTACAAGGTCGACTGGCTCGAGGAAAGCGAAGGCGAGGGCGCCGGCATCAAGTCGGCGACCGTGCAGATCAAGGGCCACAACGCCTATGGCTGGCTCAAGAGCGAGAACGGCGTACACCGCCTGGTCCGCATCTCGCCGTTCGACGCCAATGCGCGGCGGCACACGTCATTTGCCAGCGTCAACGTCTTTCCGGTGCTCGACGACACCATCAAGATCGACATCAACGAGAACGACGTGCGCACCGATGTGATGCGTTCGGGCGGCGCGGGCGGGCAGCACGTCAACAAGACCGAATCTGCGGTGCGCCTGACCCACATCCCGACCAACATCGTGGTCAAAGTGCAGCAGGACCGCTCGCAGCATCGCAACCGCGCCATCGCCTGGGACATGTTGCGGGCGCGGCTGTTCGAGCGCGAAATGAAAAAGCGCGAGGCCAAGGCCGAAGCCGAGCAGGCCCTCAAGACCGACATCGCCTGGGGCCACCAGATCCGCTCGTACGTGCTGCAGCCCTATCAGATGGTCAAGGACCTGCGCACCGGCGTGTCGACCTCGAACACCGGTGGGGTGCTTGACGGCGATCTCGACGAATTCATGCAGGCCGCGCTGGCGCAGAAAGCCTTCGGCGGCGGGCCGGTCGAGGTGGAGGACGTGGAGTAGGGTAAAGTCTTAGAGGCTGCCGAGGCGCACGCCGGCGCGGAGAAACTTCTGCGGATCGACGGCTTCGCCGTTGATGCGCGTCTCGTAGTGCAGATGCGGACCGGTCGAGCGCCCGGTCGAACCGATCAGCCCGATGGTTTCGCCGATGTGCACGGTCTGCCCGACCTTCACCAGAATTTTCGACAAATGCCCATAACGGGTCGCCAAGCCGTTGCCGTGGTTGATCTCGACCATGTTGCCGTAGCCGCCCTCGCGCCCGGCGATGGTGACTTTGCCGGCGGCGGTCGCGTGCGCCGGCTCGCCGATGTCGCCGCGCAGATCGATGCCGGTGTGCACGGCGGCGCGGCCGTTGAACGGGTCGAGCCGCATGCCGAAGGGCGAACTCATGTCGACCTCGCCGGTGACCGGCTTGCGCACCGGCACTGCGACCAGCGTCTGGGTGTACTGGTTGATCTCGGCGCGGGCGACATTGATGCGATAGAGTTGGCGGTCGAAGGCGCTGGCGCCCGTGTGCGGCGGCTTGAACGGCACGAACGGTCCGCCGACGCCTCGCGCACCGATCGGATTGACGCCGAGATCGCCGAGCACGCTGCGCATGCGGCGTGCCTTTGAATCCATGCGCTCTTCCATGTCGGTCAGCGCCGCGATCTGGCGATGCTCGACCTTGTCGAGCGCGTCGGAAACGCGCCCGAGGATGCCGTCGAGACCGGCGCTGGCGCCGCGGCTGGCGATGCGCGTCAGGCCGCCCGGCAATTCGCGCGATTCAAGCCGCGCCTCGCGGTCAGGCGGCGCGGTGAAGATCACGGTGTCGTTGATCGGCGAGGCTTTGACGGGCCGTTCCGGCGGCGGCGCGGCGCGGGCCGGGTGGATCGAGCCGGTGATGCCGACATCGCCGCTAAGGGCGTTGGTGCGTTGCTCGAGGCTCGCTTGGCGCCGCAGCAGCGTGGAAAGCTTCTGCTCATATTGTTCCTGGTCGAGCAATTGCCGGCTGGTGATACGGTCGACCTGCGCGCGCAATTCCGCGATGCGGTCTTCGTAGGCGAATTGCATCTCGGCCTGCCGGCCGATCAGCCGCGTGAGCACGTCCTCGTGGAAGGCGAAATAGCTGCCGGTGGCGACCGACCAGATCGCCATGATCACCAGCGTGCCGACCACGATCCAGAAGGCGACCGGTCCGATGCGGACCTGGCGCCCGGCGTGCACCAGCGTGTAGCCGTCGTGGGCGCGGTGCAGGTGGCGAGACACGGCGGCGGCCGACTGGGCGCGGGGTTGCGGGGCGCGCGCGGCGGGATGGGCGCTGGCATAGTGCAACTGGGAGGAATGCGACATCGACGCTCCGCGCCGGCTCGTCTTGCGGCAGCAGCCAGCCCGTCGATATGGGGCGCTTATGGTTAAAAAAGCGGAAATTAGCCGCGGTGGGCGCCCTCACGGCGCGCCCAACCACCGGATTTACAGGGCTTTGGCGGCCTCCAGCACCTCTTCGGCATGTCCGGGCACCCGCACTTTGGGCCAGATGCGCGCAATGCGGCCCTGGCCGTCGAGCAGAAAGGTCTTGCGGATGACCCCCATGAATTTGCGCCCGTACATCGATTTCTCACCCCAAGCACCATAAGCTTGCAGCATCGATTTGGCCTCGTCGGAGGCGAGCGCGATCGTCAGTCTGTGTTTGGACTTGAACTTGTCCTGCGCCGCGACGGGGTCGGCCGAGACGCCGAGAATCTCGGTGCCGGCTTTGGCGAAGGCCGGCCGCAGGCGCGAAAACGCGATGGCTTCCTTGGTACAGCCCGGGGTGTCGGCCTTGGGATAGAAATAAAGGACGAGGTTGCGGCCCTTGAAATCGGCAAGCGAAACCGTCGATCCGCCGTCGCGCTCGAGTCGGAAGGCCGGCGCCTTTGCGCCTGCGGCGAATTCGCGCCCCATATGCCTTCCTTTCGTCGTTTTCCACCGGTCAATGGTGGCAATGCCAGTTGCGTCGGAGGGGCGCAAGCAGTTCCGCGGGCCACGCTCCGCGCTGGACGGATGGCGGACCGGCGGCATTATGCCAGCCACATGCCGGACGAGGGGCGCCCCATAACGCATGACAACGGACGACCACAAACATAGGCGTTCAGGTCACCATGCTGCGGCCGCGGCTCACCATCCGCATCACGGTCACCGCCATGACGGCCCTCACGCCGATCACGGCAGCCGCCAAGGCGACGCTCACCATCGTGCGACGCTTCGCCCCGCGCGGTTTTCCGCCAAGCGGGAGTGGACGGCACTCCGCCGTCGCGTCGTAAGCGCGTTCCGTGAGCCGTGGGTGCGCCGGGTTCTCTACGGCGCCGCCGCCACGTTCGTCGTCGTTGCGATCGCCGTCGCCGGCCTGTGGTGGCGTCTCGCCAGCGGTCCGATCGAACTCGATGTGGCGACGCCGTGGTTAAAGGCGGCGATCGAAAAGAATTTCGGCGGTAAGCAGACCGTGTCGGTCGGCGGCACGCAGATCGAGCGCGACGAGAACGGCCGCACGTCGTTGCGCCTGCGCGACATCGTCGTACGCGACGCCGACGGCACTGTGGTGGCAAGCGCGCCGAAGGCCGAAGTCGGTATTTCCGGCACCGGTCTCTTGATCGGCAATGTGCGCGCCGAAAGCCTCAATCTGGTCGGCGCCGAAATGTCGGTGCGTATCGAGACCGACGGCCGCGTCACCGTGTTTGCCGGCGCCAACAAGCGACCGATCGCCACGGCAACGGCGAAATTGCCGCCGCCGCCTGACCGCCGGGCCGGCGCCGCGCCGCCTGAACCGGTGCGCGCCGGCGCGCAGGACATCGCCGGCCTGCTGACCTGGATCGATGGTCTTGGCGCGACCGGGCTCGACGGCCATGACCTACGCGAACTCGGTCTCAAGAACGGCAATCTGATCGTCGACGACCAGCGTAACGGCAAACGCTGGACCTTCAGCAAGATCAACATCAGCCTGACGCGGCCGGAGCAAGGCGGCGTAATCTTCCGCCTGTCATCGGACGAGCCGAGCCGCCCCTGGGTGTTGAGCGCTGCGGTGCGGCCGCTCGGCGGCGGCGTGCGCGCGGTCGGCATCGAAGCGCGCCAGGTGTCGACCAAGGATATTCTGCTTGCGATGCGCATGAACGAAGGCGATCTCGACGTCGATCTGCCGCTGTCAGCCAGCGTGCGGGCGGAGCTCGGATCCGACGGCGCGTTGCACCACCTACAAGGCCAAGTGCTCGCCGAATCCGGCACCATCGTCGATCGTGGTCCCGACAAGCTCGATCTCAAAATCGACCGCGCCGACGTGCGTTTCAATTGGGATGAGCATCAACGCGCCTTGACCGTCCCGTTCCAGATCCAATCGGGCGGCAATCAATTTACGTTGCGGGCCACCCTCGAACAGCCGGCCGAACAGAACGGCGTCTGGCAGTTCACGCTGGCGCGGGGCGATCCGGTGATCGACCCGGTCATCCTGGCCGCGTCTGGCAAATCCGGCGACGAGGCGGTCGCGCTCAACCGGCTCACGGTGCGTGCGCGCATCGACACCGTGCATCACCGTGTCGATCTCGAGCAAGGCGACTTCAGCCGCGTCGATACGCGGGCCTCGCACAATGTCGGGTTGGCCGTCACCGGCAGGCTCGACTATTCCGGTCCTTCGCCGCATTTGGCTTTCGGTATCGCCGCCACCCGCATGCCGTTCGGGGTGATGATGCGCTTGTGGCCGGTGTTCACCGCTGTTCCCGTGCGCGAATGGGTCGAGGGTCACATGTCCGGCGGCATCGTCGAACGGGTGGTGGTCGCCGGCAATGCGCCCTTGCCGAATTTTAAGGCCAATGGCCCGCCGATGTCGGCCGACGGACTCTCCGTCGACATCGAGACCAGCGGCACCACGTTGCAACCGATCACGACATTGCCGGCGATCCGGGACGCCGATCTCACCGTTCGCATCACCGGCGCCAGCACCAGCATCAGCCTTGGACGCGGCACCGTGGAGGTGACGCCGGGCCGCAAGCTCAATATCGCTAGCGGGGTTTTTGAAATCCCGGACACGCATGTGAAGCCGTCGCCGACGCGCACCCGCTTCCGCATCGACGGTACGGTGCCTGCGGTGGCCGCGCTGCTGGCGACCGATACGCTGCGCGACGGCGCCGGACCCGCGCTCGATCCCAACAGCAGCCGCGGCAACGTTGCCGCCCAGGTCTCGCTTGCCATGCCGATCGGCAAAAACGCGCCGGACCATGCGACGAGCTATGTCGTCACGGCGGACCTGACCAATTTCGCGGCCGACAACATGATGATGGGGCAAAAGGTCGAGGCCTCGTCCTTGCGGGTGACCGCCTCGAACGGCGGCTATCAGATCACCGGCGACGTCAAGATCAACGGCACACCGGCGTCGATCGATCTGAGCAAGAAAAAAGACGCGCCCGATTCCGACCTGCGCTTGCAGGCGACCATCGACGAGGCCGCGCGCCGCCGCCTCGGCATGGATCTGGGCAGCGCCGTCACCGGGGCAATCCCCATCAAACTGACGGCGCACCTCGCGGACAACGGCAAGGACGCGCCGATGAGCGTGGAGGCCGACCTGACGCCGGCGAAGATCGACAATCTGCTGCCGGGCTGGGTCAAACCCGCCGGCAAAACGGCGCGTGCCACCTATACGCTGCTCAAGACCGGGCAATCCACGCGGATCGACGACCTCAGCATCTCCGGCTCCGGCGCGAATGTGAAAGGGTCGGTCGAAGTCGACAGTTCCGGCGACATCCTGTCGGCCAACTTCCAGACGTTTAGCCTGTCGGACGGCGACAAGGCCTCGCTCAAGGCCGAGCGCGGCAACGACGGCGTGCTGCGCGTGGCGATGCGCGGCGACGTGTTCGATGGGATCAATTTCGTGAAATCTTCGCTCGCCGGCGGCGCGGCGGAAAAGACCAAACAAAAGCAGACCGATCTCGATCTCGACATCAAGCTCGGCGCGGTGGTCGGCCACAACGGCGAAACATTGCGGGGCCTCGATCTCAAGATGACGCGGCGCGGCGGTCACATCCGCAGCTTCGGCATGAGCGCCAAGATCGGCCGCGACACGCCGCTCAGCGGCGACCTGCGCCTGCGCAAGAGCGACAATCACCAGGTGATCTATTTCGAGACCAACGATGCCGGCGCTCTCTTTCGATTCACGGATATGTATCCGCGCATGTTCGGCGGACAGATGTGGGTGGCGATGGACCCGCCGACGCCGGAACGCCCGCCGCAGGTCGGCAATCTCTATATCCGCAATTTCGTCGTGCGTGGCGAAGCAGGACTGGATCGTATCGTCTCCGGCGCGCCGGGCCAGGGACAGGGCGGGGTGCAGTTCTCGGAATTGCACTGCGAATTTACGCGCGTACCCGGACGCATGGCGGTTCGCGACGGCGTGGTGCGCGGTCCCGTCGTGGGCGCGACGATCGAAGGGCAAATCGATTACGTCAAAGACGACGTTCACCTGCGCGGGACGTTCGTGCCGTTCTATGGCCTCAACAATATGTTCGGGCAGATCCCGATTGTCGGCTTGTTCCTCGGCGCCGGCAGCAACGAGGGTCTGGTCGGCATCACCTACGAGGCGACAGGACCGCCGGGCGCGCCGCGCATCACGGTCAATCCGGTGACCGCCATCGCGCCGGGCCTGCTGCGCAAATTTATCCCGTCGCCGGACAACATGGACCGCAATTTCATTCCGCCGACGCGCTAGACCGGCTTCAGCAGGACGTGCTTCTTCTTGCCGAGCGACAGCTTGATGACGCCCTCGGGCGTCAGGTCTTTTAAGGTCAGTATCAGTTTTTCGTCACTCACCGCCGCATCGTTGACGCGCAGGCCGCCGGCCTTGACCTGGCGTCGTGCTTCGCCGTTCGAGGCGACGAGCTTTGCCTTGTCCGCGAAGGCCGTGAGCACGCCGAGACCCTTGTCGAGTTCGGCGCGCGGAATTTCCACGGTCGGCAGTGTTTCCGCAAGCGCGCCTTCCTCGAAGGTCTTGCGCGCGGTGCCCGCGGCTTCCTCGGCGGCGGCGCGGCCATGCACCAGCGCAGTCGCCTCGGTGGCGAGCACTTTCTTGGCCTCGTTGATCTCCGCGCCCTTGAGCGCGCCGAGCTTGGCGATCTCGTCAAGCGGCAGGATCGTGAACAGCTTGAGGAAGCGCGAAACGTCGCCGTCCTCGGTGTTGCGCCAGTATTGCCAGTAGTCGTAAGGCGAGACGAGATCGGCATTGAGCCAAACCGCGCCCGCCGCGGTCTTGCCCATCTTGGCGCCGGACGATGTCGTGAGCAGCGGCGCGGTGAGCGCGAACAATTGCGCGTTCGCCATGCGGCGGCCGAGATCGATGCCGTTGACGATGTTGCCCCACTGGTCGGAGCCGCCCATCTGCAGGATGCAGCCGGTGCGCTTGTTGAGTTCGACGAAGTCGTAGGCCTGCAAGACCATGTAGTTGAATTCGAGGAACGAGAGCTCCTGCTGGCGGTCGAGCCGCAGTTTCACCGAATCGAACGACAGCATGCGGTTGACAGAAAAGTGCTTGCCGACGTCGCGCAGGAAGTCGATGTAGTTGAGCGTATTGAGCCAGTCGGCATTGTTGGCCATCACGGCATTGCCGCCGGCGCCTTCGAATTTGAGAAATTTCGAAAAGATCGCGCGAATGCCGGTGAGGTTCTGCTCGATCATCGTATCGGTGAGGATGCGCCGGCTCTCGTCCTTGCCGCTCGGATCGCCGACGCGGGTGGTGCCGCCGCCCATCAGCGCAATCGGCCGGTGGCCGGTCTGCTGCATCCAATAGAGCATCATGATCGGCAGCAACGAGCCGACATGGAGCGATGCCGCCGTGCAATCGAAGCCGATATAGCCGGTGATGGCGCCGGTCCGCGCGCGGTCGTCCAGCGTGTCGGGCTCCGACACCTGATGGATGAAGCCGCGCTCGGCCAGAGTATTAAGAAAGTCGGATTTATAGGCGCTCATGAATCGCTCTTGCGGCGGTCCGGTCGCGGGTGGTGTAACAGGTCCGGCGCAAAGGAAAAGGGGTTCGGGTTTGGGGGTCGTGCGGGCGATCGGGTTGATGAGCGGGACCTCGCTCGACGGCGTCGACGTGGCGCTGATCGAGACCGATGGTGAAGGTGTCGTCGACTTCGGTCCGACCGGCTACCGGTCCTATACGGACGTCGAGCGGGCGCTGTTGCGCCGGGCGCTGCAGGAAGGCGCTGCCTTGACCCACCGAGCCGCGCGGCCGGGTGTCCTGTCGGAAGCCGAGGCCTTCGTCACCGCCGTGCATGCCTCGACGATCGAGCAATTTCTTGCCGACGAACAGATCGACAAATCCACCATCGCTGCCGTCGGTTTCCACGGCCAGACCGTGCTGCACAAGCCGGCGGCGCGACTCACCGTGCAGATCGGCGACGGCGCGGCGCTGGCGCGGCGGCTGTTCATGACCGTGGTTCATGATTTCCGCGCGGCCGACGTCGCCGCCGGCGGCCAGGGCGCCCCACTGGTGCCGGTGTTCCATCAGGCACTGGCGCGTGGCCTCGACCGGCCGCACCCGATCGCCGTGCTCAATGTCGGCGGGGTCGCCAATGTCACGTATGTCGATGGCGGCGACCCGATCGCGTGCGATACGGGTCCCGGCAATGCGTTGATCGACGACTTCATGCGCGCACGAACCGGCGCGCCGCTCGACCGCGATGGCGACCAGGCCGCCAAAGGCCGGGTTGACGAGGGCTTTGTGGCGCGCGTGTTGGAAAGCGGCTTTTTCGGTCAGCCGTGTCCGAAATCGCTCGACCGCAACGCCTTCGCTTTCGCCAATATCGGTTTGCCGGATTTTTCCGTTGCCGACGGCGCGGCGACGCTATCGGCGCTGACCGCGGCTTCCGTTGCGCGCGTCTTGCCGCATTTGCCGGCGGCGCCGCGCGGCTGGATCGTGGCTGGCGGGGGCGCGCGCAATCCGACGCTCATGCGCATGCTGGCGGAGCGGCTGAGGCCGGCGATTGTGGAGACCGCCGATGCGATCGGCTGGTCCTCGCAAGCGATCGAGGCGCAGGCTTTCGCCTATCTGGCGGTGCGGACGCTCAAAGGATTACCGATCACTTTTCCGGCCACGACCGGGGTCGGCAAGCCTCTGCAAGGCGGTATTGTGGCGCATCCGCGCAGTTGACCCGGTGACCGATCTATCGCAGTTTCCCGGCCTTGCATGACCTTTCGCTAGGCCGCAGCCTGCGGCTAACTATCGAGAATCCCAGTTAGAATTCATGCGGACCAAGGACATCGCTGAAGCGCTCGCGGGCCGCCTCGACGGCGACGGCGCAATCGAAGTGGACCGCGTCGTGCACCCAGGGCGGGTCGAGCGCGCCTCCGACCTTGCGCTGGCGGTCAGCGCGAACGCCGTGCGTGCCCTTGCCGGGACGAAAGCGCAGGCGGTGGTCGTCTCGGACAAGCATCCGGTTCCATCCGGCGCTTTCCGCGCGGTAATCACGGCGGGCGACGCGCGCGTGACTTTGGCGAAGCTGACGGCCCTATTCGACCGCGGCCCGTCGCGGGACAAGGGCGTTCACCCGACGGCCATCGTTGCGCCAGATGCGGTGCTCGGCAAAGACGTCGGCATTGGTCCTTATTCTGTTGTCGGCGCGCGCAGTCGCATCGGCGACGGAACCGTGATCATGTCGCATGTCGTTGTCGGCGCGGATGTCGGCGTCGGAAAGCAGGGCCTGATCCACGCCGGCGCGCGGATCGGCGACCGCTGCATGATCGGCGACCGCGTGATCGTGCATCCGAACGCCGTCGTCGGTTCCGATGGTTTCAGCTTTGCGCCCGATCTGATGTCGGCGACCGCTTTTACGGCTGGCGTCAAGCTGTCGCGGGTGCATTCGCTCGGCAACGTCGAGATCGGCGACGACGCGGAGGTCGGCGCCGGCAGCACCATCGACCGCGCAACGCTCGATTCAACCCGTATTGGCAACGGCACGAAAATCGACAACCAGGTTCACATCGGCCACAATGTCAGCGTCGGTGAAAGCTGTCTTGTCTGCGGCAAGGTCGGCATTTCCGGCAGCGTGACGATCGGCAACCGGGTGCGCATCGGCGGCGGAGTCGGCATCGGCGATCATTTGGCCGTCGGCGACGAAGCCATTATTGGCGCCGGTTCCGCGGTCGTGACCAATATCGACGCCCGAACTTTTGTCTCCGGCTATCCGGCGGTAGAACATTCGCGCGCGATGGAGCGATATATTTATGCCAGCCGGCTGAAACGCATGTATGAAAAGATGGACAAGATGGCGTCGCGACTGGACACTTTAGAGCAGACGAAGAAGGAACAGGGTGGTGGGGCATGAGCGATGTAACCAACGACGTGATAGCAATCATTGCCAAGAAGAAGCGGGTGGATAAGCCGAACGTGGAACTCACCGACCGATTGGAGGATCTGGGCCTCGAATCGCTCGATGCCGTCGAAATGATCTTCGACCTCGAGGAGAAGTTCGATATCGAGATTTCTTATAACGCCAACACCAACAATCCGCGCTCCGAGTTCGAAACTGTCGGCGACGTGGTCAAAATGATTCAGAAACTGGTCGACAAGAAATCGTGAATTCTTTGAACCGCGTTGTCGTCACCGGCCTCGGCGCCATCACGCCGCTCGGGCACACGGTGCCCCTGTACTGGGAAAAGCTGAAGCAGAGCGCCAGCGGCCTTGGACCGATCACCGCACCGGGACACGAGGAGCTCACGCAGAAAATCGCCGGCGAGGTGAAGGACTACGACCCGCTCAAGTATTTCGAGGATCGCGAACTCTCGACGCTGGACCGGTTTTCGCAGTTCGCGATGATTGCCGCCCGGGAAGCTGTGGCGCAGTCGGGCCTTGTCTTCGACCGGCCGTTGTCGCTGCGCACGGCGACCATCCTCGGCACCGGGGTCGGCGGGCAGAACACGCTCGACGATGCCTTTCGCCGCCTCTATCTGGAAAAGAAGCAGCGGCTCTTTCCGCTTTCGATCCCGCGGATGATGGCGAACGCGCCGGCGAGCCAAGTCTCCATGCAGCATGGCTTGCGCGGCCCGGCTTTCGTCGTGGTGAGCGCCTGCGCATCGGCGACGCACGCTATGGGTCTCGCGTTTCAGATGGTGCGCTCGGGTGCGGTCGATTGCGCGGTCACTGGCGGTACCGAAGCCTGCGTCAGCTTCGGCACGCTGCGCGGCTGGGAAGCGATGCGGGTGATGGCGCCCGACATGTGTCGCCCATTCTCGAAAGATCGCAAGGGATTGATCCTCGGCGAGGGCGCGGCAGTGTTTGTCTTCGAGTCGCTCGATCGCGCCCGCGCGCGCGGTGCACAGATTTTCGGTGAAATCGTCGGCTTCGGCATGACGGCGGACGCCGCCGACCTGACGGCGCCGGATATCGACGGCATGTCGCGCGCTATGATCGGTGCGCTCGACGACGGCGGCCTCAAGCCGCAGGACATTCAATACGTCAACGCGCACGGCACCGGCACCGCCGTCAATGACGAGACTGAAACCAAGGCGCTGCATCAGGTGTTTGGTGAGCACGCCAAAAAGCTCGCGGTGTCGTCGACCAAATCCATGATCGGTCACGCACTCGGCGCCGCGGGCGCGCTGGAAATGGTCGCGACCCTGATGGCTATCCGCGAAGACATCGCGCCGCCGACCATCGGCTATCTCGGCCCGGATCCGGCCTGCGATCTCGATTACGTGCCGAACACGGCGCGGCCGATGAAGATCGATGCCGCGATTTCCAACTCATTCGCCTTCGGCGGGCTCAATGCCGTGCTGGCGGCGAAGAAGTTCGTGTAGCGCCGCTGGAAAGGGCGCGTCTCACCATGGGCCTGTTTGATCTCAAAGGGCGGATCGCCTTCATTACCGGCGGCAACGGCGGTATCGGCCTTGGCATGGCCAAAGGCCTCGCCACCGCGGGCGCATCCATCGTCATCGCCGGGCGCAACGAGAAAAAAGCCAAAGCAGCGCTGGCAGAGCTCGTCGCGCTCGGCGCCAAAGCCGAATTCATCAAGCTCGATGCATTGCAGGAGGCGTCGTGCAAGCAGGCCATCGACGAAGCGGCCGAGCGGTTCGGTGGCCTCGACATTCTCGTTAACAATGCCGGCACAAGCGTGCGCAAGCAGCCGCAGGATCTGACCGCGCAAGAATGGCATCAGGTCATGAATACCAATCTGACCGCGGCATTCTTGTGTGCGCAGGCGGCCTATCCGCACATGATGAAGCGAGGCGGCGGAAAAATCATCAATATCGGATCGATGATGTCGATCTTTGCCATGTCCTACGCTGCACCATATTCAGCGAGCAAAGGCGGAATTGTGCAGATGGCGCGGGCGCTCGCTGTCGCCTGGGCCAAGGACAATATCCAGGTCAATACGATCCTGCCCGGCTGGATCGATACCGACCTGACCCGGTCGGCGCGCGAGCAGGTGCCCGGCTTGAATGAGAAAGTGCTGGTGCGCACGCCGGCGCAGCGCTGGGGCGCGGCTGACGATTTCGCCGGCATTGCGGTGTTTCTAGCGAGCCAGGCATCGAATTTCGTCACCGGCGCGGCAATCCCCGTCGACGGCGGATATTCGGTGCAGTCGTAAAGGCTACGCCGCAGTCGGCTTACGGTCGGTTTTCAGCCGCTTGTCGAGATAAGCGCAAATATTGGTGAGCAGCGGCTCGACCTTGCCGTCGAAGAAATGGTTGGCGCCGGGGATTACCTTCTGCTCGATGATGATGCCCTTTTGCGTCTTGAGCTTGTCGACCAGCGTGGTGACATCCTTGGGCGGCACCACGGCATCCTTGTCGCCGTGGATGATCAGCCCTGACGACGGGCAGGGCGCCAGGAACGAGAAGTCATAGAGGTTGGCAGGCGGCACGATCGAGATGAAGCCTTCGATCTCCGGCCGGCGCATCAAGAGTTGCATGCCGATCCAGGCGCCAAAAGAAAAGCCCGCGATCCAGCAGCTCTTGGCTTCGGGATTGATGGTCTGCGCCCAATCGAGGGCGGCCGCGGCATCCGACAGTTCGCCGGTGCCGTGGTCGAACGAGCCCTGGCTGCGGCCGACGCCGCGGAAATTGAAGCGTAGCGCCGAAAAGCCGCGGTGCACGAAGGCGTAGTAGAGTTGGTAGATGATCGGGTGATTCATCGTGCCGCCGAACTGCGGGTGCGGATGCAGGATGATGGCGATCGGCGCGTTTTTCTGCCGAGCCGGGTGGTACCGGCCCTCGATCCGCCCGGCCGGACCGGTAAAGATGACTTCAGGCATCGCTGTAAACCTCGAGGCATACGGGCCGCGGCCGTTCGCGGCATTGGATGTGTGTCCGAGGTCCGAACTTTTCGATGGACGGACCCTAGTTTGGAATTATTCTAAATATAAGAATTCCGCTGTTCACGGCGGCGGCAGAGGCTATAAGTTGCCGCGTGATTGGCGGCTTCTACCATGATCCCCAGGGCAAAAAGCAAGCTTTTTCAGGGGCTGTGGGCACCGCCGGTATTTGGGTACCGAACGTTAGATGACTGATCGGGCTTATTTCGATTGGAATGCCACTGCGCCGATGCGGCAGGAGGCGCGAGCGGCCATGGGCGCTGCGCTAACACTGACAGGCAACGCCTCCTCGGTGCACGCCGAAGGCCGGGTGGCGCGGCAGGTCATTGAAGTGGCTCGGGAAAAAGTCGCGGCTCTGGCCGGGGCCGAGGCCCGGAACGTGACCTTCACCAGCGGCGCCACAGAAGCCAACATGCTGGCGCTGACGCCCACCCTGACGAGCGGTGGCCGTAAGACGTTGCGCGACAAGCTTTTTGTCTCCGCGATCGAGCACCCCTCGGTGCGCGGCGGTGGGCGCTTCGCCTCCGATGCGGTCGAGGAATTGCCCGTCAAAAAAGATGGCGTCGTCGATCTTCCCGCGCTGAAGAATGCCCTTGTTCGGGCCGAACATCCGCTTGTCTCGGTCATGCTCGCCAACAATGAAACGGGCGTCATCCAGCCGATCCGCAAGATCGCCGACATCGTGCACGCCGCGAACGGTATCCTCCATGTCGACGCGGTACAGGGCCCCGGCCGCATCGATTGCAACATCGACGGCCTCGTCGCCGACCTCATGAGCCTGTCGGCGCACAAGCTCGGCGGCCCGCAGGGCGCCGGCGCGCTGATTCGCCGCGGCGACATCCACATCGGCGAGCCGTTGATCAAAGGCGGCGGCCAGGAGCGCGGCCAGCGCGCTGGAACCGAAAACGTCGCGGCGATTGCCGGCTTCGGCGCGGCCGCTGCCGTTGCTGCAAGTCAGGCGGACGCTGACCGCATGGCGGCTTTGCGCGACCGCATCGAAGTCGCGATCAAAGCATCGCTGCCGGATGCGGTGATTTTCGGCGAAAACGCCCTTCGGCTCCCCAATACCACGCTGTTTGCGGTGCCCGGGATGAAGGCCGAAACCGCCATAATCTCCTTTGATCTCAATGGTATAGCTGTGTCATCGGGCTCCGCCTGCTCGTCCGGCAAGGTACAGGCCTCGCATGTGCTGGCGGCTATGGGCGTGGAACCCGCGCTCGCGCAAGGCGCCGTGCGCCTCAGCCTCGGTCATTCGACCAGCGAGCGCGACGTCGAAACCCTGCTGGCCGCTTTGACTAAAGTCGTTTCGTCCATACGTAAGAGCCATATCAAGTCAGGCTTGGCCGCCTGAAAAGTCACGCAAAAGGGATGATCGCAACGCATTAGCGAACCGACCATAACCGACACATCCAACCCGCGGTCCTTGAAACCGTAGTGGAGAAGAAAATGCCGGCCGTCCAAGAGACCGTCGAGCGCGTCCGAGGCCTCGACGTCGATCAATACAAATATGGATTCGTGACCGATATCGAATCCGAGAAGGCCCCGAAGGGCCTTTCGGAAGATACCGTCCGTTTCATCTCGGCCAAGAAGAACGAGCCGAAGTGGATGCTGGACTGGCGGCTGGAAGCCTACAGGCGTTGGCTGACCATGCGCGAGCCGACCTGGGCGCGCGTCGACTATCCCAAGATCGACTACCAGAACGCCTACTACTATTCGGCGCCGAAGCAGTTCAAAGCGCCAAAGTCGCTGGATGACGTCGACCCGGAAATCCTCAAGACCTACGCCAAGCTCGGCATTCCGCTGAAAGAGCAGGAGATCCTCGCCGGCGTGCGCAAGCAGGGCGAGCCGTCGAAGCTCGACGAGGATGCGATCGGCGGTGAATTCAGTTCGGGCCGGGTCGCGGTCGACGCCGTGTTCGATTCCGTTTCGGTCGCCACCACCTTCAAGGCGGAATTGAAGAAGGCCGGTGTCATCTTCATGCCGATGTCGGAGGCGGTGCGTGAGCATCCCGAACTGGTGAAGAAGTATCTTGGCTCGGTGGTGCCGGTCACCGACAACTTCTTCGCGACACTCAATTCCGCGGTGTTCTCCGACGGCTCCTTCGTCTACGTGCCGGAAGGCGTGCGCTGTCCGATGGAGTTGTCGACTTACTTCCGTATCAACGAGCAGAACACCGGCCAGTTCGAGCGCACGCTGATCATCGCCGACAAGGGCGCCTACGTGTCCTACCTCGAAGGCTGCACCGCGCCGATGCGCGACGAGAACCAGTTGCACGCCGCCGTGGTCGAATTGGTCGCGCTCGAGGACGCCGAGATCAAATATTCGACGGTGCAGAACTGGTATCCGGGCGACGCCGAGGGCAAGGGCGGCATCTTCAATTTCGTCACCAAGCGCGGCGACTGCCGCGGCAAGAATTCGAAAATCTCCTGGACCCAGGTCGAGACCGGTTCGGCGATCACCTGGAAATATCCCAGCTGCATCCTGCGCGGCGACAATTCACGCGGCGAGTTCTACTCGATCGCGATCTCCAACGGCCGCCAGCAGGTCGACTCGGGCACCAAGATGCTGCATCTCGGCAAGAACACGACGAGCCGCATCATCTCCAAGGGCATCGCGGCGGGTAAGTCCAATAACACCTATCGCGGCCTCGTCACCGCGCACCGCAAAGCGACCGGCGCGCGCAACTTCACCAACTGCGATTCGCTTCTGATCGGCGATCAATGTGGCGCGCACACCGTGCCTTATATCGAGGCGAAGAATAAGGCGGCGACCTTCGAGCACGAGGCCACCACCTCGAAGATCTCCGAGGACATGCTGTTCTACTGCCGGCAGCGCGGGATGTCGGCGGAAGAGGCGACCGCGCTCGTGGTCAACGGCTTCGTCAAGGACGTGTTGCAGCAGTTGCCGATGGAATTCGCGGTCGAGGCGCAGAAGCTGATCTCGATCTCGCTCGAAGGCAGCGTGGGCTAGGGCCATGGCGCAATATTGGTTCAGACCCAAGCGCTATGGCTTCGGCGCGACGCCGATCACCTGGGAAGGGTGGGCGGCGACGCTCGCCGTGGCCGCTGTCATCATCGGATCGGTCGTGGCCATGAACCGCTTCGTGGACCATTCCAATGCTGCGGTTTGGCTGACCTGGGCCGTCCTGATCGCGATAGCAACGCTGTGGTTCATCCAATTCACCCGCCGCAAGACCGACGGCGAATGGCGGTGGCGCTGGGGCGAACGGACAGGCGAGTAATGTCATGAGTGAAAAACCGATCATCAACATCGACGATGTGCCAATGGCCGATCGCGGCAACGGGAAATCCTTCGCGGTCAAATGGGGCCGCGTCGGACAGACGCTTGGCCTCAACGCGCTCGGCTGCGCCGTGCACGTGGTGCCGCCGGGCAAGAAGGCGTTTCCGTTCCACCGCCATCACGTAATGGACGAACTGTTCTACGTGGTCTCGGGCGAGGGCCAGTACCGCTGGGGCGACGAGACGATGCCGGTCAAGGCCGGCGACCTGGTTGCGGCGCCGGCCGGCACCAAGGCGCATCAACTGATCAACACCGGCAAGAGCGATTTACGTTATCTCGGCATTTCCAGTGCGTCGGGTGCTGAAGTCGTGGACTATCCCGATTCAAACAAGATCGGCGTGACTGCCGGCGTCAAAAACGGCGATTTCAAATCCGCGACATTCCTCGGTCTCGGGCGCCTGGAAAAGGCCGACTATTACGACGGCGAATAAAAGTGAGATTGGAGAAGTAATGTCTTTGCTTGAAATCAAAAATCTGCATGTCGAGATCGAGGGCAAGCAGATTCTCAAGGGCCTGACGCTGACCATCGAGAAGGGGCAGGTCGCGGCCATTATGGGCCCGAACGGTTCGGGCAAGTCGACGCTCGCCTATGTGCTCGCCGGCAAGGACAACTACCAAGTCACCGACGGTGACGTGCTGTTCGACGGGCAAAGCATTCTCGACATGGCGCCTGACGAGCGCGCGGCCAAGGGCGTGTTCCTCGCCTTCCAATATCCCGTGGAAGTGCCGGGCGTCGCCACCATGACCTTCCTGCGCACCGCGCTCAACGCGCAGCGCAAGCAGCGCGGCGAGACGGAATATTCGACGCCTGAATTCCTCAAGCTGGTGCGCGAGACCTCCAAGCACCTCGGCATCGATCAGGAGATGTTGCGCCGGGCCGTCAATGTCGGCTTCTCCGGCGGCGAAAAGAAGCGCAACGAGATCCTGCAAATGGCGGTGCTGCAGCCGCGCCTCGCGGTGCTCGACGAAACCGATTCCGGCCTCGACATCGACGCGCTCAAGATCGTGGCCGACGGCGTCAACCGGCTGCGCTCGCCTGAGCGCTCGATGATCGTCATCACACACTACCAGCGGCTGTTGAACTACATCGTGCCCGACGTCGTGCATGTAATGGCGCGCGGCAAGGTGGTGAAATCGGGCGGCAAGGAGTTGGCGCTCGATCTCGAAGCCTCCGGCTACGCGCAATTCACCGACGAGGCGGCGTAACGATGGCTGACGTCACGCCCATCAAAACCTCGGCCGAACAGGCCTTGAGCGCTGCATTCGCGGCGGCGCGCGGCACCCTGCCCGGCAGGGGCGCGGTGGACGCGTTGCGTGAAGCCGCATTCGAACGCTTCGATGCCGCGGGGCTGCCACACCGGCGCGTCGAGGAATGGAAATACACCGACCTGCGTACTTTGATGCGCGAGGCCAAGCCGCTCGCCGGGCCTGCCGGAAAGCCGGCGGCGATCCCAACCATTCTCGGCGGTGTCGAGGCGGATACGGTTGCGATCGTCAATGGCCGCTACGAGCCAGGCTGGACCAAGGGCAACACGCACGACCCCGGCGTCACGGTCGATGAACTGTTCAAGTTCCTGGCGGACAATTCCGATTACAAGCTGGGCAAAGTCCCCGGCACCGACGATCCGGCCTATTGGCTCAACACCGCCTTCATGAGTGGTGGCGTGGCTTTGCGCGTCAAGCGTGGCGCGGCGGTGACGAAGCCCATCCATGTCGCGCATATCTTTTCCGGTGATGCGGCGGCGGCGATGTATCCGCGTTCCGTAGCTATCGTCGAGCCTGGCGCTCAGCTGACGCTGGTTGAGTCCTTTTTCGGACCCGAGGGTCTCGACTATCAGCTCAATTCGGCGCTCGAACTCGTCATCGGCGACGGCGCGCGCGTCGACCACATCAAGGTCGGCTGCGACGGTGGCAAGGCGCTGCGTGTGTCGACGCTCGGCGTCACCGTCGGCGCCAAGGCGACTTACAGGGATTTTGCCTTTACTCTTGGCGGCGCGGTGGTGCGCAACCAGACCTTCGTGCGCTTTGCCGGCGAGGGCAGCGAAGGCGCGATTGACGGCGCCAATCTCCTCAAAGGCCGCCAGCACGTCGACAATACGCTGGTCATCAGCCACGCGGTCGGCCACTGCGTCAGCCGCGAGCGCTTCAAATCGGTGCTCGACGGCGAAAGCCACGGCATCTTCCAGGGCAAGATCATCGTCGAGCCGCACGCGCAGAAAACCGACGGCAAGATGATGACGCGCGCGCTGCTGTTGTCCGACGAGGCGGAGGCCGACAATAAGCCGGAACTGGAAATCTTTGCCGACGACGTGGTCTGCGGCCATGGCGCGACCGCTGGCGCACTCGATCCGGGACTCAAGTTCTACCTGATGTCGCGTGGCATTCCGGCGCCTGAAGCTGAGGCGCTGCTGGTTCAGGCCTTTATCGGCGAGGTGATCGACGAGATCGCGCATGAGGGCATCCGCGACGCGCTGATGTTTGCCGCGCTCAAATGGCTGGGGAGCCGGTCATGACGCATCCGGCGGTTTCAAATGGCTCCTACGACGTCGCCAAGATCCGCGCGGATTTTCCGGCGCTGGCGATGCAGGTCTATGGCAAGCCGCTGGTCTATCTCGACAACGCCGCCTCGGCGCAGAAGCCGCAGGCCGTGCTCGACCGTCTGCGCAAGGCGTCGACCGAGCAATACGCCAACGTGCATCGCGGATTGCATTATCTCGCCAACGAGGCGACCGAGGCTTACGAGGGCGCACGCGAGACCGTGCGGACTTTTCTCAATGCCGGGCGGGCTGAGGAAATCGTGTTCACCCGCAACGCCACCGAGGCGATCAATCTGGTCGCTTATACGTTCGGCCGTGAGCGCATCAAAGCAGGCGACGAGATCGTGCTCTCGATCATGGAGCACCATTCCAACATCGTGCCCTGGCATTTCCTCCGCGAGCGTCAGGGCGCGGTGATCAAATGGGCGCCGGTCGACGACGAGGGCAATTTCCTCCTCGACGAGTTCGAAAAGCTGCTCGGTCCGCGCACCAAGATGGTCGCCATCACGCAGATGTCGAACGCGCTCGGCACGCCGGTGCCGGTCAAAGAGGTCATCAGGCTCGCGCATGCGCGCGGCATTCCGGTTCTGGTCGACGGCGCGCAGGGCGCGGTGCATCTCGACGTCGACGTGCGCGAGCTCGATTGCGATTTCTATGCCTTCACCGGCCACAAGCTCTACGGGCCGACCGGCATCGGCGTGCTGTACGGCAAATACGACTTGCTCGCCGCCATGCCGCCGTTCAATGGCGGCGGCGAGATGATCCAGGATGTTTATCAGGACCGCATCACCTACGGCGTGCCGCCGCACCGCTTCGAGGCGGGAACGCCGGCGATCGTGCAGGCGATCGGGCTTGGCGCGGCCATCGACTACGTCAATTCGGTCGGCAAGCCGCGCATCCGCGCACACGAAGCGGGCTTGGTCAAATATGCCCACGAGAAGCTTGGCGCGATCAACTCGCTGCGCATCATCGGCAGCGCCAGGGACAAGGGGCCTATTGTCTCCTTCGAGATGAAGGGGGCACATCCGCACGATATCGCCACCATCATCGACCGCTCCGGCGTCGCCGTGCGCGCCGGCACGCATTGCGTGATGCCGCTGCTCGAACGCTTCGGCCTGACCGCGACCTGCCGGGCTTCGTTTGCGATGTATAACACCAAGGACGAGGTGGACGTCTTGGCCGCCTCGCTGATCAAGGCTCAGGAATTTTTCGCATGACCGACGATACGCCCGTCACCGAACCCGCCGCGGAGGAGCCGCCGGAGAACGCCGCCATCAGCGGCTCCTCGGCGTTGCCGCAGGACGAACTCGACCGGCTCACCGACGACATCATCGCGGGCCTGAAAACTGTCTACGATCCGGAAATCCCGGCCGACATCTATGAACTCGGCTTGATCTACAAGATCGACATCGGCGACGACCGTGCGGTCAAGATCGACATGTCGTTGACTTCGCCAAACTGTCCGTCGGCGCAGGAATTGCCGATTATGGTGGAAAACGCTGTCTCCAGCGTCGCCGGCGTCAAGGAAACCAAGGTCGAGGTGGTGTGGGAGCCGCCTTGGGACCCGAGCCGGATGTCGGACGAGGCGCGACTCGTGTTGAATATGTGGTAGCGCAGCGCCAGATTAGGTTGAGCGAGGAAGACATGGCACGACCCCGACCCCAAGTGATGCGGCTGACCGACGCCGCCGCGCTGCGCATCAAGGACGTCATGGCGCGCGCGGACAAGCCGGTCGCCGGTGTGCGCGTCGGCGTCAAGAACGGCGGCTGCGCCGGCATGGAATATACCATGGAGTACGCCGACGCTGTGCGCCCGACCGACGAGGTCGTCGAGGACAAGGGCGTCAAGATCATGGTCGATCCGAAAGCGGTCTTGTTCCTGCTCGGCACCGAGATGGACTACAAGACTGAGAAGCTGTCGGCGCAGTTCGTGTTCAATAATCCGAACCAGACCTCGGCCTGCGGCTGCGGCGAGTCCGTGCAGCTCACGCCCGCCAAGGACGCGGCGGAAGGCTGATTACGCCACCTGCATGACGCCGCCCTTCGCGGCGACCTCCGGATCGGTTTCGCACATCACGCGGTTGCGGCCGTGCCGCTTGGCGGCATAGAGGCAGGCGTCGGTACGCTCGATCAGCGACTGCAGCGTATCGGTATTGCGCAACGTCGCGACGCCGATCGAAACGGTGACGCGGCCGAGATGCTCGCCGGTCGAGCGCTTCATCAATTCCTTGGTCATCACGGCGCGGCGGATGTGGTCGGCGACCGTGATCGCCGAGCGCAGCACCGTATTCGGCAGAATGACGGCGAATTCCTCGCCGCCGTAGCGCGCGGTGGTGTCCTGGCCCTTGACGTTCTGCTTCAACTCCATCGCCACCAGGCACAGCACCTGGTCGCCGGTCAGATGGCCGAAGCTGTCGTTGAAATTCTTGAAGTGATCGATGTCGGTCAACATCAGCGACAGCGCCTCGTTCTTGGCGCGCGCGTCATCGATGGCGGCGGCAAGCGTGCAATCGAAGAACTTGCGGTTGGAAAGCTGGGTCAGGGGGTCGGTCAGACTTTCGGTGCGTACCAATTCAAGGTGGGCATGCAGGTCGAGAATTTCTCGCTTGGAGGCGTTGAGAGATTCTTCGAGCTTGATATTGGAGACTTCCATTTCCTTGGCGGTGTGCACCAGGCTCTCGACGATCGTCCGCAGGCCGTCGCGATCCTTCGACTGATGGATCTTCTCCGACATGCCGACAAGGCTCTCGGTGTAGTTCGACGCATCGCCGGCGGCGCTGTCGATCATCGACATCACTTGCTCGATCTCGCCCTTGACCTGGTTGCCGACTTCGTCGAGGCGGTCGGTCAGCCGGGTCGGCGACAAATAGCTCGAATAGATGTGGTCGAGATTGGCCTCGGTGAGCACGCCGCTCTTCTTGAGCGTGTCGTTGATCATCTGGTTGAGCGAAGGGTAATAGCCGGTGGCGTAGGCGTACCAAATCTCGTAGTTGCGCGGCGTCGCCGCCTGCCGCAACGCTTTGATCTGGCCGAGCGCGATCTCCGCGAACGCAATCGTGCGTTCGTGCTCATCGGCGTGTCCGGCCATCTCGCCAACCCCCGAAACGGGCCTTCTGCCCGCAAACAAACGCGCGCGGCACCACGGCCGCAACGTTCGCTTTCGACGCTAGGTGAGGGAGGTGAATCGGCGGTAAATATGAGCGCGGTTGCTAGCGGATTGTTTTGCAACCCACGGGACTGTTTGTCTGCAAATGAAAGCGTTTCAGGCCTTCAATGAAACCGGACGCAGCAAGAAAGCAGGCAGGTGACTGCCGTCGGAGTCCTCGGCGGCTTCGCGCTGCGGCTGTGGAGGTGCCGGCTTAACACTGCGTGGTTGCGGCCCTTCCTTGCGCGGCTGCGCCGGATGCTCTTGGTGGCGCGCCTGTTGGCGCTCCTGGCGCTGACCGCGCGGATGGCGTTCGCGCGGCCGACTGTCGCGCGCCTCGGCCGGCGCTACCGGTTCGCCCATCCAGGGAATGGCCTGGCCGATCAGCCGCTCGATCGCCGTCATTGACTTGCCGTCGATCGGCGCAACGATGGTGATCGCGGTGCCGCTGAGGCCGGCGCGTCCGGTACGGCCGATGCGGTGGACGTAATCGTCCGGATGGTGCGGAACGTCGAAATTGAAGATGTGGCTGACCGCCGGGATGTCGAGGCCGCGCGCGGCGACGTCTGACGCGACCAGCAGGGTCACGTCGCCGTTGCGGAACGACTCCAGCGCCGCGGTGCGCGCCGACTGATCCATGTCGCCATGGAGTGCGGCGGCGTTGAACTTGTGCTGCACCAGGGAGCGGTGCAGCTGCGCGACCTCGCGCTTGCGGTTGCAGAACACGATGGCGTTCTTGAAACCTTCCGCCGAGCGGATCAGCCGGCGCAGTGTCTCGCGTTTTTCATGGCTGTCGCGGCCGGTGGCGACTTTCAACTGGGTGATGGTGGCGGCGGCAGTGGCCGGCTTGGACACTTCGACGCGCACCGGATTGTGCAGGAAATTGTCGGCGATGCGCTGGATTTCCGGCGGCATGGTCGCGGTGAAGAACAAGGTCTGCCGCGTAAACGGCACCAGCTTGCCGATGCGCTCGATGTCGGGAATGAAGCCCATGTCGAGCATACGGTCGGCTTCGTCGATCACCAGCAATTCGACGCCGGAGAGCAGCAGGCGGCCGCGTTCGGAATGGTCGAGCAGGCGGCCAGGCGTCGCGATCAAGACGTCGACGCCGCGCACCAGCTTGGCGTCCTGGTCGCCGAACGAGACGCCGCCGATGATCAGCGCGACGTTGAGCTTGTGGTTCTTGCCGTATTTGATGAATTGCTCTTCGACTTGCGCCGCGAGTTCGCGCGTCGGCTCGAGAATGAGCGTACGCGGCATGCGCGCGCGGGCGCGGCCCTTTTCCAGCATGGTGAGCATTGGCAAGACGAAGGCCGCGGTCTTGCCGGTGCCGGTCTGCGCGATGCCGAGCACATCGCGGCGGGCCAGCACGTGGGGAATTGCTTGGTCTTGGATGGGGGTGGGAGTTTTGTAACCGGCGGCGTCGATCGCGCCGAGCACTTTGTCGGACAAGCCGAGATGGGAAAAAGACATACAACCTCGAGTTCACGCCGCCGGAACGGCCTGTCCTCAACATTTGCGGATTCAAATGTTAAACAGGCGCCGCGCCGGACTAGAACGATGATCTCAAGGTGCGCGGAAAAGGCGGACGAATCCAATCGGACCGTTCGAGCGGAACATAGGGTCTGTGGCCCGAAAGTCAACCTGCGGCGATGCAATAAGTCGCGTTAACCCTTAAGCTTTTGCCTATCGGAGCGTCGCGCTGATGCAATCTTTGCCGCTGGTTCTGGTGCCTGGGCTGACCTGCACGGCGCGGCTCTACGGGCCGCAAATCGCTGCGCTGTGGCCGTGCGGGCCGATCATGGTGGCCGATCACCGGCGCGACGACGACATGGCGGCGATCGCGGCGCGAATTCTCCAAGACGCGCCGCCGCGCTTTGCGCTCGCCGGGCTGTCGATGGGCGGCTACATCGCCTTCGCGATGCTGCGGCAGGCGCCGGAGCGCGTCGCCAAGCTCGCTCTGCTCGATACCTTGGCGCGGCCCGATACGCCGGAGCAAACCGCGGGGCGTAAGACGCAGATTGTCATGGCGCAATCGGGCCGCTACGGCGAGATTCCGGATCTGGCAATTCCGCGCTATTTGAATGCAAAGCATCAGCGGGACGAGCGTTTGACAACGATGCTGCGCCAGATGATTGCAGAAACCGGGCCGGAGGCTTTTGTGCGGCAGCTCAACGCCATCATGTCGCGGCCGGATTCACGGCCCTTGCTGGCGTCGATCCGCTGTCCGACTTTGGTGCTGGTCGGGGACGCGGACATCGCGACGCCGCCGGAACTCAACAAGGAGATCGCCGACGGCATCCCGGGCGCCAAGTTCGCCATCGTTCGAGACAGCGGCCATCTGACCACCATCGAACAGCCCGAGGCGGTCAACGCCGCGCTTGCCGAATGGCTGGCGGGCTGAAAACAGGGGATGGGCTTTAGGACAGGCAACCGGAGATGATCGAGGCAAAAGACACCGCCAACGTAGTCGCGCCGCCGCCGCTTCTCGCGCTCGCGGCTGTCGTGCTCGGTCTGCTGCTCGACCATGTGGCGCCGGCCTATCTTCTCGACGTGCTGCTGTCCTGGGGGACACGCATCCTCCTCGGCCTCGAATTGATCGTCGCCGGACTCGCTCTCGCGGTGGCCGCTTTGCGCGGCTTCCGCTCGGTCGGCACAAATCCGGAGCCGTGGAAACCATCGACCGCACTATTTAGCACCGGGGTCTTCGCCTGGCTGCGCAACCCGATGTATGTCGGCGGCACCGCTGCGCTTATCGGCCTTGCTCTCCTGCTTGCGTCAGACTGGATGGTGGTGACGACCGTCATCTTGGCGCTGGTGCTGCATTTCGGTGTCGTGCTGCGCGAGGAACGTTACCTCGAAGCCAAGTTCGGCGATGCCTACCGGCAGTACAAAGCGCGCGTGCCGCGCTACGGCATTCCAACCTAACTATTCGAACCTTTAATATCCAAGTCTTTCCGGCAATCGTCCATTTGCGCGGGCCGGGCCTTGCTTCTATAGGACGGACATTCTTTCGCCGGGAGATCACGCATGCGCACGCAAGTCGGCATCGTCGGGGCGGGGCCGGCCGGCTTGATGCTGGCGCGGCTTCTGCACTTTGCCGGCATCTCCTCGATCGTCATCGAGAACCGCAGCCGCGAATACATCGAAAACCGCATCCGCGCCGGGCTGATCGAGCACTGGGCCGCCGATCTGTTGACCGAGGTCGGTATCGGCGAACGCATGAAGGCCGAAGGCATCCTGCACTGGGGCATCAATATCGGCATCAATGGCGACCTGCACCGCATCGATTTCAAGAAACTGATCGACAAGCGCGTCACCATCTATGGCCAGCAGGAGGTGGTGAAGGATTTGGTCGAACAACGGCTTGCCGACGGCGGGCCGCTGCTGTTCGAGGTCGATGGCGTCAGCGTGCACGACCTGGCATCGCAGCACCCGAAGATACGCTTCACGCATGAGGGCAGGGCACAGGAGATCGATTGCGATTTCGTCGCCGGCTGTGACGGTTTCCACGGCATCTGCCGGCCGAGCATTCCCGACGGCGTGCTTAGCGTGTTCGAGCGCGATTATCCGTTCGGCTGGCTCGGCATCCTGTCGGAGAGCCCGCCGCCCGATCACGAGTTGATCTACTCCTACATCGACCGCGGTTTCGCGCTCTACACCATGCGCTCGATGTCGCTGTCGCGCCTCTATTTGCAGTGCGACCCCGACGAAGACATCGACGGCTGGTCCGATGCCCGTATCTGGAACGAGTTGCACCAGCGGCTGGGCGGCGCGCGTAAGTTGGCCGAAGGCAAGGTTCTGCAGAAGGGCATTACGCCGATGCGCAGTTTCGTGGTCGAGCCGATGCAATACGGTCGGCTGTTTCTTGCCGGCGATAGCGCCCATATCGTGCCGCCGACCGGAGCAAAGGGCATGAACTTGGCCTTTGCCGATGTGGTGATGCTGTCGCGCGCTCTCGAGGCGTTTTACAAAAACAAACGCAACGAGGGATTGGAGAATTATTCGAAAGCATGCCTGCGCCGGGTCTGGTACGCGCAGCGATTCTCCTGGTGGATGACTCAGATCTTGCACCGCTTTCCCAACGAGTCGGCTTTCGACCGCAGGCGACAGCTTTCCGATCTCGATTACATCACGCGCTCGCAGGCCGCCTCGACAATGCTCGCGGAACAATATGTCGGCTTGCCGCTCGATTAGTGTTGCAAGATCGAGCGCAATGGCCGGATGAGGAGCGTGATCACCAATCCGGCGACGGCGGAAATAATGGCCAGCATCAGGAAGAAACTCGGCTTACTCATGCTCGACCAGAAGGTGCCGAGGTAGCCGGCGAGAAATCCGCCGACGAAACTGGTGGCGAGCCATACACCCATCATCATCGACAGCAGCGAAGCTGGCGCCACTTTGGTGACCAGCGACAGGCTGGTCGGCGAAAGATAGAGCTCGCCAACGGTGAGCACGGCAAAATAGGCGAACAGCCAGAGCCAGCTTGCCTGCGCGCCTGCCGACATGCGCGCTGCGGCGACCAATATCAAATAAGCAGCAGCAGCCAGGAAGCAGCCAATCGCGAGTTTGGCGACCGTCGACGGCTCGCGTACACCTTGGCCGCGCCACAGCGATACGATGAACGGCGTGAAGAGAAAGATCATGAACGGGTTGAGTGCCTGAAACCAGGTTACAGGAATATTCCAGCCGAACAGATTGCGGTCGGTGTATTCGCTCGCCCAGAGCACGATGGTGTTGCCCTGCTGTTCGTAGATGCCCCAGAACAGGCTGACCGGCACGAAAAGAAGCATTAGAGCGCCGATTGCTTTCCATGCTGCGGCGTCACGCGGCTGTCGCGCCGCGGTGCGTTTGGCGAAGCTCTCCTTCGGGAGCGTGGGAGCCGCGAAGAGATAGATGACGAGCCCGGTCGTCATGCCGACGCCGGCCGCGGCGAAGCCGTAGTGCCAGCCGAATTCCTCGCCAAGTGTGCCGCAGACCAGCGGCGCCAGGAGTGCGCCGAGATTGATGCCGACATAGAAGATCGAAAAAGCGCGGTCGCGTCGGTGGTCGCCGGGCGGATAGAGTGTGCCGACTTGGGTCGAAATGTTCGGCTTGAAGGCGCCGTTGCCGAGAATGAGCACGCCAAGCGCGAACAAGAATAGCGGCTCGAAAACCATCATGAAATGGCCGACCGCCATCAGCGCGGCGCCGAGGATGACGGTGCGGCGCTGGCCGAGCACGCGGTCCGCCAGCAGGCCGCCGAGGATCGGCGTCAGGTAAACGAGGCCGGTGTAGACGCCGTAGATCTGCGAGGCCAAGGGCTGCAGGTCGAGCGGGCCGAACACCACCTCCAGGCCGGCGCGGAACGAGGCGAGGCCAACGACCGAGCCCGCCGCCGCTGGCAGCAGCAGGTACTTGACCATGTAGAGCACCAACAGCGCCCGCATGCCGTAGTAGGAAAAGCGCTCCCACATCTCGGTCGCGAATAGGAAGGTAAGGGCGCGCGGATGGCCGAACAGATCGGATTGCGCTTTGTGGGGAAGGGGCGTCGCGGTCATTCAGACAACGATAGCACACCGCGCCAAGGCGGTTTCCCAAGGCCTAAAGCCGGTGTACGGTTTGGCCGATACGTTCCGGCAGAGAACGCTTCGGGAGGTTTCACGATGACGATCCGCGGCCTGTTGGCTGGCCTGTCGCTTGTGCTGCTGCTCGGCGGGGGCGAAGCGCGCGCGCAAGACGCCTATCCCAACCGCGTCATCCGCTTCATTGTCGGCTTCGCCGCCGGCGGCGGCAACGACATTTTCGCGCGGCTGGTGGTGACCAAATTCCAGCAGAACACCGGCGCCACCGTCATCGTCGAGAATAAGCCCGGCGCCGGCGGGCGGATTTCTTCCGAATACGCCGCGCATCAGCCGGCCGACGGTTACACGGTGCTGGTCGCCGCCACCGGGCAGATGTCGATCGCCGCAGCGATCTATCCCGATCTCACCTATCATCCGACCAAGAATTTCATTCCGCTCAACATGATCGCTTCCTTTCCGCTGGTGCTGGTGGTGCCCGCGTCGAGCGCGATCAAGAGCGTCAAGGACCTGGTGGCCTACGCCAAGGCGCATCCTGACAAATCGAATTACGGCACCTCGGCGCCGCCGTTCACTATTACGAGCGAACTGCTCAAGCTCAAGACCGGCATGCCCGGCGTCGGCATCCCGTTCAAGAGCACCAACGAGTCCGATCTCTGCGTCGCTAGCGAGCAGTGCCTGTTCACCATCGCCGACGGGCCGCCGACCATCCCGTTGGTAAAGGCTGGCAAGCTGCGCGCACTTGCGGTCACCGGCGCCGAGCGCTCGCCCGAGCTTCCCGACGTGCCGAGCATGACGGAAGCGGGCTTTGCCGAGGTCGATACGCATTTGTGGAGTGGCCTGTTCGTGCCGGCTGGAACGCCGGCGCCGATCGTCGCCAAGCTGACGAGTGAACTCGGCCGCGCGCTCGCCGACGCCAAAGTACAGGAAGGCTTGCGCCGCATGGCGGTGACGCCCGGCGGGCCGACCGGCGATGCCTTCAAGGCGCGCATCGACGGCGACATCCAGAAATTCGGCGAGGTGGTGAAGGCGGCCAAGCTGACTTTCAAGTAAACGCGGTTCCCTTGGCACGGGGCGATTGCCGCCGCCCCGGGCGCTGCTATTGTGAAGCTTCATTGCGAGTCGGCGGAGCGTCACGGTGAAGCGGCTTCTGGCGGTATTATTGATTGCGGGCAGTACCGCCGTGTCCGCCGTGCATGCCGCCGAGGCCGATGCGCTGTTCCAGGACTTCGCTCTGTTTGGAACTTGGGCAACCGACTGCAAAGCGCCGGCATCGCCTGGCAATCCGCACGTCAGTATCAGAACAGCCGCGCCGGGCGTGGTCCTCGAGGAGCACGATCTCGGCCCGGGTTACGCGCACAACCGCTACAGCATGCTGTCGGCCGAGCGGCTGTCGGCGCAAGAATTGTCGGTCGAGACCATCTTCCAGCCAGGCGCCGAGGTCGAGGAACGCCAGAAACTGGTCTTTCTGGCCCGCGACGGCACGCGGCGCACGATGTTCAATCAGCGGGACAATGGGCCGGTACGCGTCAAGGACGGCGTCGTCCTGGCGCGCAACACGCCAACCCCGGTGCTGCATAAGTGCGAGTAGGCGGGCGCCTTTAGACGTCGAGCAGCGCCTCGCTGGCGAACTCCGCATTTTCCTGGATGAAGTCGAAGCGCGCTTCGGCCTTGTTGCCCATCAGCCGCTCGACCGACCTGGCGGTCGGCTTGAGTTCCTTTTCCGCCAATACCACGCGCAGCAGCGTGCGCTTTGACGGGTCCATGGTGGTTTCTTTCAACTGCGCGGCCATCATTTCGCCGAGGCCCTTGAAGCGAGAGATCTCGACCTTGGCGTTGGCGTGGAATTCCTTCTTCAGCAACTGGTCCTTGTGCTTGTCGTCGCGCGCGTAGGCGATCTTGCCGCCGTGCTGCAGGCGGTAGAGCGGCGGCACGGCGAGATAAAGCCGGCCGGCCTCGATCAGCTTCTGCATCGTGCGGTAAAAAAAGGTGATCAGCAGCGAAGCGATATGCGCGCCGTCGACGTCGGCGTCGGTCATGATGATGACCTTCTCGTAGCGCAGGTCCTTCTCATGAAAGTGCGTGCCGGTGCCGCAGCCGAGCGCCTGGATGAGATCGGCAAGCTGCGCGTTCTGCGCCAGCTTGTCCTTGCCGGCGGATGCGACGTTCAAGATTTTCCCACGCAGCGGCAGCACGGCTTGTAAACGGCGGTCGCGTGCCTGTTTGGCCGAGCCGCCGGCGCTATCGCCTTCGACGATGAAAATCTCCGAGCCTTCCGAGGCCGACGACGAGCAATCGGCCAGCTTGCCAGGCAGCCGCAGTTTCCGCACCGCGCTCTTGCGCGCGATGTCCTTCTCCGCGCGACGGCGCAACCGCTCTTCGGCGCGCTCGACTACGAAATCCAGAAGCTTGTTGGCTTGCAGCGGATTGCCGGCGAGCCAATGGTCGAACGGATCCTTGATCGCGTTTTCGACGATGCGCTGCGCTTCGGCGGTGGCGAGGCGGTCCTTGGTCTGGCCTTGGAATTCCGGTTCGCGCACGAATACCGACAGCATGCAGCCGGCGCCGGTCATGACGTCGTCGCTGGTCACGTCCTTGGCGCGCTTCTCCTGGCCGGCGCGGGCGGCGTGATCCTTTAGGCCGCGCAGCAGTGCGGTGCGCAGGCCCGATTCATGCGTGCCGCCGTCCGGCGTCGGAATGGTGTTGCAGTAGCTTTGCAGGAAGCCGTCGGCATCGGCGGTCCAGGCCACCGCCCATTCGACCGCGCCGTGACGGCCGGTCTTGCCCGAGGAGCCGGTGAAGATGTCGGGATGTACCAGCGTCGCGCCGGCGAGGTTGCCTGCGAGATAATCCTTCAGCCCGTCGGCAAAATGGAAGGTCGCCTTTTCCGGAACGTCTTCGACACCCTTGAGCAGCGCCTTGTCGCAGCGCCAGCGGATTTCGACGCCGCCATAGAGATAGGCCTTGGAGCGCGCCATCTTGAAGACCCGCTCGGCCTTAAACGCGGCTTTGGCGCCGAAAATATCCGGATCGGGCTTGAAGCGAATCCTGGTGCCACGCCGGTTCGGCGCGCGGCCGGCCTTTTCCAATTTGCCCTTCGGCTTGCCGCGCTCGAACGCCATCTTGTAGAGCTGCTGCTCGCGCGCGACCTCGACCTCCATGCGCTCGGACAGCGCATTGGCGACGGAAACGCCGACGCCGTGCAGACCGCCGGAGGTCTCATAGACTTTGGAATCGAATTTGCCGCCGGCGTGCAGCGTGCACATGATCACTTCCAGCGCCGACTTGTTTTTGAATTTCGGGTGCGGGTCGACTGGAATGCCGCGACCATTGTCGGTGACCGAGACGAAGCCCGACGCCTCCATCTCGACTTCGATCCAGTCGGCGTGGCCGGCGAGCGCCTCGTCCATCGAGTTATCGATCACCTCGGCGAACAGGTGATGCAGCGCCTTCTCGTCGGTGCCGCCGATATACATGCCGGGGCGGCGGCGCACCGGCTCCAGGCCCTCCAGCACCTCGATGTGCTTAGCGGTATAGCCGCTCTCGGCGCTGCGCCCGCGCGCCGGCTTGTCCCGGGTCTTTTCCCGCGTCTTGTCCCGAGGCTTGGCGGCGCGGCCGGCCGCCTTGCGCTCGGCAGATTTGGCGGGCGGTGCACTGTCGAACAGGTCGGGCTGTTTGGAGGTTTTTTTCTTGGTCGCGGTCTTTGCCATGGCAGCCTTCAGATAGGGGCGCGGCGAATCGCCTGCCAGTGAATATGCCATGAAGTCGCTGGAACAGTGACTGCCGGGCGCAGTTAACAGGACGCGCATCGCCCTTGATTCACCGACATTTTCGGAGAGAAGCGTGGATACCCGTCGCAACGGCAACGGCAAGGGCCGGCGGCACGTGCTGGCGGTAACCGACCCCCAGCCGGTCGCCGACGTGTCGCAGCTATGGCGCACCGCGGCACAGGCCGCGACCATCGGAATTTTCGTCATCCTTCTGATCGCGGCGCTCTATTTCGGGCGGCCGGTCCTTTTGCCCACGGCCTGCGCTTTCGTCATCACCATTCTTCTGACGCCGCTTTCTGCGCGGGCCGACCAGCTTGCCGTCCCCTCGCTCCTGACCGCGCTGGTGCTGTGGCTCTTGGTCGCCGCGGTGTTCTACGGCGTGATCGCGATGCTGGCGGCGCCGGTGGTGGATTGGATCGGCAAAGCGCCGGACATCGGCCGCAACTTTCAGGAAAAGCTGCGGCTGTTCGAAGCGCCGTTGGCGGCACTGCAAAGCCTGCGTGATGCCTTGCTGCCGCCGGACGCCAAAGGCGGGCTCGGCGTCGATATCATGAGTTTTGTGCAGCCCGCGGTCCTGCTCGTCACGCCAGCCATCGGTCAACTGCTGATTTTCTTCGGCGCCTTGTTTTTCATGCTGCTCGGCCGCAAACGCGTGCGCCGCGTAATGGTGGTATTTTTCCATCACCGCGACGCGCGGCTGCGCACGCTGCGGATCGTCAACGATATGGAACGCAATCTGTCCGGTTATCTCGGTGTGGTTACGGCGATCAATTTGGCGATCGGCGTCGCCGCCGGCATCATCGCGTGGCTTTCCGGTTTGCCCAGTCCGCTCGCTTGGGCGGTCCTGGGATTTCTGCTGAACTTCATTTCCTATCTTGGCGCGATCGTGATGGAGCTGGCGTTGTTCATGGTCGGGCTCGTGACATTTCCGACGGTTTCGCACGCCTTGCTGGCGCCGCTGCTCTATGTCGGGGTGGCAACCCTGGAAGGTCATTTCATCACGCCGAGCATCATCGGCCGCAAGCTGACGCTCAATCCGCTAACGGTGTTTCTCTCGCTGGTGTTCTGGACCTGGCTGTGGGGCCCGATCGGGGCGTTCCTCGCGGTGCCGCTCTTGATCGTGATGCTGGTGGCGATCAGCCACCTGTTCCCCAAAGAGGAAATGACATTGCCGGACTAGCGCACGCGGGCTACACAGGACTACGAATTCCGGCCCGGCCCGCATGGATTTTCAAAGCTACGCCGATCAGGTCATCGCCTTCGTGCGCGACAACGCCGCCTGGGCGCCGCCGATCGTGTTCATGCTGGCGTTCGGTGAATCGCTTGCCTTCATTTCGCTGCTCATCCCGGCCTGGGGCGCGCTGGTGGCGATCGGCGCGCTGCTCGGCTCGAGCGGCATCAATTTCTGGCCGGTGTGGATCGCGGGCTCTCTCGGCGCCGCCTGCGGTGACTGGTTGTCCTATTGGATCGGTCTCAAGCTTGAATATTCGGTGCAGCACATCTGGCCGCTGTCGCGCCATCCCGGCCTGATCCCGCGCGGCGAACGCTTCATGAAGCAGTGGGGCGTGCCGGGGATTTTCATCGGCCGCTTCTTCGGGCCGCTGCGCGCGGTGGTGCCGCTGATCGCCGGGATTTTCGAAATGCCGTTCTGGCGCTTTCAGCTTGCCAACTTCAGCTCGGCTTTCGTGTGGGCGGCGGTGCTGCTGACGCTCGGCGACGGCATTTCGCTCGGCCTGCACTGGCTGCGCGGCCTGTGGTGAAAAAAAATCCGCCGGCGGTTTCGTGCCGGCGGATTGGGATTCGCGGGCCGCTTACTTGCCAAGCTGCACGAAGTGGATTTCGCCCTTCACCAGATCGGGCTGGACGACGAGCAGGCCTTGCTTATTCGGCACCACACAAAAGTCGGCCGGCCCCTTGATGTCGCCGACCAGCTTGTGCACGCCCATCTTCTTGTTCCATTGGAACAGCGAGTTGGTGACCCAGTCGGTGACCAGGAGATCGCCGTTTTTCATTTCGTAAAGGCCGTCGAGCAGCCCGATCGGCGATGAAATCGCCTTCGGTTCCTGGCCAGGGGCCATTTTGAAGATGGCGCGCTTTTCATCCTTCGATTTGAATCCGACCATCAGCAGCGAGCCGTCTTTTGCCGGCCAGAGGCCGTTCGGATTGACGCCCTTGTCGGCAAAGACCTTGGTGACCTTCGGCGCCGCCTTGGTCTTCAGGAAATCTGCCGGTTCGATGCGGTAAAGCACGTCGTATTTGTTGTCGCTGACATAGAGGACATTTTTGACGACGGCGGGATCGTTCGCATAGGCGCCCGGTAGGTCGACCTTCTTGCCTTGCTTGGTCTTGAGATCAATGATCCACACCGCGTCTATGTCGGTGACCCACAGCCGGCCGCCGGCGATCCAGATGCCTTTCGGCTTGCTCATGGTCTGGCCTTCGGGCGGGAAGAATCTCTTCTCGAGAACTTTGCCGTCGGCCGACAGCTTGGTGATGAAGCCTTTGCCGTCTTTGTCGCCCGGCTTGAGATCCGGGCCGAAGTCGCCCGTGTAGAACGCCTTTTCCTTTGGATCGTAGGCGACGGACTCGACGTGGCCGAAGCCGGTGACGGTCTTGTCGGAGAGCACCTTCAAAGGCTCCGCCGTGGCCGCCGCCGCCGCGAACTGCAATCCGGCGAGACACGTCGCCAGCGCAAGAGCCGGCGCAATTTTTGTACGCATGACATTCCTCCCAATGCAATAGTATTTCCGCCGGGGTCTTCGCCCCGGCGGAATTTGTCGGTGTACGCCCGTCTTATTTCAGCGCGGCGACGCCGGCTTGCGAGATCGTATCGTCCTGCGATCCGGTACCACCGGAGACGCCGATGGCGCCGACGACCTTGCCGCCGACCATCAGCGGATTGCCGCCGCGCGAACCGACGAAGCCGTTGCCGAGCGTCGGCAGGTAGGCGAAGAAGTCGCCCTTACCCATGAGCCGCTCGAACACGACGGTGGGGCGGCGATAACGCGCCGACGCCTTCGCCTTGTCCTGCGAAATGCCGATCGAGGCGTACTGGCAGACGTCGTCGCGCTCGAAATAGACGAGGTCGCCGTGCGGATCCACCACCGCGATACACATGCCATGCCAATTGCGCTTCTTCAGTTCGGCTACGGCCGCCGCGGCAACCTTCTTGGCGGTCTCGAGATTGATCGCTTCGCCATAGGCCGGGGGATTCATTGCATCCGGCACTTTTTCATTCGGATTGTTCGGATCGGGCGGTACTTGCGCGAACGCGCCCGAGCTCATCACCAGCGCGACGCCGAGAGCGCCCGCCATCATCATCAAACGACGCATCTTAGTTCCTCCCACGTGACCGCCGGACGCTGCCGGCTTTTGTGCACAAACCGCTCCATTTTTCCGATGCGGTCTATGTCGACGCGGTCGACTTTAGCCAACCGGCAGCCATTCGCCTATTGGGGGTGCCCCTTGACGTGCCGAATTCATGTTTCGGAATATTCCAGCATGACCGGGGTTACCGGGGCGGGAGTTCCGGATTCACGAAACAACGCACTGCAACAAAAAACAGGGAGGAAAGGCCATGTCGTCGATTACACGCCGAACGCTGTTTTCCGGTATTGCCGCCGCGGGC